>CACZQV010000091.1 GCA_902783435.1 uncultured Erysipelotrichaceae bacterium | reverse complement strand
TGGCACTGCATAAGTAGAAAACTTCACCCCATAACTTAAATCAAAATTATCAATAGCCTTAATTAAACCAACACAACCTATTTGAAATAAATCATCTAAGTTTTCCGACTTATTATAAAACTTTTTTAATACTGATAAAACTAGTCTTAAATTACCATTTATTAATATTTCTCTAGATTCTTTATCACCTAAATTCATATTATTAAATAAAACAATCATTTCATCAGATTTTAAAGACACTAAACTATTAGTATCAATACCACTAATATCAACTTTATATTTTCCCATAACATTCCTCCTAAAAAATTATGAGAAAAAAAAAGAGATTTTATACTAATCTCTTTCTAAAAAATCAGCACCTTTATGTGGTTCTTCTCTTAATAAATCATTATAATCTTGTTGTCTTAAAGCTTCATATATAACTATAGCCACACTATTAGAAACATTTAATGCTCTAACTTTATCTGTCATAGGTATTCTCATACAATGATCTAAATCATCTTTTAAAATTTCTTTAGGAATTCCTGTTGATTCTTTACCAAATATAAAATACAATTCTTTGTTATCCTTATTACTATAATCAAAACTAGTATGTGGTTTATGACCATATCTAGTAAAATAATAATAAATACCTGGATTTTTACTTTTAAAATCATCAAAATTTTCATATATTTGATAATTTAGTTTATCTATATAATTAACACCACTTCTTTTTAAATGAGCATCATCAATAACAAAACCAAGAGGTTTAATTAAATGTAACTTTGTGTCAGTAGCTACACAAGTTCTCATTATATTACCAGTATTTTGTGGTATTTCTGGTTCAAATAAAACTATATTATTCATATACATCCTCCAATTTAAAAGGAGATTACTCTCCTACTTTATTTAAATCTAAAAATTGTTTTACTTTAACTAAATCTAATTCTTCTTCTTTATTACCTTGTAAAATAGTTTTTATTTCACCATCTTCAAATAATACAAAAGCTGGATAATTAGTAGTTAATTTAGTTTTATATTTATACTTTTCATTAAAACTATTAACAAAAACATCTTGATCTAAATCAGTTAAATTAAGATAAATAATTTGATCATTATAATTTTTCTTTTTTAACAATTTTTTAAAATTTCTTTCAAACACTCTACATTTTTCATTATCTGCAGTACACATATAAATAACTGTAGTTGGATTATCTAAAACGTAATGTTCTAAATCTGTTTCATAAATTTCTAATAAAGCACCATCAATAACAGGTGTTTTTAATTGTTCTGCTTTATTTACCTTATATAATTCACGAAAATAAAATGCTAAACCTATACTTGCACCAAAAAGCAATATAAGTAATATATAATTCTTAATTGTTTTTTTGTTTTCTTTTTCTGATTTACGATTCATATAATCACATCCTATAAATATATTTTAACACAACTTTTAAACTTTTACATAATATTTTTACATCTTTACAATATTATAAATACTATCAGATTCTTCATTATAAAAATCATATCTTAATATACATTTATTTATAAACTTATTTACATCTATATTTCTATTTTCATGATTAAGTATATGTGTATTAACACCATCATAGTACACAGGAAATTTTCTGTTTTTAAAATCTATTAAATTATATGTATAATCATTCTCGTCTATACCTAAAATATTACCTTTAATAATCATATTTTCTACACGACCATATACTAATACTTCAAATGTAGTTTTACCAAATTTATTATTATATAAATCAATAAATTCTAATAATTCATCCTCACTTAATTCTACTGATAAACACATATTTTTTATACCAATTCTATTTAAATAATAAGCAGTATAAATATTAAATATATTTAAAGTATAGTTACCAATAACATTATAATTAGAATAATCTCTATAATCAGATACTAATAGTTTAGAATAATCAGTATCATATGAATAACTACATCTAGGATAAGCATAATATATATCTTTATTTAATAATTCTTTATTACCAGTATATATTCTATTTATACCTAATTCCCTACATTTATTTAATTGATTGCCATTATAAACAAAACAACTCTTACCTATATCATTACTATAATTATTCTTATCAAAGAATACTTCTTTTTCAATGAAATCAACTTTTATATTTTGTCTCTTATTAATTAATTTCTCTACTAAACTCCTTCTAATTTCATTAAGAACTTTTAAAGATATAAATATATTATTATCCATATCTATACTACAATTAATACATTTAAAAGGAGTATTACCTAACTTAGATAATTGATTAATAATATTATCTTTACTAATAGGAGAGTTAATAGATTCTTCTATTACATTACCTATTTCTTTAATAGTATTTTCTCCATCACTTATTTCTATTTCAAGATTATTACCTAACATAGCTTTAACATTAAAAGTAACATCTACTTTTCTTTCTTTTAAAACACTATATTCTTTCTCAAGTAAATAATCTTGTGTCTTAGAAACATCATCTGTCTCTTTTAATCCTACTTTATTATCTACATAAAATTCATTATCACTTGAAGATATTAATTTATCATTTTTATCATATAAATAATTAATAATAAAACCTTTATTACTATTTAAAAATCTAATCGCATCATTTTGATGAATACTATAACCATCATCTAGTTTAATTTTAATTTTATTATCTGTAACTTTAACTACTTTACCTATTTTTAAACCTTTATGATTAGGAGATGATACATTCATAAGATCACTATCACTAGTATTAAACATTCTACCAATAGTAAATTCTCTATTAAATATAGTTTTTAATTTATCAGTTTCTTCAACTAAATCAATCTTTTCACCATCAATTAATCTACGATAAAAATTAGTAATAAAACCTACATATAAAGGGCTTTTCATTCTACCTTCAATTTTAAAACTATAAATACTACTATCTAATAATCTTTCTATTTCAGATGATGTATTTAATTCTTTAGTACTTAATAAATATTTATCATGAGAAATTATCTTACCATTCTTTTCTAAATTAAATGGCATTCTACAGCATCCTGCACATTCTCCTCTATTACCACTTCTACCACCAAGCATACTACTCATTAGACAACAACCTGAATAAGATATACAAAGTGCACCATGAATAAATGCCTCTTTTTCAATATCTACATCAATACTATCTATTTCATCAATAGAAAGTTCTCTTGCGAATACTACTCTTTTAACACCCAAATCATAATATAACTTACAAACATCACCTGATGAAATATTAGCTTGAGTTGATGCGTGTATTTCTAAATTAGGGAACTTTTCACGTAATAAACAAATCATTCCAAAGTCTTGAACTATTAATGCATCTACTCCGTTTTCATGTAGAAATTTTGCTTGTTTTAAAAAATCATCTACTTCATTATTCTTAACTAAAGTATTCATAGTTACATAGATTTTAACACCATATAAATGACAATACTTAATAGCTTCTATTATTTCATCATTATCAAAATTCTTAGCAAACTTTCTAGCTCCAAATAATTTACATGCTAAATAAACTGCATCACATCCATTAGCTACTGCTTGTCTAAGACATTCCATATCACCAGCCGGTACCAATAATTCATGTTTTTTCATAACATTCACCCCAATAAGTAATCATATTATAACACAAAACATACAATTTAGTATGAATAATAATCTAGAAAAAAGATTACAGGAAATAAAAATAGAAAATATTATATGGATTATCTATATAGGAATAATAATTTTATCTTTCTATTCTAATGAATTAGAAAAAGATTATTTTATAAATAATAATATTAATAGTAAAAATAACTATCGAAAGATAAATACTATTATTTTTATAATTTTAATTATTGTCTATTCATATTTTGAAAAAGATGCATTAGAATCATTAAATACAAATAAATATAATAATTTATCTTTTATTGCTACTACATTAGTATTAATAAGTGGATTTATTTTTTTATATATAATTATTAATGATGATGATATAAGTACAGAAATAGCTTTTAGCTAAAAAAAAAGAGTTAAACTCTTTTTATAAATAATTTTCTGCTTTAACTTCAAAGAAACTTTGTGGATGAGCACATACTGGACAAACATTAGGTGCTTTTTTACCAACACAAATATGTCCACAGTTACGACAAATCCAAACTCTATCTCCATCTTTAGAGAATACTAATTCATCTTCAATATTCTTTAATAGTTTTCTATATCTTTCTTCGTGATGTTTTTCAATTTCTCCAACCATTCTAAATTTCTTAGCGATTAAAGTAAATCCTTCTTCTTCAGCCTCTTTAGCAAATGTTTCATACATATCAGTCCATTCATAGTTTTCTCCATCAGCAGCAGCTTTTAAATTTTCAATAGTTGAAGGTACTTCTCCACCATTAAGTTCTTTAAACCACATTTTAGCATGTTCTTTTTCATTATTTGCAGTTTCTTCAAAAATAGCTGCGATTTGTTCATAACCATCTTTCTTAGCTTTAGATGCAAAATAAGTATATTTATTTCTAGCTTGACTTTCTCCTGCAAATGCAGCCATTAAATTTTGTTCTGTCTTACTTCCTTTTAATTCCATAATATCCTCCTTAAATTAATTATTAATTTATTATAACACACTTTTTAATTAAAAGAATACTATAAAATAGGTGATTATATGAATTTAAAACATAAACTATTTTGTAGATGTAATTCTTGTAAACAAAAAAGAAGAAATAGTATTTTCTTCTTATCTACAATTATAGTAAATATTATAATTATTTTTTATCAATTACTAATTCTTCTTTTTATTACTACCAAATTTAATGTATTCATATTACTCATTGAATTTATTCTTATCTGCTTTCTCATTTTCTTTATATTTTTCTAAAACTAGATTTAATGTTTTTCTTACATAATTTAATTCTTCTTTTATTATTTTAACATTATCACATACATTATCAAATAATACTATTTTATTTGGAATAGAAATATAAGTAAGAAATAAGAATAATTCTTTTTCGTTTAATTTAAAATTATCATTAAATAAATCAAATATATCATAATTATCTCTATATATTTTAATATAATCATTTATTATTAAATCCTCAGTAATACTAGAACTATCAATAATATAAGTCTTATCATTAACTATAAAATTATTCATACTAATATTATTTAAACATAAAGAACTTCTAATATTATCATTTATAGAATACCAATATTCATTTATTTCTTTTGCTTTACTTAAAATTTTATAAAACATACTAATATTCTCAATTAATAACAAATAATCAAATCGAGGATATAAAATACATTCTAACTCATCTTGTAATTTCAAATAATAATTCATAAGTGAATTTATATTATTATTTAAATCATTATATATTTTTTCATAATCAATGTTTTTATCAATAATGCTTTCTAATTGTATTGAATTAAGTAATAAAATAATTTTATTTAATTTATCCTTTTTATTATAAATATCATCATAGTACTTATATATTTCATATTCATTAGAAGATTTAATTAGAGGTAAATTATATTTTACTAATTTCAAATTATTTTTTTTCTTTAATAAATATTTATTAAAATCATTATAAATAATATAGTAATTACCTTTATTTATAATTTTATTAATCTTTATATTATTATCTATACACCATTTATAAATATTATTCATTTACAAAAGGAATAATTATTTTAGATCCTATATCTATATTATTTATATCATTATATTTTTGTAAATCTTCTATTGTAGTATGATACTTTTCAATAATCGAATTAATAGATTCATTTTGTCTAACTATATAAACTATAAAAGTTCCATATGTTTCACTACTATCATCTAAATTTCCAAATAAAGAATCACTTTTTTCTTCTATAACCTCTTCTTTTGTTTCTTCTTTTTCCATAATAGGAATTTCTATTTCTTTTTCTTCAATATTATCCCCATCACATTCCCTATTTTCTTCTAATTCCTCTATTATTTCTAATCCATCTATAGATAGTTCAATATGACAAATAAAATCTTTTTCATCTTCTATTTCATAATAAAAATCGCTTATTTCAATATTAGTAGTATTCAAATCTAATTTTTCACTTAAATTTACTTCTACTGGAATATCATATTTAAAATCTTCTTCTATTCTAGAAGCCTCTGTTAATTTATATTTACCAATTAATATTAAATTACCTTCTATACTAGAATCATTTATAAATTTCAAATTATTTTCTAAAGATACTTCTGTTATTTCTCCTATCATAGTAGGAAATTCTATTTTTTTATCAAAAGATACTTTTTTCTTCATATTATTCCTCCTAAAAAATAATATGAAAAAAGAAGAATTATTATTCTTCTTTTAATTTTATTTTTTGTAAATTCTCTTTGGTTTCAAGAGAATACATTCTAAGTTCTTTTTTAAATGGACTAAAACCTTTTCCTAATTTATTAATTAACTTCATAGTTCTATTTTGTACATCTTTATTTTCAAATATACTAGGTATAGTTTCTACAAAATAATTAATAGAAGATAAGAACATATCATTTTCAGTAATAATATCCATATCACCATCAACTATTCCAGCATATACAACTGCATCATAGCCTAACGAATATACTAAATCACTTTCATCTTTTAACCATACATTTCTAACTTCTTCTTGCCATGAATGATAAGATTTTTTTAGTAATTGTTTATATTCTGGTTCATAAGATTTTACTACATTCAAATAATTAATTATTGAATTAATAGCTTCTTTAATCTGATTATCTTTTATATCAAATCTGTATATTTGAATAACACTATATATCTTATCTATAAAATCATCTCTAAAAAGAAGAAATGCACTATCTATTTCGCTCATAACAGCTACAGTATCTATGAACGTAAGATATCTTTCATAATCTTTATGATATTCTACAATATCCTTTTCATCAAGATTTACTAATTGACTTCTTAAACATAAAACATTTGTAAAATCACTAACTGTTATATTAGACATTACCTATCACCACCAAATAATGAATTATATATTTCATTATAACTATCTACTGATATAAATCTTATATCCTTTTTTATTTCTTCTGGTATTTCATCCAAATCTTTTTCATTTTCACTAGGTATAAATACAGTTTTAATACCTGCGCGATGAGCACCAATAACTTTTTCCTTTAATCCACCTATTCCAAGTACTTTACCACGTAATGTAATTTCACCTGTCATAGCTACACTTTTTTCAACTTTTTTATTAGTAAATAAACTAATTAAAGTAGTTGTAATAGTAACTCCTGCTGATGGTCCATCTTTATTAACGGCACCTTCAGGTACATGAATATGAATATCATTATTACTAAATATTTTACTATCAATATTAAACTTATCCATATTAGATTTAATATAATCTAAAGCAATATGACATGACTCTTGCATAACTTCACCTAAAGATCCAGTTAATACTAAATCACCCTTACCTTTAAATAAAGTAGCTTCTATTGGAAGAATATCTCCACCAAATACAGTATAAGCCATTCCATTAACTACACCAACTTCATCATTTATATTGTTTTCCATATAAACATATTTTTTCTTACCTAATAACTCTTCAATCATTTTATCATTTATATCATAGAAAGCAACATCTTTCTCCAATAATAATTTCTTAACAATTTTTCTAAATAAAGTAGCTATAATTCTTTCAAGTTCACGAACACCTGCTTCTTTAGTATAATTCCTAATTAATGTAAGAATTGCTTCATCTTCTATTTGTACTTGTAAACTAGTTAATCCATGTTCTTCTAATTCTTTTGGTATTAAATGATTTTTAGCTATATCTAATTTTTCATATTCAGTATAACTAGATATATTAATTATTTCTAATCTATCTCTTAATTCATATGGAATTTGTTCTACATAGTTAGCTGTCGCAATAAACATAACTTTAGAAAGATCAAAATCCTCTTCAATATAATGATCAGAAAATTTACTATTTTGCTCAGGATCTAACACTTCAAGTAAACTACTCGCAGGATCACCCTTAATATCTTTAGTCATCTTATCAATTTCATCAATAATAAATACCGGATTAGTTGTTCCTGCTTTTCTAATACCTTGAATAATTCTACCTGGATTTGCTCCTATATAAGTTCTTCTATGTCCTACTATTTCAGCTTCATCATTAATTCCACCTACAGATATTTTAGCTACTTTTCTATTTAAACTATTTGCAATACTAATAGCTAAAGATGTTTTACCAACACCAGGAGGACCTACTAAACATAAAATAGGACTACGTAGATTATTTGTATTTTGTTTTACTGCTAAATACTCTAAAATTCTATCTTTAACTTCTTCTAATGAATAATGTGATGAATCTAAAATATTTTTAACTTTAACTAAATCATTAGTATCCTTAGTATAATTATTCCAAGGTAAATTAATCATCCAATCTAAATATTCTCTAATCATACCAAGTTCAGGTGAATTACTATTTAAACTTTCATATCTATTTAATTCTCTTTTTATTTTATCTTTAACTTTAGAATTACATTTTAATTTAGATATCTTTTTACTTAAAATTTCTACTTCATTATCTTTATTATTAGACTCACCTAATTCTTTTTGCATTAACTTAATTTTTTCACGTAAAAAATACTCTTTTTGACTTTCATTTAATTCTTTTTCTACTTCAGCTTCTATTCTTTGTTCTAACTCTACAAATTTTAAATCACGACTCATATCTTCTATTAAATATTTAGCTCTAGAAACAGGATCTATAGTCGTAATATATTTTTTCTTATCTTCATAATTAATTGGTAAAAAACTAACAATCAAGTCACATAAATCACTTAAATTATCAACGTTACTTAATTGACTCATGATAGCATTACTCATATAAGGAACTTTAGCAATATATCTTTCTAAAGATTTTACTAAAATACTAAAATAATCCTTATTAGATTCTTCTTCTACTATTTCTACTTCTTCATAATTTGCTTTATAAAAATTATCTTCTTCTACTAAAGATGAAATTTCTACTCTTTCAATTCCTTCTATAACAATTCTTGTTTTTCCATTAGGAACATTCATTTTTAATTTTAATCTACCTAAAACCCCATATTTAGGAAAAGATGTAACATCTATATTTCCTTCTTCAATAGGATTTACAATCAACATTAAATTATCTTCTATTTTGTCAACAATATCTATCATTTGTTTATCATATTGATTATCATATTCAATTCTAACTTCATTATTAGGGAAAATAACCATATCATTTATAACTAAAACAAGTAATTTTTCATTCATCGATAGGCACCTCCCAAGTTTTAAAAACTGCTTTCTATTATATATGAAAATTTAAATATTTCAATAAAAAGACTAATCTTTTATATAATTTTTTTTAATATAAATTCTCTTTATAACAAAAAAAGAAAACACCGAAGTGTTTTCCTTAATTATTTGTTTAATTCTTTTAATAATTCAATAACTTTTCTCATTTGTAAATCATATTGAACTAATTCAATTCCACCAAATTCTTCTAAGAAAGCATCTTTTTCCATTTGATATTTTTTAGCTAGTGACTTAGCTTCTTTTTCAGCATCTTCTAATGTTACTTCTACTTTTTCAAGTTTCATAATTTCTTCTAACATTAATCTATAAAGTACATTCTTGTATGCTTCTTTTTCTAATTGATCACGTAATGCTTTTTCATCTGAATTAGTAAATTGATAATATAAGTCAAGAGAAATACCTTGCATTCTCATTTGTTCTTCAAATCTCTTCATTAAACGATCAATTTCTTCTTCAACCATTTCTTCAGGAATATCTACTTCTACATTTTTAGATACTTCATCTAAAATTGTATCAACATATTTATTTTCAGCATCCATTTCCTTTTGAGCTTTAATAGAAGCTTTAATTTCATCTTTTAATTTCTTTTCTGAATCAATTCCTTCCATTCCTAAATCTTCGAAGAAATCTTCATCTAATTCACGAGCTTGTTTTTGTTTAACTTCATTTACTTTTACTTTAAATACTACTTTAGCACCTGCTAAATCTTTAGCACCATAATCTTCTGGGAAAGTTAAATCTAAATCTTTTTCATCTCCAGCTTTCATTCCTATAACGCCTTCTTCAAAACCTGGAATGAATGAATGAGAACCTATTTCTAATGAATAGTTTTCACCTTTTCCACCATCAAAAGCTACACCATCTTTAAATCCTTCAAAATCGATAATAGCAATATCACCATTTTCAACTTTACCATCTTTTGAAACTAATTCAGTATATCTTTCTAATAAATGCCCTAACTCATGATTTACTTCTTCATCAGTTACTTCTACTTTTTCAGGTTTAATACTTAATCCCTTATATTTTTTTACATTAACTTCTGGTTTAGTAGTAATTTTAAATACAAATTCTACTCCACTTTCATCAATACTCTTAATATCTATTGTTGGTTGAATTACTGGTTCTAATTTAGATTCTTCCATTACTTTTATATATGCTTCTTGTAATACATGATTAGCAGCATCTATATATAATGATTCCTTTCCAAATTTACTTTCATATACACTTCTTGGTACTTTACCTTGACGGAATCCATCAACCTTTACAGTTTTTTGTTTTTCTTTGAAAGCTTCATCTATTGCTTTAGTCCAAGATTCACCTTCTATTTTTTTTGTTATTTCATGAATATTTTTATTTTCTTTTTTAGCCATACTTTTCCCTCCAATGACATATATTATACATTATTATTTATATTAAAACAACATTATTTACCGCGTTTAACACTATTTTTACGCTTAAATTTACTTTTTTGTTCCTTAAAAGCAAACTCCACAAATTTTAATACAGTTTTATCGTATAAAGAATTATACATACAATTCTTTATATCTTCAACATTTGCTTCATAAACACTTAAAAAAGAACGATCATCACATACTATTTCACATTCACTTATATACTCAAATAAGCCTCTTTTATTTTCTTTTATAATAATTTTTTCAGGTACTTTCCTCTTTCTGTATAATAACCTAGTATTATTATTATATTCATCAATTAGACCTGATTCTTGTAAATACTTACATTTAGGATTTTCATAAGTTATTTCAATTCGTTTTAATTCCCTATCATATAATTCTTTATCTACCATTTCCAATATTTCTAATAAAGTTCTTCCATTTATCTTTATATTATCTGTTGTTACTGGTACAAAATAATACTTATCCATAACCTCACCTCTTATGTAATTATTTTTAATTTTATCATAAGAAATTAAAAAAGCAAATTACTTGCTTTTTTGTTTTAATATAAAATTATAAGAATCTCTCATCATATCTTCAAGACCAAGTTCTGCTTTCCAACCAAGTTCTTTAAAAGCTTTACTAGGATCAGCATAACAACTAGCAATATCTCCTGGACGTCTTTCAACTATTTTATATGGAACTTTTACTCCATTTACTCTTTCAAAATTATTAACTAAATCTAAAACACTATAACCAGTACCAGTACCCAAATTATAATAGTTTATCCCATTAGTAGCATGTTCTATTGCTTTTAAATGTCCCTTAGCTAAATCAACTACATGAATATAATCTCTAACCCCTGTACCATCATGAGTATCATAATCATTACCAAATATACTTAAAATTTCTAATTCACCATTAGCCACTCTAACAATATATGGCATTAAATTATTTGGAATACCATTAGGTTTTTCTCCTATAAGACCTGATTTATGTGCCCCAATAGGATTAAAATATCTAAGAATCATAACCTTAAAACTAGAATTAGCTACACATACATCTTTTAATATTCTTTCATTCATTAATTTAGTTGTACCATAAGGATTAGTAGTACCTCCTACTTTACAATTCTCAGTTATAGGCAACACTTCTGGATCACCATATACAGTAGCACTAGAACTAAATACAAATGTATTACAATTATATTTTTGCATAACTTTACATAATTTAATTGTAGATAATAAATTATTTTCATAATACATTAATGGTTTTTCAACAGATTCTCCTACTGCTTTATAAGCAGCAAAATGAATTACTGCATCAGGCTTTTCCTTAGAAAATATTTCATCAAGTATTTCTTCATTACAAACATCTTCTATATAATAATTAAATTCTTTTCCTGTTATAGTTTTAATACTATCATAGACATCCATACTAGAATTACTTAAATTATCTATAACTACAACTTCATAATTATTATCAAGTAATTCTACAACAGTATGACTACCTATAAATCCAAATCCACCAGTAACTAATATTTTCATATACTTTCTCCATAAATATTTTTATATTCTTCTATTACAAATAACATTTCTCTACCTATCTTTTTATCCATATTACCAATATCCATTTGTTTTTCAATAAATTTATCTAACTCAGAAAATGGAACATAAAATAAATTAAACTCAGTTTCTAATTCTAATTCATCATAATGTGTTTCAGAAAGAATTGGTTCTTTATCTGTAATAAATCTATAATAATATATTCTATTTAATACCTTTTTACCTGTATCAAAATAATTATTATCAAATGTTTCTATACATAAAAATGGATTTTCAGGCATTTCTAAATCAATTCCTGTTTCTTCTTTTATTTCTCTTAAAATACATTCTTCATTAGATTCATTTTCTTCCTTATGACCTCCAGGAAATTGATATGTATTATTATTATGAGCAAGTAATATTCTACCTTGTGGATTAATTATTAATCCCTTTACTCTAACAACTTCCATTTCCATTGAATCATTATCTAAATTATTATCATTAATTACTATTTTTTTCATAATATTCCCCCTAGTATAAATATTTTTCCCAACGTACATTGGAACTATTTCTAACACTACTTAAAACTTGTCTAATCATTTGTGCCATATAATTAGCTTTTTTCCATATAGCCGTTCCATTATTTAAACAACTTGCTTTACTATTAGCCATCATATATTCAAATGTTGAAGCTCTATCTTCAGCAGCTGATGTTTGTGCATAATTATTAACAAAATAAGCATCTTGCGAAAATGTATTACTATATGATAATTTTCCATCTATTGTATCCCAATTAAAATCACTAGGATTTAAAGCATCCCAACTATTAAAATTAGCTCCATTTTTAAACATATATCTTTCAATATAATGATATGACTCATGATAAAAAGATTCAGCAAATGGATATATAGCGGCAATAGAAATAACTGCATTTTCATAGCTTGAATCAGTTACTCCAGTCACACTACTATCAGAATAATTATTTATAAGAACTATCGTTAAAGGAATACCTCCGTTTTTAATTTCTTGGAACATTCCTTTAGGATATAAATTAAGAGTTTCATTTAATTCACTCAACACCCTATTAATAACACTATCATCATTTATTTGTGTAGTAGACATTTCAGAAGAACCATTCTTAACAGAATACCCTTCTGTTTCTTTCCCGTATTTTATCTTAATACTATATTTTTTTTGTAATTCATTACGTAGATTATTATTAGCCTCACTTAAAGATACAACTTTATTTTCAGTATTTGGTTTATTAGTATCTACTTCTTTAATATTAGATACATTATTATCTGAAACAACTTCATTACCATCTGATGGGGTAATAGAAACAACATTTTCCTTTTCTTTTATAGGTTTTATTTCTTTAATAGGATCTATTGATTTTTTTAAAGGACTTCCATAATCTAAAATAAATCCATAAACTAATAAAACTATTGAAATAAGAATAAGTATTTTAGCATAACTAACTAGTCTTTTTTTTCTACTTCTATGCATACTAACTTCTCCCTTCAATAGTTCTTTTAAACAAGAAAAACAATGATAAATATATCATTATTTTTTTATATTATATATATACTTAAGTTCTATTTAACTAATTGCCTACTATTCATTTCGCTAACTTTATTTAAAAGTTCTTCTACCTTAGCCATATCATTTTTCGCTCTAGCTTCTTCTACTTGAGCCATCATAGCTTCCATTTGAGCTCTAGGATCTGCTTCAGCAGTAGCTACTGGTAAAACTACATCAGTACCTTCTGTTTTCTTACCAAAATCCATAAGTTCTTTTTGACTACTCTTTGAATCTTTTAATTTGTTTAATTGACTTTCATTAACTAATATTGCTTTATCTGCACCATCATATTCTTTCTTAAAAGTCATCTTATCATCAGTTGTAGTTGATAAAGATTCTTCTGGAACATTTTCTACATTAGGAATTAATGGTGTCTCAGAAATTGGATTTTCTGGAGCCGGAATATCTTCAATTTTAGGTGCTTCTACTACTTCATCTGCAGCATCATCTAATTGATTACTTGCTACAACTACTTCTTCAGTAATATTTTCTACTGGTGTTTCTTGAACTACTTCAGTACTTTCTACTGGTGCTTCTTGAACTACCTCAGTACTTTCTACTGGTGCTTCTTGAACTACCTCAGTACTTTCTACTGGTGTTTCTTGAGCTACTTCAGTACTTTCTACTGGTGCTTCTTGAACTACTTCAGTACTTTCTACTGGTACTTCTTGAACTACTTCAGTACTTTCTACTGGTGTTTCTTGAGCTGCCTCAGTACTTTCTACTGGTGCTTCTTGAACTACCTCAGTACTTTCTACTGGTGTTTCTTGAACTACTTCAGTACTTTCAACTGGTGCTTCTTGAGCTACCTCAGTATTTTCTTCTACTGTAGTAACTTCTTCTATTGGTTCAATAGATGGTAATTCTATATTTTCTAAATTTTCATTATTAGCCAAGAATTTACCTTCTATTTCACTAATTAAATTTTTAACAGCATCTATTTGTTTTTTTTGTTGATTATATGAATTTTCTAAATTAAAAATACTTATTTTCATATCATCAATCATTTTTTGAATTTCATTATCAGCCATTTAAAACACCACCTTACTAAGCATTAGCTATCTTCTTCAAAAGATTTTGAACAACTGCCCATTCTTCATCATCAGTAATTTCATTTAATTTTAATACATCATCTTCAGAAATCACTTTTGATATATAAATGATTTCATCACCAGCATCACCATTTTTTTCACCTTTTGAATACACTATATATTTACTAGATTTATCTTCTGTTACTAAATATGTAATTAACTCTACTTCTATTTTAGAGCCATCATTATTCTCTATTATTACCATTTCTTTTTCTTCCATAGCAAACTCCTTCTACTCTAAATTACATTATACAAAATTTTTTCAAATAAGTAAACTATTTAAATTGAAACATTAACCATTCTGGTTTAAATAATAATAATACTCCTACTACTAACATAATAGCTCCACCAATTAGATGAGAATACTTATTATACTTAGTAGATATACCAGTAATTTTCATAGTAAACATAGCAATAAAGAATACAATCAAATCATCTAATAAAAAGAATAATATATAAACTAAAGTATAAATAAATTTCATAAAATCACTAGTATTATTTAATACAAGTAATTCAGTAAATACAAGTGGTAATCCAGCAGAACAAGCAAGTTCAATTAAATTAACAGATATCGCAAGTCCCATTATACCTATCATAGCTAATATAAAACTTTTTTCACTAGTAAACTTTCTAATTTTACTAAATATATTTTTACGCTTTTTGTCATCTACAACTTCACATCCACCATTTTTTCTACTATTAATATAACTTCTTAGATTAACAAAAGCTCCTATTAAAGCAACTATTGCGATTATATTTCTAATCCAAATAATAGCAGTAATTTTAACAGCAATTTGAATCCAAGATAACATAATTAACATATAAACTAAAGCAGACGTTATTAAGAATGTTAAACCTAAAGCCCACATTCTTTTTCTATCTTTCATTTCTATTAAAATACTAATTAAAAATAATAATATCCACATTGCACATGGATTAAATCCATCTACTAATCCTATAATAACAGCAGCGCTTGTTAAAGAAACTTTCTTTAAATTAACTTTACCAAATATTGGTAATTTAATTGTTTCTTCATTATCAGTTTTCTTTTCTTTCTTATCAAATTTCTTTTCTTCTTGTTTTAAATCTTCTTTATTAAAAGATCCATCTTGTATTTTAGAAACATAATCAGTATATTCTTCTTCGCTATAATGCTTAATAGCTCTTTCTATTTTACTTCCTGTTCCACTACCATAACCCAAAATAATAGTATCTCCTATTACTGTAGTAGGTACACCATTTCTTTTTTCATCAAAACCTTCTTTTACTTTTTCAAGTAATGTTGCATTTTCATCGTTATACCAAACTTCATATTTTACAATTTCTAAATTATCATACTTACATTCTATTTCATTTAAAAATTCTATTTCTTCTGCGCAATGAGGACATCCATCACCGTGGAATAAATACAAAGTAACTTTATTACTTTCCTTAGCATTACCAATTATTGGAAATAAAAATAATACTAATAAAAGAATTATATATTTAATTTTATTTTTCATGTAATTCACCAACTTCGTTTATTTTTTCTATTAATTCTTCTAATTTAAATTCACCTGTCATACGAAGCAATTCCCTATCACCATCAAAAACTATAAATACTGGCAAAATATCTCCCGGATTATATTTACTTACTTCGTCCTCATCCATATCATAATCTAACTCTACTGCTTCAAAATCATATTTTTCTTTTAAATTATTCCATACCTTATTCATAATTAAACAGGCACCGCACCATATTGCACTTATCTTTACTATTTTCATACCTATCTCCTAAAACTTAAACTTTCTAATTTTTCTTCAAATACTTTTAAAAAAGTATCAATCTCTTCTTCTGTAGTTAAATGAGATAAACTTATTCTAATACTACTACTAGCAAGATCTTTATCGTGAGTAATTGCATATACAGCTTTAGAATAATTTCCTGTAGAACATGCAGTTTGTGTAGAAATATAAATATCCTCTTCTTCTAAAGCATGAAGCATTACTTCACTCTTTATATTTTTCAAACTTACATTAACCATATATGGTAGACAGTGTTCATTACTATTAATAACTACATCTAGTTTTTCTAATCCACTAATCAATTTTTTACGTAGAGTTACTACCTTATCATTTTTATTATCAAAATCCTCATAAGCAAGGCGTAATGCTTTAGCTAGTGATGCGATTAATGGAGTAGCTGGAGTACCACTTCTAAATACAGTTGTACTCTTACCACCATGTATTAATGGTTCAATAATTAATTTTTCACGTTTTATTAAAGCTCCTATTCCTTTCATACCATAAAACTTTTGTGCAGAAATTGAAGCTAAATCTACTAAATCAAAATCAAACTTAACCTTACCAATACATTGAGTAACATCACTATGAAAAATAGTTCTAGTATTCTTCTTACGAATAACTTCACTTATAGCTTTAATATTTTGAAGTACACCTACTTCACTATTAACAGCTCCTATAGTTACAAGTACAGTATCATCTCTAATTAATCTTTCTAAATCTTCTAAATCAACTAAACCATCTTTATCCAACTTAACAAAGTCTACTTCCCAACCTTTACTAGCTAAATAATTTAAAGGCGCAATAATAGAAGAATGTTCTAACTCTGTACTAATAATATGACGTCCTCTATTTTCATATTTTAAACATACACCTTTAACTGCAGTATTATTAGATTCACTAGATCCACTAGTATAAATAATTTCACTAGTTTTTACTCCTAAAATATCTGCAATTTGCTTAGTTGATGCATCAATTAATTCTTTTGACTTAACACCTAACTTATGAATAGAATTAGGATTACCTATAAACTCTCTACAAGCTCTACTATAAGTATCAATAACTTCAGGATTAACTGGTGTTGTCGCACTATAATCTAAATATATCATTTTATCACTTCCTCATCACTATACATTATAAATAAAAAACTAATCAAAACACAATAAAAATGAAGTTGAATTACTCAACTTCAAGTTTAGTTACTATTTATTAGTATTTTGATAATAATCTCGCTCAGATATAGTACTAGAAATATAATCTAAATCATCATCAACTATATCCATATCATTAATTACTTCTTCTATTTCAAATAATACTTGTTTTAAATCACTACAATTCTTATAAGGTATCTTATATCTATCTAATACTTCTATTTCTCTATTAGTAAGTAATAATCCATTAACATTATTTAATTCATTACTTTTAAAATCTAAATTACTTACTAAACTTTCAATATCATATTCTTCCATTACTTACAAGTATACCCGTTATTCTTTAATCTCTTCATAAATTCTCCATCTGTATAATTATCTCCTACAGATAAAGTAACTACATTACTACTTTTAGTATTAGAATCAACTTCTATTTGTAGATCATCATTTACATTAAAACTAATATTATTTAATAATACAACTTCATCTTTCTTAACTTTAATTTTTACAATAACTCTATTTTCTTCCACTGTAATTTTAGCTTTATTACCTAAATACTCTAAAGTTTTATCTAATGATGATTTAATACTATTTAGATAAGTATCATTCTTAGTATACTTTTCAGGTAAAATAATAGTTTTAGTAATACTCAATTCATCTATTCTTTTATTATCTATAATCGCAGTTACTTCTTCATTTACTCTAATATCATCATCAAATAAATTATTCTTTACACAAGTAACTTGTGTTTGTTTAATTGTTGCGAATAAATATACAATTATTAAAATTAAAATTAATGTTATTAATACTGGTAATTTCATACTCTTTCTAGTACCCATATTATCACCTCTTTCTAAAATTATACTATAGATAAAGAAAAAAGGAAATGTTTAATCTTTAAAACCTTTCCATTTCCAATCTCTTATATATGGCATATCTTCACCATGCTCACTAATATATTTTTTATGTTTACGTAACATATCTCTACTCCATTTAATTAACACCTCACTAGATTTTTTATATCTAGGTATTTCTTTTAATACTGCTTCTACTAAATGGAATCTATCTATTTCATTTTGAACACGAATATCAAAAGTAGTAGTAATAGTTCCTTCTTCTTTATATCCATGTACATGTAAATTACGATTCTTACGTTTATATGTTAATTGATGAATTAAAGATGGATAACCATGGAAGTTAAATATAATTGGTTTATTAGTAGTAAATATTTCATCATATTCTTCATCACTCATACCATGTGGATGAGTTTCAGGA
>CACZQV010000090.1 GCA_902783435.1 uncultured Erysipelotrichaceae bacterium | reverse complement strand
TTGTGCTTGAAATACTACATAAGGAATAACTTTATCTCTTTTTTTATCTTTATAGTATTCAATCATTTTCTCTTTAATTTCATCATTAACTTTAATAACTACGTTCATAAATACCTCCTAATATATAACATTATAATTAATATAATCAATTATTTCATCTTTATTAAAACCTTCATTTAACTTATTATTATATAACTCATCTATATCTTCATCACTTAAATTTAAAATATAAGGATTACTATCAAATAATATATTTAAATGACTACATCCAATCTCATATAATTTCTTAATTAAATTATTAATATCATTAACACTCTTACTAAGATAAAAAGGATTACATATAAATATATTCTTAATAGAATTAAAATTACATCCAAGTTTTTCTAATATATCTATAAGTTCATATATATCTTTATCATTAATTTCATCTATAGAATCATTAGTGTCCATCATATTCTTAATCTCTTCTATACTAAATCCATATCTTATTAATACATCCATTAAAATTCTCCTTTCAATAGACTATCTCTAGTAATTTTAAACTTCTTATAGAATAAACTATCACTTAAGAATAAATCTTCTAAATCATACTTTTTATTAAATAAAAATATATTTCTCGCTCTTATTAAACTAATAGAGTAGAATAAACTCTTACTATTTTTAATTATTATATCTCTAAGTCCAATACTTTCAAAATATTCTATTTTATCTCTAATAGTATTAAAATCATATCCAAATATAATAGGAAAACTAATAATCATATTTCTAATTTCTTCTTCAGTAAAATTCAAACTTAAAAAATCATTAAATTTAGTAGTAATATTATCTTTAGAATATAATAATATATAAGGATTATTACAAGTCATCATAATAATACTTTTATTATCAAATCCTAAGTCCTTTAAACATTCTAATTTAGTATTAATTTCTTCTAAATATACTTCTTTTAATATAATAGGTACTTTCTTAATAATATTAGTAAGATCCATATCAGTATAACCAAACTCTAATAAATAAGATATTGTATTATTAATCATCTCATTAGAATTTAAAAGTACTGAAGGTAAATAAGATACTATTTTAATAATATCTTTTTTATTAAAACCTAACTTAGTATATTCATCTATCTTTTTATTAATAGTACTAATAGTACAATCTAATAATCTAGGTTCTTTAGTAAATATAAATATATTATCTTTCTTAGTAAAACCAAAATCTAAGAAAAACTGAAATCTCTTTTTAATATAAGAATAATCAATTTGAAATAAAGAAGTATTATTTGAAAAAATATTAATAATATCATCTTTTAAAAATCCTAGTTCATATAAACCATTTATTTTATTTTTAATTTTTTCTTTACTTATTTCTAATATATATGGATATTCTTTAAATATCTGAAATGATTCTAATTTATTAAAACCAAATTCATGTAATTCATCTATCTTTAATTTAATATTTTCAATACTTTCATTTATTATATTAGGAGTAGTAATAGTAATTTTAATAAATTCTTTATTAAGTACTCCATTTCTACGTAAGAAGTTATATAAATTTTTCAAATTAAATAGTAGAGTAGATTCACTATATACTCTTTTAGGATAAGTATTACGTATTATTTTTATTTGATCAGTAGAGTATCCTAAATCTAACATATATTCTTCTAACATAGACTTCACCTAAAACTTATTATAGCATAATTTTTAATAATAGTTTATAATTATATATAGTAGGAAGTGATTAAATGTTAAATATATTTGATATAGGTATTATATTAATGTTTATTATGTTTTTCATAGTAGGTTGGAAAAACGGAGTAATAAAAGAAACAATTAGTTTTATAGGAATGATAGTAGTATTTATAATTTCATTCTTACTTAAAGGAGTAGTAGGTAATATATTATGTATACTATTACCATTTACTAAATTTGGAGGTTATATAAAAGGATTTACAGTATTAAATATCTTTTTATATCAAGCTTTAGGATTCTTCTTAGTATTTAGTTTATTATTAGCTTTATTTAGATTAATATTAAAAATATCTAAAGTATTACAAAAAATAGTAAACTATACAATAGTATTATTAATACCATCTAAGATAGCTGGAGGTATAGTAGGTTTAATAGAAGGATGGATTATTACTTTTATGATATTAGTAGTATTAATGTTACCATTTAAAGGAGAAGATGTATTTAAAGATAGTAAAATGGTAAATAAAGTACTTTATCATACACCAATACTTTCTAGTACTATTAAACCATTAACTAACTCAGTAGCAGAAATATATGAATTATCAAGTAAAATATCTATGGAAGAATTAGATATGAATGAAGCTAACTTAGAGTCACTAGATATTATGTTAAAATATAAAATAGTTAATAAAAAGACAGTAGAAAATTTAGTTAGAATACATAAACTAGATGATGTTAAAAATATAAATAGTGTATTAAGAAAATATTAAATAATATATAAGACATAGCAATATGTCTTTTTCTTTACAAAAAAACAAAATTATGATAAAATATACAGCTATAAAAGAAAGAGGGATATTTATGAAAGATAGATTTATTCAAAGTCAACTTACAACTATAAATGAAAAACTAGAAGAAAATACAAAAATGAAATCAAATATAAAATTAATATCAGAATTAATAGAAATAGCACTTATAACATTTACAATAGGAGGAGCTTTTTCATTCCCATCTTTTGCTTTAGCTTCAGGTATATGTTTAGGCGCAAGCATAATAGCTAAAAAGAAATATATTCAAATATATAGTGATAAAATAAAAAGATTAAATAAAGAAAAAGAACATTTAGAAACGATATCTAGCAAAGTACCTACCGCATCAACAGAATTAAATACAAAAAGAATGAAAAAAATAAAAGCATTAAGAAATGCAAAAAAAGATGCAGAAAGTTCATATGAAACTTCAAAAAGTATTAATGGATTAGCACATGTTATAGAAACAACAGGAGTAGTATTATCATTTGTTAACCCATGGTTTTCTTTAATAGGATTTGGAGGTTTAGTAGTAAATACTATTAATTCAAAAAATATGATTAAGAAAAATAAAGAAAAAGAAACAATAGAAAATAGAATAAATAATATAGAAAACGATCTACAAGTAATTATAAATGAAGAAAGAGATAAACAAGGACAAAGAATTAAAACTAGAAAAGTAATGAAACCAGAAAAAGAAAATAAAAAAACAAATACTTTGAACCAACAAGCAGTTGATAAATATGTAGATAATTTAGCTAATCAAAATCAAGATAATAAAACAAATCAAAAAATAAAGAAATAAAAATCTTTATTTTTTTTTGTAAAAAAAGTGTTTATATAAATAAATTTAATAGTTTTTTCATGTTTTTTGTTGTTGTTTTTTTACTGTTTTGCTATACTATAAATTGTGTAAGGAGGAATAATGATGCACAAATACGTATATTTATTTACTGAAGGAAATGCAGATATGCGTGAATTACT
>CACZQV010000089.1 GCA_902783435.1 uncultured Erysipelotrichaceae bacterium | reverse complement strand
TTTCAAATAGGTTGTGTTGGTTTAATTAAGGCTATTGATAATTTTGATTTAAGTTATGGGGTGAAGTTTTCTACTTATGCAGTGCCAATGATATTAGGAGAAATAAAAAGATATATAAGAGATAATTCTACAATAAGGATTAGTAGATCTTTAAAGGATATAGCTTATAAAGTGTTAAATTTAAAAGAAAAATATTATTTAAAATATGGAAAGGAACCTGGTATTGATTATTTAGTAAAAGAATTAGATGTTAGTGAATATGATATAAGTAATGCACTACAAGCTCTTAAAAGTCCAATTAGTATGTATGAACCTATATATAATGATGGTGGAGATGTAATATATTTATATGATCAGATAGAGGATAAGAGTTTAAATAATAATTTTTCTAATAAAATGGTTATTGATAATGCTATTGATTCATTAAAAGAACGAGAAAAACATATACTTGATGAAAGATTTATTATTGGAAAATCACAAACAGAAATAGCAGAGGAATTAAATATAAGTCAAGCTCAAGTTTCAAGATTAGAGAAAAAGGCAATTAATCAATTGAAGAAAGTATTAAAATAGTATAAATATCATACTATTAATTAGGTGATATTATGAAAATGTCTGATTTACAATCAAAAAAAATAATAAATATAGTGTCTGGAAAAAATATAGGTAACATAATAGATGCAGAAATTAAAAGTGATGGAAAAATAGAATCTTTTGTTATAGAACAAAATAAAAGTTTGTTTTTATTAAATAGAGAAGGAGATATAAGGGTATTTTGGGATGATATAGAAAAAATAGGGGAAGATGTAATATTAATAAAAAAAGATTAAATAAACTATTAATTGTATTATTATTTGTATTTATTATGTCAGTTTTAAATACCATTTATATAGATAAGAGGATTAATAGTGTATTAAAACCTTATATAGATGTAGAGGTGGAAAGACTAACAAATAACATAGTTTTAAAAAGTATACGTGAAAGTTTAGATAGTGATTTTGAATATGATATTTTTGAACAAATTAAAAAACAAAATGGTGAGAGTGTTCATTATGATACAATAGGTTTAAATAAGATTAAGAATAAGATTACTGATAAAGTAGAGAATAAATTAGTAAATTTAGATAATGGTAATATAGATGATTCATTTTTAAATGATAAAACAAGAAAAAGTAGATTTAAGAAAATTAAAAATGGAATTATATGTGATGTAAGTGTTGATTCTTTAAAAAAGTTTTCTTTATTTGCTAATATTAGGCCTACTATTCCTATAAAACTTGTTTTTAGTAATCAACTTAATTCAGATATAGATATAGATGTTAAAGAATATGGAATTAATAATGCTATTGTTCAAGTATATTTAAAAATAAAAATAAAAGAGCAAGTAATTATGCCATTATCATCAAAGAGAAGTAACATAGTAATTCGAGAACCTATTCTTATAGATATTATAAAGGGTGATGTTCCTAATTATTATAATGATTATTTGAAATAAGTTATTAACATGGTATAATATATTTTATAATGAGAGGTAGATAATATGAAAAAGATAGAAATAAATGGTATTAATTATGAAATTATTAGAGATGATAATAATTGTATAAATAAAGATGAATTAGCAGAAAAAATTACAGATTACTTTGAACCATTTGATTATATATTTGGTGATTATGCTTATGATAAAGTTAGATTAAAAGGATATTATGATTCAAATAATAAACAAGTTTCCAAGATTAATGATATCAAGTATTTAGACGATTATATAGAGAATTATTGTAGTTATGGAGCTAAGGTTTTTCTCCTAAAAAAAATTAAATAAGACTTGTAATTATTTCAATTTATGATAGAATGGTATTATATGGATAATAAAGGGAGGATTTTACATGGAAAATCAAGAAATAGAAAAGAAAATGATGTCAATTGTTGCTGAAGATGGATCAATTGAAGAAGTAGAAGTTATTTTAGCTTTTGAATTTAAAGATACTAAGAAAGAATATGTTATTTATACAAAAAATGAAAAAGATGAAAATGATAATATAACAGTTTATGTATCAAATGTAGATCGTTCTTCTGGTGAACCTAAATTAATGGGTGTTGATGACGAAGAAGAATGGAATAGAGTTAAAGACGTATTACGTGAATTATCTAAAGCAGAATAACAATATAGAGGGAGGTTTGTCATATGGACAATTTTGAATTAGTTGATAATGATTTAAGTACTGTTAGCAATGCAGGTAGAATACATAGCAATTTAATCCGTTTAAAAAAATCTTCATTTACTGAGATTAGTAAAAAATGGACTAATTTTAGAATAGCTCGTTTAAATAAGCAATTAGAAAAAGAACAAGATAAATTAAATAATCTAGTAAATACAACTCCAATTGCTAAGATGGAAGAAAAAGTTATGGCTAAAGCTAATAAAATTGCTAAGTTAGAAGAAAAAATTAAAATACTATCAAGAGAAGATGTACCTAGCAATTATGTAAGCAATAGAGCAATAAAATTAAAAGATGCTATGATGAAAGAAGTTTATGGTGTATCTAGTGAAGCTTATGCTGATAGTATGGAACCTGCTGATTATGGATTTACTGATTTTACTGATACAGGATTTGGTTTAGCTGCGGCTACAGATGCAAATGTTGCTTCAGATGTAGAAGAAAAGAAAGATATAGACGTTGATATAAATCCTATTAGTAGAGAAGATATAGAAGATTCAATCAATGCAGCTTTTGTTTCAAAAGATAATGTTGAATCAGAAGAGATTAGTGAACCAGTTGAAGAAACTGAAAATGAAATCAAGGATGAAGTTGTAGACAACACAGTTCAAGAAAATGTAACTGAAGAAGTAGCAGAAGAAAGTTCTAATGATGTAGTTGAGGAAGTTTCTGATACACAAGAAGAAAGTATTGATATTCCTGTTACTCCTATAGAAATCGAAGAAAAAGTTGAAATAGAAGAACCAAGTTATAGAGTTGTTTCTAATGAGGCTACACCAGCTAGAGTTAATAAATTTGATTCAGAAGGTAATTATAAAAATGTTAGTAATATATATGATCCAATGAGTGATGAGGATTTAGCAGAAGCAAGAGAAAAAATTGAATTTGATAAATATGAAGAAAAGTATGCTAATGAAGATAAAAATATAAGAGATGAAATAGTAGTAGTTGCTGATAGAGATGATAAAGAAGAAGAAAAAATAGAAGAATATACAGCAGTTGAAGATAATGAAACAGAAGAAGAAATGCATTTTGATTATTCAGATGCTACTGTAAATGATATAGCTAAGGCAGTTAACTTTACAACTTCTAGTTCTGATTTACAAGCAATGATGGCAAGAGTTGCTGAGTTAAAGAAAAAACAAGCTGAATCTAAAGAAAGAATGGATGAAGCTAGAAGAATTAAAGAAGAAGAAGCTAGAAGAGCAGAAGAAAGTAGAATAGCTTTAGAAGAAAAAGAAAAAGAAAAAGCAGAATATATATCTAAATTAAATGATTATATGTCAGCTATGGAAGACGATATAAAGATTAATGATGATGATACAGAAGCTATTAATAAGGAAACAGAAAATATCAGACAAATCATTAAAGAACAAGAAATGAAGAAAGTTGGTTTCGATAATGAAATTAAAGAAATCAATGCTGTTATTGCTCCAGAAGCAATTAATGTAAAAGTTGTAGGAAGATAATACTAATTATCTTCTTTTTTTTTGCAAAAAAAAAGAATTAATCAATAATTCTTACTTCTTTTACTTCTGGTATTTCATTTGTTATAATTTCTTCTATTCCATCTTTTAATGTAACATCTATCATTGAACAGTCCTTACATGCCCCTGTTAGGTCTATATAAACTATATTATCAGCATATTTCACAAATTCTATATTTCCACCATCACTAACTATAAATGGGCGAATTCTGTCGATTATTGATATTATTTTTAATTCTATTTCTTCGTTTTTCATATTTTTCACCAACAAGATTATACCATCTTTTACTCTTTTTAGTAAACATATTTTATAAATTGTGATATAATATATGCGAGGCGATATTATGGGACAATATAACAAAGGTGATTTAGTAGAGGGAATTGTTACTGGAATAGAAGATTATGGTATATTTCTATTAGTTGATTCTAATGTTACTGGATTAATACATATTTCTGAGATTTCTAATTCTTTTGTTAGAAATGTTTCTGATTATGCCAAAATAAATGATAAGATTAAAGCTAAAGTAATTGAGTATGATGAAAAGGAAAATAAATTAAAATTAAGTATTAAAGATTTAGAAACAAAAAATCCTAAAAAAAATCATGAAATACAAGAAACAAAAAGCGGTTTTACAAATTTAAAAAATCAATTAAATGTGTGGATTGAAATAAAAGAAAAAGAAAATAATAAAAAATAAAAAAAAACTGTAAATAATGTTGACAAATCGATTAATAATTGGTATATTTAATACTGTCAACCGATGTTGGTGGGCTTAGTTTGGGCGATTAGCTCAGTTGGTTAGAGCACTTGCCTTACAAGCAAGGGGTCACAGGTTCGAGTCCTGTATCGCCCACCATGATGTGCCGAAATAGCTCAATTGGTAGAGCAACTGACTTGTAATCAGTAGGTTCCGGGTTCAAGTCCTGGTTTCGGCACCATTTTTATGGAGAGGTAGCGAAGAGGCTAAACGCGACAGACTGTAAATCTGTTCTC
>CACZQV010000088.1 GCA_902783435.1 uncultured Erysipelotrichaceae bacterium | reverse complement strand
ACACGCTAATAGATTAAAAATGTATTATCCAGAAATAAAGAAAGATATATTATTTGAAACACAAACACCTAATGAATTTAAAAAAATTATTAAGTAGGTGATAAAATGAAAAGATTCTTCATATCAATGTTAATACCAGTAGTATTAGCTTTAATAACATATATAGTAGTATCTAATATATTATCAAAACGTGTACAACTACCAATAGTAAGAGAAACAAAACAAGAAAATAAAATAAAACTAATAGAAGATAACGATATAAAAAACAGTATATTTAAAGATAATTATAAAGAAGCTCAAAAAATAGTTAGTAAAATGACTCTAGAAGAAAAAGTAGGGCAATTATTCTTAGTAAGATATAATAAAAACGATGTAGAATATTTATCTAATTTTAATATAGGTGGATATATATTATTTGCCAAAGACTTTGATGGTCATACTAAAGAAAGTATGAAAAAAGAAATAGATCACGATCAAGAATTAAATAAATATCCACTTATTATGGGAGTAGATGAAGAAGGTGGATCTGTTACTAGAATAAGTAGATTTAAAGAATTTAGAAATGAAAAATTCTTATCACCCAGAGATTATTATCAAGAAGGTGGCTGGGATTTACTAGAAAAAACAGAAAATGAAAAAGCAAAACTATTAAAAAGTATAGGTATTAACTTAAATCTAGCCCCAGTAGCTGATGTATCTACTGATTCTAATGATTTTATTAATATTAGAGCTTTTGGTAAAGGTCCAAATGAAACAAGTGAATATGTAAAAAATATGGTTAAGTATGCTAATAATAATAAAATTAATTCATGTCTTAAACATTTTCCAGGTTATGGAAATAATATTGATACTCATACTGGGATAGCTATTGATCATAGAAGTTATGAAAGTATAAAAGAAAATGATTTTTTACCATTCAAAGCAGGTATAGAAGAAAAAGTTCCAAGTATATTAGTATCACATAATATAATAACTAGTTTAGATGAAAATCATCCTGCTTCTTTAAGTGGTGAAGTAATATCTAAATTAAGAAAAGAACTAGGTTTCACTGGAATAATTATGACAGATGACTTAGCTATGGATGCAGTAAGTGAATATGTAGAAAATGGTGAAGCTGCTACTTTAGCTATAAATGCTGGTAATGATATGATTATAACTAGTGATGTAGTACCAATGTATAAAGAAATACTACAAAAAGTAAAAGATAATGAAATATCTGAAAGAATAATAAATAAAGCAGTACTTAGAATTATTGCATGGAAACTTAATAGTAATTTATTTAAAGGAGAATAAAATGAAATCACAAGATGCATTAGACAAAATGGAAAACGAAGAAGGATTTTTTCATCATAATAATTATCATATTGTAGAAGCAAATGATAAAAATATAATTATAAGGGCAGATCTAAATAATAATTCAATGAACCCATATAATATGGCTCATGGAGGATTAATATTTGGTTTAGGTGATACTGTAATGGGAATGATAGCAGCAGCATCAGGTAAACATGCTATTACATTAAACGCTAATATTTCTTACCTATTACCAGGTACTGGAAAGTACCTAATAGCTAAAGGAGAAATAGTAAGAAGTGGTAAAACTACATGTGTTGCTAGAGCAAATATTTACAACGATAAAGAAAAATTAATTGCAATTCTTTCATCAACGTATTATTATATAGATTAAAAAGAAGGGAGTTTTATATGGAAATTTTAGAAACAAAAACTGATATAGGTTTAATCAGAGACAAAAATGAAGATGCAACTCTTTCAATTAAACATCCAAGAAACAAGAATATAAAACTTCTTGTAGTAGCTGATGGAATGGGTGGAAAAGATTATGGAGATATAGCTTCTACTTTCATAGTAAGCCATCTTAATAAATGGTTTTTAAATAAAGATATAAAAACTTTAAATGATACAGAAAAAGTAAACGATTTATTAATTAAATATATAAAGAAACTAAATACAGACATAATAAAAAAATATGGCGAAGACAAAATGGGTACTACACTTACATTAGCCTTAATAAATAAAAATAAAACACTAGTATTAAATACAGGTGATTCAAGAGGATATATTTATAAAAATAAAAAATTAATTCAAGTAACAGAAGATGATTCTGATGTTTGGATGTATTATAAATATGGTGGAGTAAAAAAAGATCATTTAAGATATTTTTCTAATAATAATGTTATTAGTGCTTGTATTGGTATTTGTAAAGAATTATGTATAGTATCATCTACTATAATAGATAATGATTACGATATGATATTCTTACTAACTGATGGAGTAACAGACTTAATAACAGATAGAAAAATAAAAAAATTAATTAATAAAAATAAAAAGAAATCATTATTAGATTCTATAATAAATGAAGCAGTACATGTAGATCAACATCTACATATACCATTTGTATTAAAAAGAAAATATACAGCTAATTTTATAGTTCCATTTAAAGGTAGAGATAATGCTAGTGGAGCTATTTACATAAAAGAAGTATAAAAGTAAAATAATCTTCCAATATATATATAGGAGGATTTTTTTATGAAAAAAATAATTATATTAGTAGGATTAATATTCTTATTAGGATGTGAAAATACATTGAATACACCTACATCTAAAGTAGAAAGTTTTTTAAATAAGTATCAAATACTAGATAAAAATGTATTAAAAGACTTAGATAATTATTTATCTAAAGATAAAACACTTACTAATAAACAAAAAGAAAAATATAAAGAATTATTAAAAAGACAATATCAAAATTTATCTTATAAAATAAAAAATGAAGAAATAGAAAACAATGTATCTATAGTAGAAACAGAAATAGAAGTATTAGATTATAGTAGAATAAAAGAAAAAAATATAAATAAAAAACTAGATAAAATGAAGAATACTGAAGAAAAGAAAAAATATGAATTAACATTTTATCTTAATAAAGAAAAAGGTATTTGGAAAATAGATTCTTTATCAGAAGATGATTATAAAAAAATAAATGGGTTATATTAAAAAAGCAAAATTAATGGCTTTTTTTTTTACTTATTTTTTGATATACTAAAGTATAGATAATAAAGGGTGATGTGAATGCTAGGAAAAATTGAAGAAATAATAGATAATAGCGTAACAATTAAATTAGATATTGATATTACAAAACAACCAAATCTAGTTAATTTACATGTTATTTTTGAAGACGGAACAGATAGAAAAGTAGTGGCTGAAATAGCTAATACTAATAGAACTCATATGTTAGCTAATATAGTAGGTGAAATAAAAAACGGTGTATTCACATCAGGATCTAGTATTAAACCATCTTTTAAATCTATTATAAGACTAATAAGAACAGATGAATTAGAGTTGTTATATGGTAAACAACAATTAGAATTTGGATATACTAATTTTGGTTCTAGTAATGTATATCAAGGATATAAAATTAATGTTAATATAAATGATTTTTTTAATAGTCATTTTTCTATATTAGGTAACTCTGGTGCTGGTAAAAGTTGTACTGTAGCTTCTATTTTACAAAAACTATTTCTACAACCAAATCCACCACTAAACTCATCAGTATTCTTCTTTGATGCTTATGGTGAATATACACATGCATTTAAAGATTTACATCAAAAAAATCCTAAATTAAGTTATAAGTCATATACCACTAATTTAGTAGAACCAGATACAGAAATATTAAGAATACCAATATGGTTATTAGATGTAGATGATTTAGCATTATTATTGGATGCTACAACTCCTACACAATTACCAATAATTGAAAAAACTCTAAAATTAGTTCCAATACTTACTGGTAGTAGTGAAAATGTTGTTAGAAGAAAAAATGATATTATAGCTCGTGCTTTACAAGATATATTATTAAGTGGAATGGATTCTACTAAAATAAGAGATCAAGTTATTGGTATATTAACTAAATTTAATACTCCAACACTAAATCTTGAAAGTAAAATAGTACAACCAGGTTATATAAGAACATTTAAACAATGTTTATATATTGATAAAACTGGTAAGATGCAAGAAATGGAATTAGTAGTTGAATTTGTAAGAGCATATATTATAGATGAAGTAATAGAAATACCAGAAGATGAATTAAATAAATACTATTCTCTAACAGATTTAGAGTTAGCTATGGAATTTGCCTTAATTAGTGAAGGTATTTTAAAGAGTGATAAAGTATTTGATGATACTAATGTAATGAGTGTACGTTTACATACATTAGTAACAGGTGAAAATAAAGAATTCTTTACATATCCAAAATACTTAACAAGAGATCAATATATAGATACATTATTATGGGATGAGGCTAATAATAAAAAAGCTCAAATAGTTAATTTCAATATTAACTATGTAGATGATCGTATAGCTAAAGTTATTACTAAAATTCTATCTAGAATGTTATTTATAAAATCAAGTACTACTAAACCTAGAGGTAGTCATGCATATCATATAATCATTGAAGAGGCTCATAGATACGTTCAACATGACTTTGATATTGAATTACTAGGATATAATATATTTGAAAGAATATCTAAAGAAGGACGTAAATATGGTATATTTTTAGCACTTATTACACAAAGACCTAGTGAATTAAGTGATACATGTGTATCACAATGTGCAAACTTCTTAATCTTAAGAACAATCCATCCAGTGGATTTAAAATATATTAAAGAAATGGTACCAAACGTATCTTCAGAGATTATATTACAATTTAAAAATTTAAAACCTGGTAATTGTATTGCATTTGGTTCTGCATTTAAAGTACCAACAGTTATGTATATAGATTTACCTGATCCTAAGCCATTATCTGATAATGTTGATTTAAAAGAAGTTTGGTATAAAACTGAAACACCAGTTAATACAAATGTTAATGCACCACAAGAAATACCACAATTAACTACAAATGATGTAGCTTCAATTATGGAAAGACAAGCAGGTGCAGTAGTAGAGCAATCACAACAACAAGTACCACAACAAAACACTTATATACAACAAACAACATAATAATTAGAAAAAGAAAAAAATATTCTTTTTCTTTTTTTATTTTTATGATAAAATAGTTATATTAGGATAAGATATTAAATTGGAGGATTATTTATGAAAGATAAATTAAAAGGATTATTTGGTGGAGATAATGAAGAAATAGAAAATAATGGTGATGATAGCTATTACACTACATCAAAAGAAGAATTTCATGAACAAAATGGTATTGCTGGATCTAAGATGATGTTACTAGAACCACGTGCTTATTCTGAAAGTCAACAAATAGCTGACTATTTAAAAAATAGAAGTGCAGTAGTAGTTAATTTAAAAAGAGTAACTCCAGATCAAGCTAAAAGAATAGTAGATTTCTTATATGGAACTATTTATGCAATAGGAGGAGATTTACAAAAACTAGGTGGAGGTATTTTCTTATGTACACCTAATAATGTAAATGTAGAAGGAACTATAAGTGAAGAACAAGCTGCAAAATCATCTAGAGGTAAAAAAGATTCTAAAAATGATGATGATGAAGATTTCTTCTAAAATTTAAATATTAAACTACATATTTCTGAGGTGATTATATGGAAAAATTTAGTTATGAAGCTAATGGATATAATCGTAGTGAAGTAAATCAGTTTGTTTTAGATGTAATAAGAGAAACAGAAGGTATTATTACACGAGTAAAAAAACAAAATGCTGAAATAGAAGACATGAAAAAAGAATTAATGCATTATAAAGAAATAGAAGATACTTTAAAGAGTGCGATTATGAAAGCAGAAGAAACTGGGGATAATATAAAGAAATTGGCTAGGGAAGAAAGTGAAATGATCGTAACTGATGCCAAACATAATGCATCCCGTATAGTAAATGAAGCACTATTAAAGGCTGAAAAAATAGAAGCGAATGCTGATTTAGTAGAAAGAAATATGAGAATATTTAAAAGAAAATTAAAGGCTATAGTAGAACAACAAATGGCTATAGTAGATGAAATAGAAGTACTAGAATTAGAAGAGAAGTAATTCTCTTTTTTTTATATTATAAAAAAGACAAATAATATTGTCTTTTTATTTTTGGTGTATTATAATATCAAACTGAAAAGAGGAATATTATGTATGATGATGATTTTAGTTTATCACCAAGAGCAGTAAAAGTTATAGCAACTTTAATTGTTGCTGGTATGGGATGTCTTATGACACAATGTAGTTCAAAAGAGTATCCACAAGAACAAGCTACTCCAACAGATGCTGATAGATTATTTGATGAAGGAGAGCATGTAATAGCAGAAGAAATAGTTAATCCTACAGAAGAAATACAACAATATCCATATCATAAAGGATATAAACCAGTAGGTATTACTACAACTCAATATGTAAATGCTTATAAAGTAACAGAAGATCATAGTTATATCATTTATGAAAATGTAGTACCTATAAAAGTGGCTCCTACTAATCAATATGATCAATATGTAGAATATAAAAATTTTGGATATCCAGTAGAACAATTTGAAGTATTAACAGATGATGATATATATGATCCATATGAACATATAATATCAGTTCCATATAGTGGAGAAGTAGATAGTATAAATTTTGAATGTCATGATGGATATGATATAGTAGGTGTATGTAATAATAGAGATGAAGGTTGTGTTTTATATGTAAATACTGAACCTGTAGAAGTAAAACATCATGGTACAAAAGATGATCAAATAGTATATGATACTTTCGGAACAATAATTGAAGAACCAAAAACATTAGAAAAGTAGTTGTAAATAATAAAAAAATGTGGTATATTATACCTCGTAAAGCATGTGCGAAAGACGGAATGTTTTAGAGTTTGTAGAGAGCCTGTGTGGGGTGAAAACAGGTAACAAAGAAATATTCAGATCACTTTCAAGTTGCGATTTATGGATAAGATAAATACGGTTACGCGTTATAGTATAGAGGTAAGTTTTACTTACAAAATAAGGTGGTACCACGAGAACTTCGTCCTTAGGGATGAAGTTCTTTTTATTTTTACTTATTCATAATATTAAAAAGGGTGATGCTAATGATATTTAATACAATTATTTTAATACTAGGATTTATAATTCTAATAAAAGGTGCAGATTTATTTGTAGATGGTGCAAGTGGAATTGCTGGTAATTTAAAAGTATCCAAAATGTTAATAGGATTAACAATAGTAGCATTTGGTACTAGTGCTCCAGAATTTGCAGTATCAGTTAAATCTATACTTTCACATAATGGAGATATAGTCCTAGGTAATGTAATAGGTAGTAATATTTTAAATATTTTATTGATATTAGGAGCAAGTTCAGTAATACATTCACTAAATGTAAAGAATAATACAGTAAAAAAAGAATTACCAATTACAATGTTAATTACTACATTATTCGCAGTACTTTTATCAGATAGTATATTTGATAAAGAAATAAAAAATACATTCACAAGAGGCGATGGAATAGTAGTACTATTATTCTTCTTAGTATTTATCTATTATTTAATTTCAATGTCTAGAAAAAAGACTGAAGAAGAAAAAACAGAAGATATAATTTCAGTACCTAAATCAATTATTTATACAATAATTGGTATAGTAGGAATAGTACTTGGAAGTAACTTTGTAGTAGATAGTGCTTCAAAAATAGCTACAGTTATGGGAGTATCAGGAAGACTAATATCCCTAACAATAATAGCTTTAGGAACATCTCTTCCAGAGTTAGTTACTAGTATGACTGCTACTAAAAAAGGAGAATACGATATAGCGATAGGTAATGTAGTAGGAAGTAATATATTTAATATAGGTATGGTTATAGGTGTACCTACAGCTATATTTGGTGGAATAGGAGTAATTAATTTTAGTTATATAGATTTAATAGTTATGATAGTAGCTTCTATTTTACTATTTATGTTTTCATTTAAAGATTATAAAATAACTAGAAAAGAAGGAATCTTATTTTTAATTCTATTTGTAACATACTATAGTTATGTATTAATAAGTTAAGGAGTGATAATATGAAATTTAAAAAACTAGAACAAGGAAAAATAAATGAAGTAGAAGGAAAATTTGTAGAATATTGGAATAAACAAAAAACATTTGAAGAAACAATTAAAAATAGAAAAGATAATGAAAACTATGTCTTTTATGATGGACCAGCTACAGCTAATGGTATGCCTGGAATTCATCATATGATGGCTAAGTTAATTAAAGATACAATCTGTAAATACAAAACTATGGATGGTTACAGAGTGTTAAGAAAAGTAGGATGGGATACTCATGGATTACCAGTTGAAGTACAAGTAGAAAAAGAACTTGGATTTAATGGTAAAGGTGATATTGAAAAATATGGTATCAAAGAATTTAATCAAAAGTGTAGAGAAAGCGTTTGGAAAAATGAAGAATTCTTTACTAAGTTTACCAAAGAAATGGGACAATTCATTGATTTAGAACACCCATATGTAACATATGATAATAATTATATTGAAACTGAATGGTGGATTTTAAAGAAAATCTTTGAAGATGGATATATCTATGATGGATTAAAGATTGTTCCATGGTGCCCAAGATGTGGAACTGGTCTTGCTTCACATGAAGTTGCTCAAGGATATAAAGAAATCTCAGTTAATACAGTATATGTACCATTCAAAGCAAAAGATGAAGAAAATACATATTACTTAGTATGGACTACAACTCCTTGGACATTAATGTCTAATATAGCACTTTGTGTTAATCCAGAAGAAACTTATGTTAAATGTTTATCTAAAGGTTATAATTTCATAGTAGCTAAAGCATTAGCTGATCATGTTTTAGGAGAAGACTATGAAGTAGTTGAAGAATACAAAGGTAAAGATTTAGAAAATCGTGAGTATGAACAATTAATGCCTATCTTAGAAGTACCTAAGAATAAAAAACAATTCATTGTTACATGCGCTGATTATGTAACTATGGAAGATGGTACTGGTATCGTTCATATTGCCCCAGCTTTTGGTCAAGATGACTACGAAGTAGGAGTTAAATATGACTTAGCTATGTTAAATCCAGTAGGAGAAGATGGATGCTATACAGAAGGACCATGGAAAGGTAGATTAGTAGTTGATTCAGAATTAGAAATTGAAATTATTAAATACCTTGCAGAAAATGATAAACTATTCAAAAAACAAAAAATGAATCACGATTATCCACATTGTTGGAGATGTAATACACCACTTGTTTATTATTCAAAACCATCTCTATACATTAAAACAACTGCTAAACAAAAAGAAATTATTGAAGAAAATAAAAAGATTAATTGGTATCCAGATTATGTTGGAGAAAAACGTTTTGGAAACTGGTTAGAAAATATGAATGACTGGGCAATATCTCGTAATAGATATTGGGGTACACCAATCCCACTATGGAGATGTGAGTGTGGTCATGATGAAATGATTGGTTCACGTAAAGAACTTGTTGAAAAAGCAATTGAAGATATTGATGAGACAATTGAATTACATAGACCATATGTAGATGATGTTCATATCAAATGTCCACACTGTGGAAAACAAATGTCACGTGTCAAAGACGTAATGGATTGCTGGTTCGATAGTGGATCTATGCCATTTGCTCAATATCATTATCCATTTGAAAATAAAGAATTATTTGAAGAACAATTCCCAGCTGATTTTATCGCTGAAGGTATTGATCAAACACGTGGATGGTTCTATTCATTACTTGTTGTATCAATGTTTGTAATGGGTAAATCTTCATATAAAAACGTATTAGTAAATGACTTATTATTAGATAAATATGGTCAAAAGATGCATAAGTCTAGAGGTAATGCAATTTCACCATTTGAAATTATGGAGGAATATGGTGCAGATACAGTAAGATTCTATATGTTACATACTTCCCCTGTATGGACTCCATTAAAATTCGATGTTGAAGGATTAAAAGAAATCTATTCTAAATATATTTCTACATTCAAAAATGCATATTCATTCTTTGAAATGTATGCTAATGCAGATCATATT
>CACZQV010000087.1 GCA_902783435.1 uncultured Erysipelotrichaceae bacterium | reverse complement strand
GCTTATGGATTTACAATGCCATTAATTTTAGATTCTACTGGTAAGAAGTTTGGTAAGAGTGAAGGTAATGCTTTATGGTTAGATGAGGATAAGACTTCTAGTTATGAAATGTATCAATTCTTAATTAATACAGAAGATTCTAAGATAGAAGAATATTTAAAAGTATTTACATTCTTAACACCAGATGAGATTACTGAAGTTATGAAAAAACATAATGAAACACCAGAATTAAGAATAGCTCAAAAGGAACTTGCTAAACAAATTATTACTGATTTACATGGAGAAGAAAGTTTTAAAAGGGCAGTAAAAATTTCAGAAGCATTATTTAGTGGAGATATTAAATCATTTACTTCTAAAGATATAGAAGATGCATTTAAAGGAATTACTCCATTTGAAATTAGTAGTGATTTAAATATAGTAGATTTCTTAGTTGAAAGTGGAGTTTGTTCTAGTAAACGTGAGGCTCGTGAATTTATAAATAATGGTTCTATTACATTAAATGGTGATAAAATTACTGATTTAGAATTTGTAGTTAATAAAGATATAGCAATTGAATCTAAATATGTAGTAGTACGTAGAGGTAAGAAGAAATACTATATGGGTATGTTTAAATAAAAGTGTAATATTATTACACTTTTTTATTTATTATGTTAAAATTATAATGATAGGAGGATTATATGAATAGTAAATTATTAAAACGAATAAAATTTATTACAGGTATATTTATATTTTTATTAGTATTAGAAGTTTTCTATGTAATATATTCTTTGTTTATTAATAATACTGTTAATTTATATTTTGATAGTATTAATGCTATTGATAGTAATTCTTCTTATTATATAACAGTAGGTAGTAATAATAATAATGATAATTATTATGAGAAGGCTAAGATTACTAAGTATAATAAAAAACGTGAAAAGATAGATGAGAAGTTATTTAATGTGGGATATAATAGTGTGTTTTTTGGGGTTACTATAGATAATGATTCTATTATAGCTGTTGGTAGTTATGAAAAGAATAAAGATGATCATAATAATTCTATTAGAAGAGGAATTATTGTTAAATATAATGAGAATGGTGAAGAAGAGTTTTTTGATGAGTTATCTTTATTAGATAATTCTAAATATACTAATATAGTTAATGTAGAAGATGGATATATTGTTTCAGGACAGAGTGTTTATAAGAGTACTAAAATAGGTAATAAAAGTGGAGGAGCTATTCTTTCTAAATATGATAAGAATGGTAAGCTTATTTGGAATAAGACTTATGGTGATAATAAAGAGGCTATATTTAATGATTTGTTAGTGTATGATAATTATATATATGCAGTAGGTGTTGATAAGAATAATAAGGGTATTATATGTAAATATGATATTAATGGTAATTTAATACATGATATTAAGTATGATGATATGGATTCTACTGGATTTAGAGATATACTTTATCTAAATAATTATTTATATGTGGTAGGTTCTAATAATACTAATGCTTTAATAGGAAAATATGATTTAGATTGTAATTGTATAGGTGAAGTTGTTTATAAAAATAATTCTGATACTAGATATAATAAAATAATTAGTGATAATGATGATAGTATTATAGTTATTGGAACTATTATGAAAAATAAGAATAATAATAATAAAACTATTGATAGTTTTGATTATGATGGTATTATTGGTAAATATAATGGTGATTTAGAAGAAATATCTATAGTTACTTATGGTGAGCAATATGATGATTATTTTACTGATATTAAGTATATTGATAATAGTTATTTAGTAGTTGGATTTTCATCATATGAAGATGGTAGTTATATGAGTAAATTTATTAGATATAGTGATGCGTTAAAAGTATTGGAGGTTAATTAGATGAAGATAGTATTAGTACGACATGGGCAAACTGAAGATAACTTTGAAGGTATAATGCAAGGTACTAGAAATGTAATGATGAATGATGCTGGTAGAAGACAATGTGAGAAGTTAAGAGAAAAATTAAGTGATAAAGAGTTTGATGTTTGTTATATGTCTCCTTTAGTTAGATGTGTAGAAACTGCTTTTATATTAGTTGGTGATAAAACTGAAATGATTAGGGATGATAGATTAATAGAGAGAAATTTAGGAGAGTTAGAAGGAAAAGATAGAAGTGTTTATGATATAGAAAAATACTGGGATTATGATCTTAATAGTACTGATAGTGGAGTAGAATCAGTTAGAAGTATTATAGATAGATGTAGAGATTTTTTGGAATATATTACTTCTAAGTATGATAAATCTAGTAGTATATTAATAGTTACTCATAATGCTTGTTTTAGAGCTTTAAGATTATTAATACAAAAAAAAGAACTTAAAGGTGTTCTTTTAGATGGTAAAAAGATAGATAATTGTGATTTTGAAGAATTAGAAATATAAAAAAACTACCAATTGGTAGTTTTTATTTTTATTTGTTATAGAATTCAACGATTAATGCTTCATTGATATCAGCATTTAATTCATTTCTTTCTGGTAATCTAACATAAGTTGCTTCCATTTTACCTTCATCATAAGTAATGAATTCAACTCTCTTAGTTACTTTAGAAAGTGCTTCAGTAACAACTTTTAAGTTCTTATCATCTTCTTTGATTGAGATAACGTCACCTGGTTTAACTCTGTATGATGGAATATCAACTTTCTTTCCATTTACAGTAACGTGTCCGTGGTTAACTAATTGTCTAGCTCCACGTCTAGT
>CACZQV010000086.1 GCA_902783435.1 uncultured Erysipelotrichaceae bacterium | reverse complement strand
TGTACTTTATCTGGTTTTTCAAAATCACTTGCCATTTTTGCACATAGTTTATTATTACCTATACCTATATTTACTGTATATCCAAATTTTTCTTTTACTTCATCTTTTATATGATAAGCTAGTTTTATTAAGTCATCATAGATATATTTCATGCCACTCATATCTAAGAAGCATTCATCTACTGAGAATTGTTCTTGAATTGGAGAATACTGTTTTAAATAATCCATTAATTCACGGGACTTTTTATAATACCATTTATAGTCTGGTGGATATACTTCTAAATCTTTACATTTCTTTCTAGCTGAATATAAAGTTTCTGCAGTTACTATTCCATATTTTTTAGCTATAGGACTTTTAGCTAAAACTATGCCTGATCTAGTTTTAGGATTCCCACCTATTACCGAAGGTACCTTTCTTATATCCTTTTTATATCCATGTTCAAGGAGATATACTGCAGTCCATGAAAGAAAAGCATTATTAACATCTATATGAAAAACATATTTATCTTTCATGAAATCACCTCAAATTAATTATAGAACATTTTTTCGAATTTTTCAATATATGTTGTGTATACTATTAGATTACATATCTTTTAATTTATTTACTCCATAATAGATTTAGAGGTTGGAGGTAGTATATGAATAAGTATGAAATAAATATTTATGAACAAATATCTAGAAATATTAAGAAATACAGAAATCAAGTAGGTATTACTCAAGCTGAGCTTGCTGAACGTGTTGGTGTTAGTCATGAGTTTATTAGAAGAAATGAATCTCGTAAAGGTAAAAAATCATTTTCAGTAGATACTGTATGGAAGATATCTGTAGCCTTAGATATTGATCCAGGTAAGTTATTTGAAATAGACATGGATGAATTAATTAATCAATAAAAAAAGAGGAGCTATCCTCTTATATTTTTGTATCATTTAAACAGAATACTGCATATATTGGGATATATCTTATATCCTTTTTTGTTGAAAAATTATTTTCTGTTATTCTATATGCTTGAAGTACAGTAAATTTTTTCATAAATACTGAAAGGGACTTTGCTTTGGAATTTGTTTTTGTAGTTAACTCTATTGGTATTATTTGACCATTTCTATTTTGTACTACAAAGTTTACTTCTGCTTTTCCTTCTGATTGATAATAATATAAGGTATAATCACTTTCAGCTAATGTCTTAGCTATATGGTTTTCATATATTACTTCTTTTAAGTTTTCATCTGCTAGTAATGTTTTTTGATTTAGATGTAGAGCAGTATATAGTACTCCATCATCTAAAGAATATAATTTAAAGCTATCTGGTACTTTACAACTACTTAGTGGTGACTTAACTGTATTTATTTTATAACTTCTATATAGTATTTGATTATTTACTAAGTAATTAATACAGCTTTCGTATTCTTTAGCTCTTTTACCAGGACCCATAAGTCCATATTGGAATTTTTTATTATCTTTCTTTAATTGTTCTGGTACTGAATCTAAAACTTCTAATCCCCTAGGAATATCTATTAAAGTATTATTTAAAGCCACTTCCATTTTATATACATCTAATATTTTTTGTTTAATAGCGTCTAATTCATAACTGCTCATCCCATCTAATTTAGCTTTTATTACTTCTGGAAATCCTCCAGTTTCAATATATTCATAGAATAAGTCTAATGCTACTTTATGAAATGAACATGTTTTTCTCTTAGTAAATGATTCTCTAATTAATTCTGATAGACTTTTTTCATCTTTAGCCCATAGGAATTCTTCAAAGTCTAGTCCATACATTGATTTAAATTGTAATTCTTCACCTTTAAATTCTGATAGTTTTTCTTTTTTAGAAGTAATCGCAATAATATGATATTTACTATGTTCACTTCCGAATAATTTTAACCCTTTAACTATGTCATTATCTACTACATTATCAAATATTATTAAAGTGTCATCTTTTAGAATAGTTTCTCCTGATAAAAGTGATAAATTTAATATAATCTTTTCTGTTGATCTTTCTTTTAAAAAGATATCTTTTACTTCTTTATTATTGTCTGTGTTGAAATATACAGTGTTTTTATATTCAGTTTTTCCTAAGTTTATAGCTGAAAATGTTTTACCTATTTGTTTAGGTCCATATAGTATTAATGGTTTTCTAATGATATCATTTTTCCATTTTTGATAAAATTTATCTATTTTTCGTTCCATTTACTGTATCCTCCTCACATATTTTCTAAAATAAGTATACTACTTTTTCTTTTTTTGTCAAATTAAAAGACCTAGTGGTCTTAATTAGTCATTAATGGTCTAGTATAATCTAGTCTTAATTTATCAGCAATCGTCACAATAAACTCTGAATTAGTTGGTTTTGCTTTATCTATATCTACACTATGTCCAAATATTTCTTCCATTAAATCCCAATTACCTCTATTCCAACTTACTTCTATAGCATGACGAATTGCTCTTTCTACGCGTGATACTGTTGAATCATATTTTTTAGCTATTTCTGGATATAATTCTTTAGTTATTCCCCCGACTATATCTGGCTTATTATATACTAGTGTAATTCCTTCTCTTATATATTGATAACCTTTTATATGAGAGGGTACACCTAATTCATGTAGTGTTCTAGTTATTGATATTTGTAAATTATTATGATGAAGATCAATAGATTCACCTTTACTATTAATCGTTTTAGATAATGTATTAATCTTATCTTCTAAGTTTGATAATTCAAATGGTTTTAACATAAAGTAACTTGCTCCTAAATCTGCTACTTTACTAATTATATCTTGAGTGTTATATGAAGTTAAAACTATTACTTTTTTATCTATTTTATTTTCATTCATATATTTTAATACATTTAATCCATCCTTTTCTGGCATAACTAAATCTAATAAAATAATATCAAAACTATTTGGGTTATCTTTAATAAAAGAAATCCCTTCACCACCATTTTTTGCTTCTAGTACTACATCTATATTAGGTACGGATTTGAAGTATTCCCCTACCATATTTACTAACTCTTTGTTATCGTCGATAACTAATAATCTTGTTTTTTCCATCGTCTCTCCTTTCTTATCTTACCACGCAATTATAATTATATAATATGTTTTTGAATTTTAAAAGACAAAAAAAAGACAAGTTTTGTCGAATATTTATATTACTTGTCTTTTATTAATTTATTTTGTCTAAGAATTCTTTTAATTTGTCTATATTTAGACTTAATCCTCCTAATAAATAACCATCTATAATTTTTATTTGTTTTATTGTATCGATATTTTCTTCGTTAGCGCTTCCACCATAAAGTACTTTATTATTAGGTAGTATACTCTTTATATAAATAATTGTATCTTCTATTTCTTTATTAGTAGGAATAACGCCTGTACCTATAGACCATACTGGTTCATAGGCTATTATTATTTTATCTCTATATTCTTCATTTATTTTTAATAATTTATTTAATTGTTTATTTAATACTTCTTCTACTTTATTGTTTTCTCTTTCTTCTTTTGTTTCTCCTACACATAAAATTGGAGTTATACGTTCTTGTAGTAGCATTATTATTTTTTCATATATTTCATCATCTGTCTCATTTTGATATTTTCTTCTCTCAGAATGTCCTACTATTGAATAATCTACATTATATGATTTTAAATCTTTAGCAGATATTTCTCCTGTATAAGCACCAGATGGATTCATACTAACATTTTGACTTCCTAATAATGTTTTTGTATTTGATGCATTACTTATATTTAAGTAATTTGGACATAGAATTAATATATGCTTAGTATTAATAGTATTTAGTTCTTCTATGTATTTAAAAAATTCTTGTTTATTTAAATTACTTTTATTATTTAATGCTACTATCATTCAAATTTCTCCTTTACTGCTTTTGCAATTTTAGAAATTATACCAAACCTATTTTCTTCTTTTTTCTCTTTTATAGCTCTATTATATACTTCTAATACTCTTTCTCCATAGTATTTAGAACTATATGTTTCTGCTTGAATTCTAGCTTGTTTATCAAATTTAGATAATTCTTTTTTATCTTCATATAATCTTATTATAGCATTTTCATATTCTTCATTTGTTTCAAAGAATAATCCATTCAATTCTTCTGTTACCATACTTTGGAAAGCTTCATCTCTCATACATATTGGTACTGTATTAGATGCCATTGCCTCTATTACTGTTAAACCTTGAGTTTCTGTTTTAGATGCAGTTGCGAAAATATCAGCCATATTATAATAAAATGGCATATCAGACCATGATGCTTTACCTGTGAATATAACATTTCCTTCTAATCCTAGTGATTTGGAATACTCTTCATATTCATCTTTATCTGGACCATCTCCAACTATTATTAATTTTATGTTTTTATATTTATCTTTTAATTTTTTTTGTGAATCTATTAAGAATTTAATATTTTTTTCTAAGGCTATTCTTCCTACAAATAGTATTATAAAATCTTTTTTTGTTAATCCTAAATTATTTTTTAAAGATTGTACTTGTTTTTGATCTATATTTTCTGTAAAAAATCTTTCTACTTCTATACCTGTAGGTATTATATTAATATTCTTTTCAAAATTGTATTTTTCTTTAAATAATTTATATGTTTTATTAGTTGGTACTATAAGTTCAGTAGCTGTTTTATCACAATAGAACTTAGTTAAATACTCTACTAGTTTTTTACTTGATTTTTCAAAATATCCTTTAGTTATATAATAAATATAATCCTCATACATTGTATGATATGTATGTACTAATGGAATATTATATTGTTTAGCAAATATCCTAGCAAATGTTCCTATTGCGAATTCTGTTTGTGAATGGATCACATCCAGTTTCCAACTTTTAATTTTATTAACTGCTTGTATTGGATAAATACTAGTAAGACGAGAATCATATATACCTGTAGGTACTCCAGGAATTCGTAATACTCTTTCTTTTTCATCCCATTCATATTTAAAGCTTTCTAGATTAGCAGTTACTACATATACTTCATGTCCTAATTTTTCTAAAGCATTTTTTAACATTACTTCACTAGTTACTAACCCACTAATATATGGTGTATATGTTTCTGAAAATATTCCTATACGCATTATTTCACCTTCTTTTCAACACTAAACATAGCTCCACCTATTATCATACCTAAATAATATGTAATAAATCTCCATAATAGTAATACTGCAGATATTTTACTTAAACTTATAAAGTTACCAAAAAACTGAGTAAACCCATATTCTATACCACCACTTGCTCCTGGAATTGGTACAAATGCACCTATTACATATACATAAGCTGATGATGTTAATGTATCTACCATAGATAAACTATTAAAATCTCCCATACTGTATAGTATGAATAAAGGTATACTATATAGACATAATAAACTTACTACGTTTAATATTATACCCATTATATATAAATTTTTTCTTTTTCTTAATGATTTCCCACATTCATGAAAATCATTAAATTTAGTTCTTATTTCTTCTTCATTAATATTCTTTTTAAATCTTTTAGCTATTTTTATAGTAATATCACTGATCTTATTAGCAATTGTTTTAGAATAAGATATTAATACTAAACCTAAGGCTACCGCTACATTAATCGCAAATCCTATTATAAGTAAGTTTTGGAGTAGTTTTACTTTAGGAAATATATGAAATATAAAATTATATATAACTGCAAATATTCCACATATAACTAAGGCTATTTGATAAAATATAAAGCTTTGTATAGTTTGACTAGTAGCTTTAGCTACTGATATATCATGTTCTGTTAACATATATATTTCCATAGGTTGTCCACCTGATGAGAATGGAGTTATTCCATTAAAGAATTGAGCTATCATATTATGTTTAATTGCTTCCATTAATGTTAATTTTTTCTTATCATTAGTTATTTTATAGTTAACATAACCTTTTGAGACAATATAAAAGAAGTAAAAGATTAAGGCTACTAATATATATTTAATATCAATATGCTTGAATGCTTCTACTATGTCATTTAAATCATCTTTTAATACTACATATAAGACTATTATAGTTATAATAAGAAGTAAAATTGTATTTTTCTTTATACTCTTTAAGATTTTCATGCTATTTTTCTTTGTTCCTCTTTCTTCTCTTCTTTTTCTTTTAAATATATTATTTTATTATTATCTTCTCCTAAGTTTTCATAACCTAGAGAGTTTAAATAATTTATCATTGATTTATCAGAAGAAGATACGTTTATGAATACTTCTTCCATACCTAATGTATTTAATGCGTAATTAGCTACGTAATTTACTAATTTTCTTTTGATTATTCTATTTTTTAATGAGTAAAATGATATTCTACAAGTCTTAATATCTTTTTCTCCTTGTATTAGACAACAGTCTATTATTTTTAAATTTTTTTCTAAGAATAAGTTTTCACTTATTTCATTTGATTCTTTCTTTTTATTTAAATAGTTTTCTTTTGAGATAGAAGAGCGTATTTTTCCTATATTTTCTGATATTTTTGATGATAAATCATTTTCTTTTTCGAAATCTTTTATCATACTAATGTGTTTATCATTATATGGATCTAATAAAAATAATCTTTCTATACTCAACTTTTTCACCCTCTAACTATTTAATTATTGATATACCAGGTAATTCTTTACCTTCTAAGTATTCAAGTGTGGCTCCACCACCTGTTGATGCGTGATATATTTTATCTTTATAACCACATTCTTCTGAAGCTGCGACTATATCTCCTCCACCTAGGATTGTTTTTATATTATTATCAGTTAAGAATTTTAATAAGTTATCTGTACCTTTTTTGTATTTATCAAATTCATATACTCCTAGTGGACCATTCCACATAACAACAGAAGCATCTTTTAAAACACTTTCAAATAATTTAATAGTTTTATCACCAATATCTAATCCCATTTCATTATCATTAAATTCAGTAATAAGCTTTTGTCTATATTCTTCATCATTAGTATATTCATTAGTTACTGCGAAGTCTATTGGTAAAACTATTTTACTTCCGTATCTAGTAATCACATCTTTACAAAAATCTATATTTTCTTCATCTAATAGTGATTTTCCTATATTATAATTTAGGGCTTTTAAGAATGTGAATGCCATTCCTCCACCTATTAGAACGTAATCTGCTTTTGTTACTAAGTTTTCTATAACACCAATCTTATCTGATACTTTAGCTCCACCAAGCATTACTATATATGGATGTGATGGATTATCTAATTCAGATAATACATTTAATTCTTTTTCTATTAAAAATCCTACTGCACTAGGTAAATGTGATGCGATGCCTACATTTGAAGCATGAGCACGATGTGCAGTACCGAAAGCATCATTTATAAATACATCTCCAAGTGATGCCCAGTATTCTCCTAATTCTTCGTCATTAGAGCTTTCTTTTTTACCATCTAAATCTTCATATCTTGTATTTTGAACTAACACAATATCTTTTGGATTCATATTTTTTATTAAATCCTCTAAATCTTCTCCTCTTGTTTCTTCACAGAAGAAAATATCTTTATCTAATAATATTGATAATCGACTAGCTACAGGGGATAAATCATTTTTAGCTAAATCGCTTTCTTCTTTTATTCTTCCTAAATGAGATAATAGTATTATTTTACAATTTTTATCTAAACAATAATTTATTGTTTCTAATGCACCTTTTATTCTAGTATCATCTACTATAGTTCCATCTTTTATTGGAACATTGAAATCACAGCGTATTATTACTTTTTTATTTTCAATATCTAAGTCTTTTACTGTCTTCATTGGCCAATTCTCCTTATCTATTAAAATTATAACATTTTTAAGACATAAAAAAAAGGAATAATTCCTTTTTTATCTAGTCATTAAATATTTAGCAGTTCTAACCATTTGTGCAGTATAACTCATTTCGTTATCATACCATGATACTACTTTAACAAGTTGTTTACCATTTACTTCAAGTACATTAGTAGATAATCCATCAATTAGTGAACCACAACGTCTACCAATTACATCGCTTGATACTATTGGATCATCTGTATATTCCATTGTTTCATTTGTATGTGCTTTTAATACATTATTAATTTCTTCAGCTGTAGTGTTTCTTCCTAATTCTAAAGTTAAATCAACAACTGAACCTGTTGGTACTGGAACACGCATAGCAGTACCGTCAAGTTTTCCTGCTAGGTTTGGACAAACTAATCCAATAGCTGATGCTGCACCAGTTGATGCTGGTACAATATTTGCAGCACATGCTCTACCACGACGAGCCATATGTCCTTTTTTATGTGCTATATCAAGGGATGCTTGATCATTTGTATAAGCATGAACTGTAGTCATAAATCCTTTAACAATTCCAAATTCTTTATCAAGTACATCTACAACTGGAGCTAGGCAGTTAGTAGTACATGAAGCTGCACTTATAACTTTTTCTTCTCCTGTTAATATTTCATGATTAACATTATAAACTATAGTCTTTAAATCTCCTTTAGCTGGAGCAGATATAATTACATGTTTTGCTCCTGCTTCAATATGTTTATTTGCATCTTCTAATTTAGTAAATAAACCAGTACATTCAAATACTACATCAATATCTAAATCAGCCCATGGTAACATAGAAGGTTCTTTTTCAGCATAAACTCTTACACGTCTATCTCCTACTACGATATAATCTCCATCTGCATGAATTTCATCAATTCTATAATTTCTATGATTAGTATCATATTTTAATAAATAAGCAAGTTGATCTGCATCTGTTAAATCATTGATTGCGACTACTTCAAATTCAGGATTTTCTTCCATTAATCTGAAACAAAGTCTTCCAATTCTTCCAAATCCATTGATTGCTACTTTTATCATTTCATCATCTCCTATTGTTATTATACCTTATTATTCTCTTTTTTTCCTATTATTATTATTAAAAAAACAATTATTTACACAATTCTTGGACAAAAAATTATTTTTTGCGAATAATACAATGAGAGGAGAATTTGAAGATGTTTTTTCTTTCAATAGGCCAGGTGGTTCGGTTGAAAGATAAGGAGGTGGTATTATGACTATTAGAGAGAAATCTTTATATTTCATAATCCTTCTTCTATTTGTAGTAGTAGGAATACTTCTATTTAAATAGAAAAAAACATCTGAAAATAATTTTCAGATGTCCACAACATAAGAGAAAACATCAGTAGAATTAGATTTTTCTCTCTCAATTTAATTATATTATAATTGTTTACTTTTGTAAACTTTTATTCATGGAAATAACTTCCTCCAATAAATTCTCTTATTACGGCATCTTCTGGTATTCTATCTGCAGATATTGGTAGGAATAATCTTAAGAAATCTATTAATCTCTTTGCGTCTTCATAGTATTTTGAATCTGTTTGTACAGAGTATAATAATGGTTCTACATATGTTTTTAATACTCCTAATTCATAGATAGCTGCGGAATTAATTGTCGCATCAGATTCGTCTTGGAATGGGAATATATATAATTCTTCACCCTGTCTTACACTAGACCATTGAGCTAGAGTATGCTCTACAGAGTAATTTCTTGTTCTATTGTCTCTTACTATTCTTCTTAATAGTCTATTATCTGTAGTTGATATTCTATTATGATTATCCATACATAATTCAGTTAATGGTGAAATATAAATTTTAAATTTCTTTTCTCTAGGTATATTAGTTAGTATTTTAGTATCTAAAGCATGTATACCTTCTATAATTAAAATATCATTATCTTCTAATTGCATAGTATTACGATATTCTTTTTCACCTACTATAAAATTATATGTAGGTATTTTTACTTCTTCACCTTTTAATAGATCTGCCATTTGTTTATCAAATAATTTTAAATCTAGTGCTTCTAAACATTCAAAGTCATAATTACCTTCTTCATCTTTAGGAGTATCTTTTTTATCTACAAAATAATCATCCATACCTATAGTTTTAGGATGTAGTCCAAATGCTTCTAAGTACATACATAGTTTTCTAGATGTAGTTGTTTTTCCTGATGAAGATGGTCCTGCAAGTAAAACAATTTTTACTTTATTCTTTTTTAGAAAGATATCTTGAGATATTTTTAATAATCTTCCACTTTGTAGAGTTTCATCCATTTTAATTAAATCATTAATTTTACCATTAGATACTACTCTATTAAGATCAGTAGAATTTTCTATTCCTATTAATTTTGCCCAATCTCTATATTCACTAAATGCATTTAACATATTTTGATGATGTTTATATTTAGGTATTTTATCATTTATATATGTTGTGGGGAATCTAAGAGTAAAACCATTACCTTTTACATAAGTTAAATCAAAATCTTTTAATACTCCAGTAGACATAGGCATTAAACTATAAAAATAATTATAAATATTTCCTAATCTATATAAAGTAATATAATTATCAGTATTATATTTCATTACATCAGCTTTTACATTATCACCAATATTTTTAAAATAATCTATAGCTTCTAATCTATCTATAGTTAATCTAGTAATTGGCATATCTTTTTTAATAATAGTTTTCATTTCTGTTTTAATAGCTTCTAATTTTTCTTCTGTTAATTTAAAACTACTTTGAAAATATATTCCTTTATCTAGGGAATGTTGTGCATATATATCAGCAGCTTTTCCATATAATTTTTTTACTGCATAAAGCATAATAAAAGTAAGTCCATTTACATGTACTCTATTACCTTCTTTACTAGTTAAATCTAGGAATTCTACTTCACAATTATCTTTTAATTTATAAGATAATTCTCTTAATCTATTATTTACTCTAGCTATAAGAATTGGATATTTATGACTTTCTTGGTGTTCCATAAATATTTCTTGAAGAGTTATTCCTCTACTATACTTATATTTTTTATCATTAATTGTTACTTCGATGGATTCTATCATCATACCACCCCTTTATTATTATTTAGTATATCATATTTTGTAGATTTATTATATGAATATTTTTATTTCTTTACATTATACTATTATTGGGTGAAAAATATGAATTTAATTCCAATGGTAGTAGATCAAGAAGATTATGGGGAAAGAAGTTATGATATTTATTCTAAGTTACTTAAAAATAGGATTATTTTCATTACTGGAGAAATAGATGATAATTTAAGTAATAGTGTTATAGCTCAAATGTTATATTTAGATTCTATTAATCATGATGATATATATTTATATATTAATTCTCCTGGGGGAAGTGTATCAGCAGGTCTTGCCATTTATGATACTATGAATTATGTTAAAAGTGATATATCAACTATATGTATGGGAATTGCGGCTTCTATGGGAGCATTTCTATTATCCAGTGGAAAAAAAGGTAAGAGATATATTTTACCTAATGGGGATGTGATGATTCACCAAGTATTAGGTAGAAGTGAAGGACAAGCTAGTGATATAAAAATATCTACTGATCATATATTAGATTTAAAAAATAGACTTAATAAAATACTTGCAAAGAATACTAATAAGTCTATTAAAACAATAGAAAAAGATACAGATAGAGATAATTATTTAAATGCAGAAGAAGCAATTAAGTATGGAATTGTTGATAAAATTGCATAAGAAAAGATGAATATTAATTATTCATCTTTTTAAACTTTTCTGCTAGTTCTTTTATCTTTCTTAATCTATGATTTAATCCTGATTTTGTTATTGATTTATTTGTTTCTATAGATATTATTTCTGCTAATTCTTTTAAAGATGTTTCAGGATATTTTTTTCTATATTCTAATACTTCTCTTACTTTTTCATCTAATAATACTAATCCATCATTATCTTCTATTATTTTTATATCTTCTAATTGTTCTTGGGCTGTTTGAATTACTTTATCCATATTAGCTTGTTCACAATTATTTAATCTATTAGTTTTATTCTTTTTATCACGATAAACTCTTACATCTTCAAAATACATTACTGCTTTATCTGCACCTATTATTTTTAAAAAATCACTTATTTTTTCTGCTTCTTTTATATATATCATGTAACCTTTATCTCTATTTAGAATTTTGGCATTTAAATCAAATACATTTAATAGTTTTTGAACAAATACTGCTTCTTCTGGTTCTTTTACTAATAATTCCATATGATATCTTGATGTTTTAGGATCATTAATACTACCTGAAGCTGAGAATACACCTCTTAGGTATCCTCTTATTTCTTCATTGCCACCTACTAAATAGTTTGGTACTGTTTCTATGTAATTTCCTTTATCATCTAAAACACATAGATCTTTTAATATTTCATCTAAATTATCTTTTATAGTTATTTGATATAATTCTTTTTTGCTGAAATTTAGGTTTTCTATTACGTCTATTTGTGATTTTGTATTATAAAAGTCTTCTATTCCTTTAGTTACTCTTTCTACAATAAATTTATTTTCTGTAGTCATAATAATCTTATTTTTAGTAATAGTAGAATTATTACGAATATATCCTGATAGACCGGCTAATCTTTCTGATTTAGTTCTTTCTCTTTTTGATATTTCTTCTTTTATTTGTACTGTGAAAGACATTTATTTCCTCATTAAATATGAAAAGATTACAGAACTTAGTTTTAAACTATCATGTTTTAATGTATTATCTTCATCAATTACCATTAAATCATCTTCTATTAGTTCAACACCTATTTTTTCTAGTTCTTCATAGTCTATTAGAACTGGGTCTTTTTGTTCTTCTGTTTCATACTTTTTAGCCATTTCTTCAGATATTTCTGTATTACTTGCGATTACTACATCTACTTTCTTTTCATCTAGATATCTATTTAATAATTTAACATGATCACCAACTGTGAATCCATCGGTTTCTCCTGGTTGTGTAACTATATTTGATAAATACATTATAGGAGCTTTTGCTTCATTGAAGGCTTGTTTTACTTCTTCACAAATTATGTTTGGTAAAACACTAGTATATAGACTACCCATACTAAAGATAATTAAATCTGCTTTTTTTATTTCTTCGATTACTTCTGGTAGTACTTTTGGTTCATGTTTATAGAATATTCTTTCAAATTTTCTATGTGCTTCTGTTATTTGTTCTTCTCCTTCAATAACATTACCATCTACATCTAATCCCATTAGTGTTAAATCAGAATCTTCTGATATTGGTAATACTTTATGTCTAACATCTAATAATTTTGATAGATGAGCTATTGAATCTTTTAGACTACCAGTAATGTCTAACATAGCAGTTAATATTAAATTACCTACTGCGTGACCATCTAAATCACTTGATGTTTTAAAACGATATGACATCATATCTTTAATTGGTTCATCTATTTGAGATAAATTAGTTATTACTTTTCTTATATCCCCTACTGCTGGTGTATGAAACTCTTCTCTTAATTTACCTGTTGATCTACCATTATCTGATACAGTTATTACAGCAGTTATATCTACTGGAAAATCTTTTAATCCTCTAAGTAGAAAAGACATTCCTGTTCCTCCACCTAATACTACTACCTTCTTATACATAATTCCTCCTATTTTTCTTTCAATAGTAAGTCCTCCTTATAAAGTTTCTTACTATTTTTTATATTCCTTGTAAATAAATATATTCCTAATATTAATGATAATATTGATACTATTTGAGCTATTTTTAATGGTCCTAACATTAAAGAATCAGATCTAAAACTTTCTATTATAAATCGTTCTATACCATACCATATAAAATATATTCCACATATTTGACCTGTTTTTATATTCTTTAATCTTCTAACAATTAGAAGTACTACAAAACATATCATTGAAAATATAGACTCATAAAGAAAAGTTGGTTCTCTATATTCTCCACCAATATACATTCCATCTATTATGAATTTAGGTAGATGAAGACTTTTTAAAAAGTTTAGAGATACTACTCTACCATAAGCTTCTCCATTAAAGAAATTACCCCATCTACCAATAGTTTGGGCTATTATTAAACCAACTACAGCTATATCTAATAATAAAAGTAAGTTTAATTTTTTCTTTTTACTATAAATAATTAAAAATATAAGTCCAGCTATTATTCCTCCATGGATGGCTAATCCACCATTCCATATTTGTATTATTTCTACTGGATTAGATAAATAATAATTCAAATTAAATAATACATAGTATATTCTGGCACCTAATATACCTATAATTATTCCATAAAATAGAATATCTATTATAGTATCAGTATCAATCTTTTTACTTTTTGCTTCTTTTATAATTAAAAAACTAGCAGTTATTACTCCTATAAAAATAAGAAAAGAATACCATTTAATTTGAAATATTCCCAAGTCAAATAATACTCTATCCATTTTTCTTTACCTTCTTTAATATATTATTAATTATTTCTTGCATTATAAAGTTAGTTATTGATAATAATACTGCGACTAATAATGCGATAAGTAAGTTTTTTACTTCAAAATGTTTTCCTAACATCCAATCTACTAGTTTTAATATAAATACGTTAATACATGGATAAAATAGTCCTAGTGTTAATCCTGTTATTGGGATTGTTAGGGTTACTAGCACTGGTTTTATTGTTTTATTTAATATATATATTACTAACACTATAATAGCAGACCATATAATTAAATGATCACTATCAATATATATAGAATCAAAGAGGCTAGTTACAGCAATAAATACTATTGTATAACCTATCATATGAATTAACCAATCAAATAGTCTATTGATTCTTACTTTATTTTTTTCTTTGATTACTAAGTTCATTTTCCACCTCTATAATATCTTTTTTAAGAATTGTCCAGTATATGATTCTTTTACTTTAGAAACTTCTTCTGGAGTTCCAGTAGCAACAATAGTTCCACCACCATCTCCTCCATCAGGTCCTAAATCAATAATGTAGTCTGCACATTTAATAACATCTAAGTTATGTTCTATGACTACTACTGTGTTTTTATTATCTACCATTTTTTGTAAAATTGCAAGTAAACGCTTAATGTCATCTGTATGAAGTCCAGTAGTTGGTTCATCTAAAACATAAAGTGTTTTTCCTGTTGATATTTTTTGTAATTCTTTAGCTAGTTTAACACGTTCAGCTTCTCCACCTGATAGTGTTGGAGCACTTTGTCCTAATTTGATATATCCTAGTCCTACATCTTCTATTACTTGTAGTTTTCTTTTAATTTTAGGTACATTTTCAAAGAATTCTAATGCTTCAGAAACTCTCATATCTAAAACATCAGAAATATTTTTACCTTTATATCTTATGTTTAATGTATCTGTATTATAACGTGTTCCATGACATACTTCACAAGGAACATATACATCTGGCAAGAAATGCATTTCAATCTTTTTAACTCCATCTCCACGACAAGCTTCACATCTTCCACCTTTTACATTGAATGAGAATCTGTTTTTTCCAAAACCATGCATCTTTGCTTCTTTTGTAGTTGTGAATAACTCTCTTATATCATCAAATACCCCAGTGTAAGTTGCGGGATTAGATCTAGGAGTTCTACCAATTGGATTTTGTGAGATAGCTACTATCTTATCTATGTTATCCATTCCTAGTATCTTATCATGTTTACCTGGTTTATCTTTACTATCATATATTTTTTGGTATAAAGATTTTACAAGTATCTCATTTACAAGTGAAGATTTACCTGAACCAGATACTCCAGTTACACAAGTAAATGTACCTAAAGGTATATCTACATCTATATTTTTAAGATTATTTTCTTTTGCACCTTTAATTTTTAAATATTTTTTAAGGCCTTTTCTTCTTGTTTTAGGTGTTTCAATGCATAATTTACCACTTAAATACTTACCTGTAATACTATTATCATTTTTCATTACTTCTTCAGGTGTACCAAAAGCAATTACTTCTCCACCTTTATCTCCAGCACCTGGTCCAATATCAACTAAGTAGTCACTAGCTAACATTGTATCAGTATCATGTTCTACTACGATAAGAGTATTTCCTAAATCTCTCATCTCTAAAAGTGAATTAATTAATCTTTCATTATCTTTTTGATGAAGACCAATACTAGGTTCATCTAATACATAAAGTACTCCACTTAATCTAGATCCTATTTGAGTAGCAAGTCTAATACGTTGAGCTTCTCCACCGGATAGAGATCCAGCATTTCTAGATAAAGTTAAATAATTTAATCCTACATTATCTAAGAAATGTAATCTATCTAATATTTCTTTTAATACTAGTTTAGCTATTTCTTCTTTTTCTTTTGATAATTTTAAGTTTTCAAAGAATGGTATTAAGTCTTTAATAGACATATTTGTAACTTCTGATATGTTTTTATTTCCTACTTTTACTTGAAGTACTTGGTCATTAAGTCTTGTACCATTACATGTAGGACATACATATTCAGTCATATAACTTCCTAACCAGTCTCTAATCCATTCTGAAGAAGTATCCATATGTCTTCTTTCTAAGTTATTAATAATTCCTTCATAGAAATCTTTTTTGTTATATTGATTACCACTACGTGATGCGAAACTAAAATGAATTATTTCATCTGAACCAAATAGAATAAGTTCTTGTTGTTTTCTTGGTATTTTCTTCCATGGAATATTCATCTTGATCTTATAGTGTTTACATAAACATTCTAATCTTTGATAATCCATTCCTTCTGGATCATCTGTAAGTGTTTTAATACAACCTTCTTCTATTGATTTATTTTTATCTGGAATAAGTAAATCTTCATCTATTTGCATTTTAACACCTAGTCCCTTACAATCAGGGCATGCACCATATGGGGCATTGAAACTAAACATTCTAGGTTCTAGTTCTGGTAGTGAAAATTCACAATGAGGACAAGCAAATTGTTCTGAGAAAACTAATTCTTTTTTATTATCTCCTAGTATTTCTATTACTACTTTACCATGAGATAATTTAGTTGCTTGTTCGATTGATTCAAAAAGACGAGATCTTGATTCTTCTTTTAATACTATTCTATCTATTACTACATCTATTTTATCTTTAGTATTTTTATCTAGATTTATTTCTTCAGATAGATCTAACATTTCACCATTTACTCTTACTCTTATATATCCTTCTTTTCTTAAATCATCTAAGATATCTTTATGAGTTCCTTTTTCTCCATGAACTACTGGTGACATAATAACTAGTTTAGTACCTTCAGGATAACTCATAACTTTATTAGTCATTTCTTCTACACTTTGAGAAGATATTGGGATATTATGATTAGGACAGTAAGGTACTCCAACACGTGCAAAAACAAGTCTTAAATAGTCATATATTTCAGTAACAGTACCAACAGTAGATCTTGGATTATTATTAGTTGTTTTTTGATCTATGGATATAGCTGGTGATAAACCTTCTATGGAGTCAACATCACTTTTTTCAGTTCCACCTAAAAACTGTCTGGCATAAGCTGACAGACTTTCAACATATCTTCTTTGACCTTCGGCATAAATTGTATCAAAAGCTAAACTACTTTTACCACTACCACTTAATCCAGTCATAACAATCATCTTGTTTTTAGGTAGTTCTATATCTATATTTTTAAGATTATTAGCTCTTGCTCCTTTAATAATAATTTTATCCATAGATAACACCTCTTCGCATATTATATCATAAAAAAAGAAAAATATACTTATTTTCCTTTTTATTTTTAATAGTATCTAATTATTCATATGATATTGAATTAATTACTTGATCAAATAATTCCTTACATTTACCTGTATCAGGATCATAATCTGTAGTTCTAATAGAATAGAATGCTTCTTTATCTTCAGAAAATCTACCATATTCATATTTATTCCAATTACCTATTTTTTCTATATATTTCCATTCTTTTCCATTAATATCCTTAGTAGTTATATTAATATCTGTTTTTGGATATATTTGACTATACTTTTTAATAAGTGTTTCTTCTGTTTCTCCTTCAGGAATATAAGTTAATTTCCATATATTCATAGAACACATTGATCCATCTTTTCTATATTTGTACATTTTTAAATTAGTTGAATCAGATGTTGTTTCTAATTCTTCTGGAATTGTATAACTAATTTCCCAATCATTAATGTTATTTCTTTTATTATCTTTTTTAATAGTTGGATTATCTCTTTTTGAACTAATTGTGTTTCTTTTTTCAATAATGAAATCTTTACAAATAAAAACTGTTGCGATACTTAATGCTCCTAATACTAAGATAGATATAGCTACAATAGCAACTATTAAACCTGTTTTACTATTACTATTACTAGTACTAGTATTATTAGTAGTAGTATGGCTAATTGTAGGACTATTATCAATTTTTATTTCTTTTCCATTTATTCTTATTCCAGTAGTGTCACCTACTTTAGCATCATATTTATGTTCTAAGAATTCTTTTCTTTTATTCCTTACTTTGTCTACTATATCTTCAGCTGTTGAGACTTTTTCTTCTTTTTCTTCTACTTCTAACTTTTCTCCACATGAAGTACAAAATTTTGAATTATCTTTATTTTTAGTACCACAATTTATACAATACATATTTTCAACTCCTTACTATAAATATTATACATTATAAAACTTTTCTTTAAAAGTACATGATTTGCATAAGTCTTCTGATGGCTTTCTATCTCTAAAAGATTTTAATAGAGTTTGATATCTATCACTATTAATAATATCTTCTAAAGATGAATTATAAATATTTCCTAAGTTAACAATTCCATTAGAATCTAGACAACATGGTACTACTGTACCATCTACTAATATAGCTATTTGTGTTTTTAAAGCATAACAGTATCCACAACTTTTGTGAGTATTTATTTCTGGCCAATCAAATTCATTATCTTTATCCACATAAATTGTGGAAGAAATTTTTATATTGTTTTCACTTTTTATTTTTTCCACTATTTCTTGTGGTAAATTATAATAATCTCTTATCTTTTCCACTATTTTTGTGGATTTTTCATCTAATTTATTATTGTTTAAAGTCCATAATCTAAAAATACTAGTAGTATTTTTAGATAAATATTTTATATTATCAAAGATATCTTCTAAGTAATTAGATTTATTATTTTCACAGTGTAGTGAAAAGTTTATTTTATTTAGATTACTACATTTACCTAATTCTTTTGCGTAATTAGAAAAAATAGTTCCATTAGTAGTTAAATTTACTTTTAAATTATATTCATTAGCCTTGTTTATAAACTTAATAATATCTTTATGTAATAATGGTTCTCCTTTTACATGAAGATAGATGTAGTCTGTATAATCTTTTATTCTTTCTAGAATAATATCAAATTCTTCTAGAGTCATATCTTTCTTAGGTTTTAGTACTTTACTACAAAAACTACAATTAAGATTACATTTATTTGTTATTTCTATATATATTTTTCTATATTTTTTCATATTAATTGCTTTCTGTTATAGAGAATAACCCTTCATAACTACTTGTGAAGAAATTACCTGTATAATATTTATAATCGTTTGTTAGTCTTAGAGGGTATTCATCAGTATAATCTTTATCTTCGCGTATTTGTGTAACTAAAAATAATAGATTATTATATTTTCCATTTAGTCTATTTGTTGGAATATATACCTTATAATTTTTTCTTTTTTCTTGTGAATTAATCTTATATGTATCAATAACTCTATTATATGAATCATGTATTTTATTTTTTGTTATTGTGAAGTTAGGTGCTTCTTTATTATTGGTACATACCAAAATATCATCATATGTATTACAGTACTCAGTATCTATTTTGTATTCAGATCTTTCATTATATCTAGTCATCATGCCTAGAGCTTTTTCATCATTTCTTTCATTGCAATAAGCTAATATATCTTTTTGTACACCTTTATATTTAATGGTAACAGTTGCAGTACCTAAAAGAGTTCTATCTAAATATATATCTGGCCATATTTCAATTGATTTATTTATATGAGCTCTTGAACTTATTATTTCATAGTCAGTTATTCCTTGATTTTCTAACAACTTTTTAGTTAATTCAACACCTTTATTTTCTATAGCAATTTGTTTTGTTTTTGATACTCCACATCCTGTAGTTATACATATGATTATTAATATTAAGATTAATTTAGTTATTTTTTTCATATACTTCTCCTAATTACTTTTCATTTCAAATAAGATATCACGTAATTCCATAGCACGTTCAAAGTCTAAGTTGCGTGCTGCTTCTCTCATTTCTTTTTCTATTAACTCCATATTCATAGCTAATTCTTTCTTAGATAGTTTTTTATCTTTCTTAGTAGTTTCTGTATCTACATTACTAATAACATCTCTAATTTCTTTAATAATTGTTTTTGGAATAATGTTGTGTTCTTCATTGTATTTTTCTTGAATAGATCTACGACGGGCAGTTTCATCGATTGCTTTTTTCATAGAATCTGTTATTTTATCTCCATACATTATTACATGTCCATTAGCATTTCTTGCACATCTTCCAATAGTTTGAATTAAGCTTCGATCACTTCTTAGGAATCCTTCTTTATCAGCATCTAATATAGCTATTAAACTTACTTCTGGTATATCAATACCTTCTCTTAATAAGTTAATTCCTACTACACAATCATATTTACCAGTTCTTAAATCATGTATTATTTGAAGTCTTTCTAGTGTTTTAACTTCTGTATGAAGATACGCTACTTTAATATCTAATTCTTTTAAGTAGTTAGTTAATTCTTC
>CACZQV010000085.1 GCA_902783435.1 uncultured Erysipelotrichaceae bacterium | reverse complement strand
CCAGATGTAGAAATATATACAGCTCACATAGATAGAGAATTAAATAAAAATAAATATATATGTCCAGGACTAGGAGATGCTGGAGATAGAATCTTCGGAACAAAATAAAAGAGGCTATGCCTCTTTTTTATATGTACTTTAAAACTTCCACAATTATATGATCACTCTTAGTACTTTTTAATACTCCATTATATTTAAATTTTCCAACTCTTTTAATGCTAAAAATATCTCCATTCTTTAATTTATAATCAGGATTCTTTAAATAATCATAATTCAACATTATCTCTTTCTTTTTAATCATATCGTTAATATTACTTCTTCCAGTATGACATATACTTGATACTACAGTATCTATTCTTTCACTAGATACAATAAATTCTAATGTCTCATAACTTCTTTCATAATCTTTTAAATAATCAATATCTATTTTTTCTAATTCTACTTTAGCATTCCTAACCATTAAAAAATTACTAATAAAATAATTCTCCACAATAGGTAATATATAAATAAAATATCTATTATCTATTAATAATATATCTCCAAATAAAGATGAATCTATATTTAGTGAATACATTGTTCCTAAAATATCTTGATGTCTTAATTCTACATTACTTTTTATTTCATAAAGTAATACTTCAGGTATTTCTTTTTTATATAGAATAACTTTCTCACTATCTTTATAAGGATAATACACTTTATACTCATCTTTATGAAGCTTACTTTTAACTAAATTAAACTCCTTAGGATCTAAAAAATATGTATATGAATTATTCTTAAATTTATTTAAATTTTTTTCTATAAAATACATAATATCCCTCTCACTATTATTATAACATGGTATAATTAAATTGGTGATATTATGAAAGTAATAACTATAAAAGAACCATATGCAACACTAATAGCTGAAGGCTATAAAGAATATGAATTCAGAGTATGGAAAACTAATTATAGGGGAGAAGTATTAATTCATGCATCTAAAAATATTGATGAAGAAAATGCTAAAAGATTTAAACATTTAAATCTAACTTATTCTCCTGGTAAAATAATAGCTAAAGCTACTATTACTGATTGTGTATTAGTAGATGAAGAATTCTCTAAAACTATGTTAGAAAAAGATAAAGTAGTTTATCATAATTTAAGTAGAAAAAGAGATAAAAAATTATATGGATTTAAATTAGAAAATGTAGAAAAAATAAAACCTATAGAAGTAAATGGAAAACTAAGTCTATGGGAATATGATTACAAATAAAAAAGAATACTATAAGTATTCTTTTAATTTATCTAAATATAATTCCTGCATATGAACATATTCTTGACAGATCTTATGAACCTTCTTATCCATAGTCTTATTATTAAGAAGTTTCTTACCTTCAATAATCCCCATATTAGTACCACGTATTAATAAATCAGCTAAATTAGAAATAGAACTATCAGTTAAAGTATCTTTCTCAACCCCATACCAAGTCATAGCTTTTTCCATTAAATTAGTATGATCTAATTCATCATCAGAATATTCTTCATATAAATCACTTATCTTATCAGATAAATCTTTATATTCAATCTTTTGTTTCTCAAGTAAATCCTTAAACTTATTATCATCAACTTTTCCAAGTATTACATTTAAGGCATCTACTCCCATACAACAACCTTTATTTAATTCATCTAATGTATTTATATTATTATCCATATAATCCCTCCAATAATAGTATTAATAAAAGTATTAAAAAATATTCACAAAAAACTATAAATTTTATATAATTAACTTATAAAAAGTAGGAGATAAAGATGAAAAAAGTAGTATTTAATATAGGTAAAATTAAAAGTACTGAAGAAGTATTAAATATAGAAAAAATCTTAGAAAAAGATAAATGTATTAGTAGTGCCATAATAAATGAAAAAGAAAGTACTATTGAAATAGATTATAAAGATTTAACTATTAATGAAGTAGAAGATAAATTAATACAAACAGGTATTACTTCATTAGGAGTAGAATTAACTAATTATAAGAAAAAGAAATCTAAATTAGTATTAATACTATTAGGTATATTTATATCTATAATATTATTAATATCAATATTATCTTTCTTTAAAATAAATATTATAAGTTCAAATACTAAATCCATTATTTTATATATAATTACTATTATATTTATATTATATGGAATAAATATTCCTATAGATGGAATTAAATGTAATTTAAAAGGAAGAAGTAATGTTAATAGTTTATTAACTATAGGTATAATATTATCTTTTCTTTATAGTACATATAATTTATATATGTGTTTAACAGCTAAAGCTACTTGTAATAATTATAGTTATTTAGAAATTATTATATTTTTAATTTATTTTAAAAAACTAGGAGATTATTTAGAAGATAGTAATAGAGAAAAAATAGAAAAAGAAATACTAGGATTAGAAAAAACTAATATTAAAAAAGTTAATATATTAGAAAATGATAGAAGAAAAGAGACATTATTTGAAAATGTTAAAGTAGGGGATAGAATTATATGTTCTCCAGGAGATAAAGTGTTTTTTGATGGTACTATAGTAAAAGGTTCATCTCATACTGCAGAAGCTTTAATAAATGGTAAAAGTCTACCTATGATAAAAGATAAAAATGATATTATTTTATCTGGTAGCTTAAACTGTGAAGATGAATTAGAATATACAGTTGATAGAGTATATAAAGATTCAATTATATCTAGTATAAGAAAACTAGTTCATGAAGAAATTTCTAATAAACCAAAATATTTTACTAATGTAGATCGCTTTTGTAGTTATATAGTACCTATAAGTATTATCATAGGTATAGTAATAAGTATATTAAACTTTATGATTACAAAAGATATAAAATCATCTATTATGAAATTCACAACTATTATGTTAATATCTTCTCCTTTTGGATTAGCTTTATCTTCTCCATTAAGTTTTAGAAGAATAATAAAACAAAGTAAAAAAGGATTATTAGTAAAAAGAATTCAATCTTTAGAAGGATTAAAAAAGATAGATACAATTGTTTTTGATAAAACAGGAACTATAACTAATGGATATTTAAGTATATCTAGAATTAATAATCATAGTGAGATGACAGATAAAGAATTATTAGCACTGTTAGGTTCAGTAGAAAAACATTCTACTCATGCATTAGCTAGAGGTATATCTAAATATTTAAGAGAAGAAAAAATAAAAACAAGTTTTGATTTTATAACAGAAGATTTAATAGGTTATGGAGTAAAAGCTAAAGATGATAAAGACTTATATTATGCTTGTAATAAAGAGTTGTTAGAGAAGTTAGATATTATTAATTCATATAAAGAAGAAGAAAGAAAAATGAGATTAGATGGAAATGATGTTATTTATCTAGTTAAAAACAATAAAGTAATCGCAACATTTGGTCTAAAAGATACAGTAAAGAAAGATGTAGATAAAGTAATTACTAGTTTAAAAGAAAAAGGATATAATATTATAATGTTATCTGGTGATACCAAAGAAATATCAGAAATGATTGCTAAAAAAGTAGGAATAGATAAAGTTATATCCAATCAAACACCTAATGAAAAAAGTGCATATATTAAGAAATTATTGAAAGAAAAACACAAAGTAATGATGGTAGGAGATGGAATAAATGATGCTACTGCTATTGCTGCTTCAACTATAGGTGTAAGTTTAAAAACAAATACAGATATTTCTAATGCTGCTAGTGATATTATTATTACTAATGATAGTTTAGTAAAAGTATTAGATTTATTTCATATAGGAAAAAGTACAAGAAAATTAGTAAAAGAAAATATATTCTTATCCATTATTCCTAGTATAGGATTATTAATTGTAACACTAGGAATAATACCTAAAATAAAGATAAATGCACTTATTATAATAATTGGTTTATTCATAAGTTTTATTTTAGTATTATTAAATACATTAAGAGTAAAGAATAAATAGTTGTTAAAAAATAAAAAAAATGGTATAATACAAAAGAAATTTTAAGGAGGTGAAAACATATGAAGAAAAAAGTAGTTATAGGTATGAGTGGTGGAGTAGATTCATCAGTAGCGGCTATATTACTTCAAAAACAAGGATATGAAGTAATAGGTTTATTTATGCGTAATTGGGATTCTTTAGCAGATGGAGAATTAAATGGTCCAACTACATCTTCTGGTATTTGTCCACAAGAAGAAGATTATAATGATGCTAAAGCTGTATGTGATAAATTAGGTATTCCGCTACATAGAAAAGACTTTGTAAAAGAATATTGGGATTATGTTTTCACATACTTCTTAGATGAACTTAAAGCTGGAAGAACTCCAAATCCAGATATAATGTGTAATAAATATATTAAATTTGATATGTTTAAAAAAGAAGCAGATAAACTAGGTGCAGACTATATCGCAACTGGTCACTATGCAAGAATGAAAGATGGTAAACTACTTAGAGGAGTAGACTCTAATAAAGATCAAACATATTTCTTATGCCAAGTATCAAAGGATAAATTTAGTAACGTATTATTCCCAATAGGAGATATTGAAAAACCAGAAGTAAGAAAAATTGCAGAAGAATATGATTTAATTACTGCTAAAAAGAAAGATTCTACAGGTATTTGTTTTATAGGAGAAAGAAACTTTAAAAACTTCTTAAAAAACTATTTACCAAACCAACCTGGAGATGTAGTAAACATTGATACTAATGAAGTAATAGGAAAACATATAGGATTAATGAACTATACCATAGGTCAAAGAAAAGGACTTAATATTGGTGGCACAGAAGATAAAATGTTTGTAGTAGGAAAAGACTTAAATAAGAATATTTTATATATCTGTTTAGGTGAAGATAATGATTATCTAATATCTACATCATGTTTAGTTAATGAAGTAAATTATCTAGGTGATGAAAAGCTAACAAAATGTACTGCAAAATTTAGATATCGCCAACAAGATATACCAGTAGAATTAGAGTGGTTAGATAATGGTGAAGTACTAGTAAAGTATCCACAAGGAGTAAAATCAGTAACTCCAGGTCAAGCATGTGTATTCTATAATGGAGAAGAATGCCTTGGTGGAGGAATTATCAAAGAAGTCAGAAAGAATAATGAAAAACTTTGGTATCTATAAGGAGTAATATATGGATCAAGAACGTATAGGACAATTTATAAAAAAAATCAGACAAGATAATAATCTTACTCAAAAAGAGATGGCTGACAGATTAGGTGTTACTTTTCAAGCAGTATCTAAATGGGAAAATGGAAAGAATGTTCCAGATATCGCAATTCTTAAACAAATAAGTGATGATTTTAATGTAGATATATCTGAAATACTAGATGGAGAAAAGAAAACAAACAAGAAGACTAATTATTTATATCCACTTATTCTAGTAATATTACTAATAGTATTATTAGGAGTAGGTACAATTATCTATAATAATAATGATGATTATGAATTTAAAACAATATCATCTAAATGTGAAGATTTTAAAATAACAGGTAGTGCTGCATATAATAAAGATAAAGCTACTATTTATATATCTAATGTAGAATTTTGTGGAAAAGAAGATACAACAAAGTATAAAAAAATAACTTGTACTTTATATGAAACATATAAAGATACAAAAACTAAAATAAGTGATTGTACTACTAGTAAAAATATTAATCTAGAAGAATACTTAAAAAAAGTAAACATCGAAGTAGAACATTCATCTAAAACTTGTAAAAATCTAAAAGAAAACACTTTATCATTAGAAATACAAGCTATTAATGATGATAATAAAACTACTACTTATATAATTCCAATTAAACTAAATGATAGTTGTAAATAACTCAACTTATTGTTGAGTTATTTTTTGTAGAAAAAAATATTATTATTAGTTATAATTATAATGGTAGGTGATTTTATGAAAAAAATAGGAATATTAGTATTATTATTAAGTATCTTTTTAATCACAGGATGTGTGGATAAAAATAGTGATGCTTATAAGTTTAAAAAAGAATATGAAAGTATAAATAATAAAGATAATGGACATGGTAATAAACATAGAAGTTTATCTATTCCAGATGATAATCCATTTGTATATGCAACATGTAAAGATATAGTAGAAAAAATTAATAATAAAGAAACTTTTGTAGTTTATTTTGGTTTTAAGGAATGTCCTTGGTGTAGAAGTGTTTTAACTGAACTTATTAATGTAGCTAAAGATAAAGAAATAGAAAAAATTTATTATGTTGATGTTAAAGACGTAAGAGATGTAAAAGAATATGTTGATGGAGAAATTAAAACTACTAAAATGGGAGATAAATATTATATAGAATTAATTAGTATGTTAGATAAAGTGTTAGATGAATATACTTTAAGTACTGATGAAGGAGAAATAAGTACTGGAGAAAAAAGAATATATGCTCCTAATATAATTGCTATTGGAGAAGGAGAACCAATTCAAATGGAAACTGGTATATCTGATGAATTAAAAGATCCATATTCTAAACTAACTAAGAAAATAAAAAAATATGCATATAATAAATTTAAATGTGTATTAGAATGTATTGAAGAAGAATCAACAGTTTGTGTAAAAGATAAATGTTAAGAAAGGAGGATAATATGAAGAAACCATTAATATTATGTATACTAGATGGATGTGGAATAGCCCCAAAAGGTCCTTATAATGCCTTTGATAATGCTAACACACCAACTCTAGATTTTATAAAAGAAAATTATCCAAGTACAATACTAGAAGCATCAGGACAAGAAGTAGGGCTTCCTAAAGGTCAAATGGGTACTAGTGAAGTAGGACACATGAATATAGGTGCTGGTAGAATTGTATATCAATCACTTGAAATGATAAATAAAGCTATTGAAGATAAAAGTTTCTTTTCAAATGAAAATATCTTAAAAGTAATGAATCATGTAAAAGAAAATAATTCAAAATTACATTTAATGGGATTAATAAGTGATGGAGGAATTCATTCACATACAGACCATTTAATGGCAATCATGGATATGTGTAAAAGCCAAGGTATCAAAGAAATATATTTCCATTTGTTCACAGATGGAAGAGATACAGGAATACATTCTGCACAAGAATGGATTAAGAAATTAGAAGATAAGGTAGAAGAAACTAACATAGGTACAATAACTACTATCTCAGGTAGATATTATGCTATGGATAGAGATAATAACTATGATAGATTAAAACTAGCCTATGATGCAATTTGTTATGGAATAGGTGAAAAGTATAATACTGTTAAAGAAGTATTTGATGATCAATATTCAAAAGATATAACAGATGAATTTATTCTACCTAGTGTTTTAAACGAAGGTAAGTTATCTGATAATGATGGAATTATAGTATGGAATTATCGTCCAGATAGACTAAGAGAAATGTTTACTGCAATTACAAATCCAGATGAAGTACCAATGGAAACAACTAAATATAATAATATTAAGTTTGTTTCAATGATGCCTATCTGTGATACAGTAAAAGGACTACATGCATTTGAACATCAAGAAATAACAAATGGATTAGGTGAATATATTAATAACTTAGGAATGACACAATTACGAATTGCTGAAACAGAAAAATATGCTCATGTAACACATTTCTTTGATGGAGATAAAGATGTAGATTATCCATTAAAAAAACAAATATTAATTCCGTCTCCAAAAGTAGCTACATATGATTTAAAACCAGAAATGTCTGCTGAAGAAGTAACTAATACACTTCTAGAAGAATTAGATAAAGACTATTTAGATTTTGTAGTATTAAACTATGCTAATGGAGATATGGTAGGACACACTGGTGTATATGAAGCAGCAGTAAAAGCAGTAGAATTTATGGATAGCTGTTTAAAAAGAGTATTTGATAAAGTACAAGAATTAGATGGTACTTTAATAATAACTGCAGACCATGGTAACTGTGATGTTATGGTAAATGAAGATGGTACAATTTGTACTACACACACAACTAATCCAGTACCATTCATGGTAACAAGAAAAGGTATTGAATTAATTGAACATGGTAAACTTGCTGATATTGCACCTACAGTTTTAACTTTAATGAATTTACCAATACCAGTAGAAATAAATGGAGATAATTTAATTAAATAAGGAGAAGTACAATGAAAAAGAATTTATTAGGAATATCATTATTAACAATATCAGGCTTATATTTCTTATTAGCCGCAGTAATAATATTAATAACATTAATAACAGGTCAACCTGTAATAATAGGAATTGTAATAAGTGCAATTATCTTAGTTATACAATTTCTAATTTCACCATTCATGACAGATTTATCAATGAAATGGTTTTATAAAGCTAAATTTAAATATGAAGTACCAGAGTACTTAAAAAGTTTTATTGAAGAAATTTGTAAAGAAAATAAAATGAAATATCCACGTATTGGATATATCGATGATGGTGCACCAAATGCATTTACTTATGGTCATACAAAAAATGATGCTAGAGTAGTATTAACTAGAGGTATCTTTGAATTACTATCAGAAGAAGAAGTAAAAGCAGTAGTAGCCCATGAATTAGGACATGCATCACATTATGATATGTTATTTATGACAGTAGCCCAATTAGTACCATTAGTACTTTACGGAATATATGAAGTATGTCTAAGAAGTGATAAAGATAAGAGTAGTAATAATAATGGTGGTTCATATGCCGCTATTATTGGAATAATTGCTTATGTTTTATATATAATTAGCAATTATATAGTTTTATGGCTTTCAAGAACAAGAGAATACTATGCAGATAGTTTTTCTATAGAAGTAACAAAAAATCCAAATGCATTAGCTAGTGCATTAGTAAAAGTAGGTTATGGATTATCTACTGCAGAAACAAATGCTAAACATTCTGCTGCAAAATCAAATGCTTTAGGAATATTTGATTCTAAATCATCTAAAGCATTAGCAGTAACTAGTATGGAAGAAAATGGTTCCATTTCAAAAGAACATATAAAACAAGCAATGAAATGGGAAAAATGGAATATATGGGCTAAATGGTATGAATTAAATTCAACACATCCATTAATTTCAAAAAGACTTTTAGCTATATCAGAAAGAAGCAAAGAATATAATCAAGATCCATATATAGTATTTGATTTAAAGAAAGAAGAAAGTTATGTAGATGACTTCTTAATAGAAGTATTAATAAGTTTCTTACCAACACTATCAATAATAGTAGGTATTATATTATGTATCATAGGATACTTATATGTATGGAATATGGGTCTAATAATAGGTACAACATTAGTAGTAGCATTATTATTCTCATTCATTAAATTCTTTAAAAGATACTCTAAAAAAGAAATGAAAGAAACAACAGTAAGAGATTTATTAGGAGAAGTAAAAGTATCACATATTACTTCAATTCCATGTTCTCTAGAAGGAAAAATCATTGGTAGAGGTAACCCAGGATGTATCTTTAATGAAGACTTTGTAATCAAAGATAAAACAGGTATTATGTTCTTAGATTATAATCAACCATTATTTATCATAAATAAAATATTCGCATTATTTAAATCACAAGAATACTTTGATAAAGAAATAAAAATAACAGGTTGGTATAGAAGAAGTCCTGTTCCATATATTGAATTAAAAACTATGGAAATAGATGGTAAAATAAAGAAAGTATATACATATGCTTTAGGATTATCTTTAAGAATAGTAGGAATTATTTTATCAGTACTATTAATAGTAGGATCAATTTAAAAAAAGAGGATAACCTCTTTTTTATTTTTCATAATAATTGTATAATGTATAAGGAAGATAAAATTCACATAATAGATATTTTATTTTCATATAATTTTCACAAAATAAGTATATTATAAGAATAGAAGAGGTGATAATATGTCAAAGAAAGAAGACATAAAAGAAGTAGAAATAGTAGAAGAAAAAAAGAAAAATAATAGTAGTGCTATTATTATAGTAATCCTATTGTTTGTAATAATGATTATAGGTGCATTTGTAATCGCATTAAACAATGTAGGATTATTAAAACTAGATAGTTTAAAAAATATTAATAAGAAAAAGAAAGTAGAATTACAATATACTGAAACTGCTAAAACAAAAAGTGAGGGTGTATATATAACAGATGTATCTGATGTAGTAGAAGAAGTAATGCCTTCGATTGTTTCAATAACAAGTAAGACATTAGTAAAATCAGGTATGTTTGGTCCAAGATATTATGGTAGTGATCAATATTCAACAGGTGCTGGTTCTGGAATAATAATTGGTAAGACTGATGAAGAATTATTAATATTGACTAATAATCATGTAGTAGAAGACGCAGAAGAATTATCAGTTCAATTTATAAATGAAAAATCAGTAGATGCAAAAATTAAAGGAACATCAGAAAGAAAAGATATTGCAGTAATATCAGTTAAAATAAGTGACTTAGATGAAGATACTATAAGTAAAATAAAAATAGCTACTATGGGAGATAGTACAAAACTAAAAGTAGGTAATGGAATTATTGCTATAGGTAACGCATTAGGTTACGGACAATCAGTAACAACAGGTGTAGTAAGCGCAATAAATAGAGAAGTAACAATAGATAATACAACAAACAAAATGATTCAAATAGATGCCGCAATAAATGGTGGTAATAGTGGAGGAGCACTTCTAAACAGTGCAGGAGAAGTAGTTGGTATTAATTCAGCAAAATACTCATCAAATGCATTATCATCAAGTGCTAGTATTGAAGGAATGGGATTTGCAATACCAATAAGTGATGTAAAAGATTTAATAACTTCACTAATGAATGGTGAAGAAGACACAGGTGGTGCATCAATTGGTGTAGAAGGATATATGGTAACAGAACAACAATCAAAACAATATAATATGCCAATAGGATTCTATATTTCTAAAATAGTAGATGGTACAGGTGCAGATAAATCAGAACTAGAAATAGGAAATATTATCACAAAGATAGAAAATAAAGAAGTTAATAAATTTAGTGATTTAACAGGAGTACTTGACGATCATAAAAAAGGTGATAAGATAAAAATAACAGTAGCATATCCAAGTGGTAGACAATACAAAGAAAAGCAAATAGAAATAACTTTATCATAAAGTTATTTTTAGTTGCTTTTTTATATGATATAATTTATTTGTTAATGTTAGTTGACAAATTTCCAATAGTAATTGGTAGAATGCAACCGATAGAATACGTATAATTTTTGTCATGGAGGTGGAAATATGTCTTTAGGAGAAAGACTATATGAATTGAGAAAAAATAAAAAATTATCTCAAGAAGAAGTAGCAGATAAATTAAATGTTACTAGACAAACAGTATCAAAATGGGAAACAGAT
>CACZQV010000084.1 GCA_902783435.1 uncultured Erysipelotrichaceae bacterium | reverse complement strand
GGGTGTTAATAAAGATGTTATAGATAAATATAGTGTTTATAGTATGGAAACTGCTATAGAAATGAGTAAGAATATATCTTTATTTACTAATAGTAATTATGGAGTAGGTATTACTGGTAAAATAAATAGAGTAGATAAAGCTAATCTTGTAGGAGAAGATAATATTATCTATATAAGTATTTATGATAGAGATAATGATAAATACTATAATAAAGAAATAAAAGCAATTGATGACGTAAGAAGTAAAAATAAGGAAATGATTATAAAAGAAATAGAAGAAGTTTTAATAAAAATAATATAAAGGATGATTAATATGAATTTTAAAGTATTTGAAAGTAGTGAAGGCAATGTATGGAAATATGTTTTTACTAAAGAAGATATGGTGGCAGAAGCAGTTTTATATAGATATAATACTTTTTACGATAGAACTGTGATATGTTGTAGTGTTATGAGTGGATGCCCAGTAGGATGCAAGTTTTGTGGAACTGGGGCAAAGTTTGTTAGAAATTTAACAAAAGATGAGATAGTTGAACAAATTGATATTGTATTAAGAGATAAAGGTCTTATTGATGATATAAATGATAAGTGTAAGAAATTACAATTTATGTTTATGAGTATGGGTGAACCTATGCTTAATTTTGAACAAGTAGAATTGGCAATAAGAGAATTAAATAAAAAATTTAGTAATGCTCAGCTTTTATTATCAACAATTGGTTGTGATAATGATGAAGTATTTGGAAAAATGATTAATGTTTCTAAAGAAATATCTAAAGTTGGATTACAATTTTCTATTCATAAATCAAATGATGAAGAAAGAAATGAGTTAATACCATTTAAAAAGAAAATGTCTCTAAAGAAAATACGTGATGCTGGAATTATTTGGTGGAAAGAAACAGGAAGAAAACCATATTTAAATTATTGTGTTGATGGTACTAATAATTCTGAAAAAAACTTTTTAGAGTTAACAAATTTGTTTTCTCCTGTAGTGTTTAATTTTACTTTTAGTGTTGTTTGTTCTAGTGATGAAAACATGAAAGATAAAAGCTTTAGAAACTTAGATATAATAAAAGAATTTCAAGATAAATTTTTAAATGAGGGATATAATGTTAGAACATTTGATCCTGCTGGCCAAGATGATATTGGTGGTGGATGTGGTCAATTATGGTATGTTCAACAATGGTTAAGTAATTATAAAAAATAAGAAAGGAGGGTACTATGATTAAGAATATTAAATTATTTGTAAATGGTAGAGATAACTCTATAGAATGTGCTAAATTAGTAGAAAGAAAATTAAGAATAAATGATTTTAATGTTGTAGATGATGATTATAATTTAGGAATAGCTATAGGTGGAGATGGAACATTTATAAAGATGGTTAGAGATAATAATTTTAATAGTGATATTTACTATGTAGGTATTAATACTGGTCATTTAGGTTTTCTTCAAGAAGTAAAAATAGATGAATTAGATAAGTTAATAGATGAGTTAAAAAATAATAAATATAAAGTATGTAATTTAGGTATTCAAGAGACTAATGTAAAACATCTAAATGGAGAAGATAATTTTTATTCATTAAATGAAATAGTAATAAGAGATAGTGATTTAAAAATATTAAAGACTAATGTTTTTATAAATGATGATTTCTTAGAAGAATATACTGGTGATGGATTATTAATAGCTACAAGTACAGGTTCTACTGCATATAATTTAAGTTGTGGTGGAAGTATAGTACCTCCTGAATTTTCAACATTACAAATTACTCCTATGGCTCCTATTAATTCTAGAGTATATAGATCTATGCAAAACTCTATAATTATACCTGAAAAAACAAAAGTAAAATTATCTCCTAATAATAAAAAAGTATTAGTATCTATAGATGGTTTAAATAATATTTTTGAAGAAGTAGATACTATTAGTACTAGTATAGAAGATAAAAAAATAAAATGTTTACGTTTTAGTCATTATAACTTTCCACAAAAGATTAATGAGAAATTGCTTAAACAATAAATATAAGATATAATTATAGTGGTGATGTATATGAGTAATTATTTAACTGAAGAAGAATTTTTAAAGAATTATGATTCATCTAAATTTGATAAATTATCTATGACTGCAGATATATTAATATTAAGTGTATCATCTAAGGATACATCTAATTATCGTAAAACAGATAAGAAAATGATGAGTGTTTTATTAGTAAAAAGAAATGATTATCCATATAAGGATAAATGGTGTTTACCTGGAGGTTTCTTAGATGTAAATAAAGAAACTTTAGAAGAATGTGCAAGACGAGTATTAAAAAGAGAAACTAATTTATCTGATATCTATTTAGAACAGTTATATACATTTGATAGAGTAGATAGAGATCCTCGTATGAGAGTAGTATCTACTTCATATGTAGCATTAATAGATAAAGAAAGATTAAGTGAAAAAGTAGAGAATGCTTCTTGGTTTGATATTATAAAATTAGAAGAAAATAATAATATAGTTTCTATTACACTTAGTAATGGAGAAGAAATAATAGATTTCAAAATAAAGAAAGAATTAAGAGAAAAGACAACTGATAGATATGATTTTATAACTAAAGAGAATAATAGTATTGCTTTTGATCATGATCATGTAATATTGGCTGGAATAGAAAGAATTAAAAATAAAGTTAATTATACTGATATAGTATTTAATATGATGCCTGAATACTTTACTTTAGGTGAACTACAACAAGTATATGAAGTAATATTAAATAAGAAGTTATTAGATCCTGCTTTTAGAAGAATAATCGCTGATAAGGTAGAAAAAACTAATAAGATGAAAACAGGTGAAGGACATCGTCCATCATACCTATTTAAATATAAAAATAAATAGACTATTAAATTAGTCTATTTTTTAATTTATACTTTTATTTTTAAGATAAACCTATTATAATAAATACCTATCAGAGAAAACATGGAGGAATTATGAAAAAAACGGATGTAGAAAAATGGGTTGAAAGATTTCAAGATCTAGATGCAGATAATCAATTACAAATAGTAGAAGAAATAGTTGAAGAACTTTATTTAAATGAAGATGCTTTAAGTGAAGATGGTTATGACGTTGTAAAAAGTTCTTCATTAAAACAAGCTTTAGAAGATTATATTTTTAAATTAACTTATAAGCCTAAAATAGGTAAAATAAGATCATTATTAGATAGATTTGATAAATTAGATAAAAATCATAAAATTAGTTTAATTGAAAATTTATTAAAACCATTTGAAGAAGAATTAGAAAAACAAGAACGTAGTCAATTATTATGTAATTGTAAAAAGGAAGGACATATTTGGAGTCCTTGGAAAAAAGGAACAGAAACAAAAGAAGGTATATATTGTCCACCTGATATTACTGATTATTCTAGTCCTTTTAGAGGGCAACCATATTGGTATGATGTTCCTATTTGGATTAGAACTTGTGAAAGATGTGGTTGTGAAGAAACTAGAGATTATGAAGATGTTCCAGATGAAATAATAGAAAAAAGAAAACAAGATAAAATAAAAAGAAATAAGCAAAAAATAAAAAGATTACAAGAAGTAAATAAAAAACTAGAGGATAAAAAGTAGAATTATTCTACTTTTTATTTTTTTATTATAGTAAAGTATGTGTAAACCTTTACGAATGGATATGTTAATTTACAATTATATATATTATAATTATTGTAATAATAGGGGTAGGTTACGAATGAGAGGTTTTAGTATGAGAAAGAAATTAGTATTTTTATTTATAATATTTATATTTACTTTTATGTTTGGTATTACTAATGTTAATGCTGCTGATCCAGTAGTACAAGTAGGTGATAAGACTTATACTAGTATGGGTGCTGCTCTTAATAAAGTTACTGATAATACTAAAACTACAATTACTGTATTAAAAGATTTTGAAGATAATTTTACTATATCAAGTAGTAAAGATATAGTTTTAGATTTAAATGGACATACTTTAAGTAATAAAGCTGATAAAACTGTTATTAATAATAATGGTAAATTAGAAATTATGAATGGTACTATTACATCTAATGCTAGTTCAGGTATGATTAATAATAATTCAGAAGCTACTTTAGTTATGAATAGTGGTAGTTTAATTGCTACTGGTTCTAGACAAGCTCTTTATAATGATGCTGGTAATGTAACAATATCTGGTAGTGCATATTTAGAATCAGCAACAGATGTTAGAGCGACACTTCATAATAAGAATAGTGGTATAGTCACAATTACAGGTGGAACTATTGTAGCTAATAATTCATATGCAATATACAATGAAAAAGGTACATTAAATATAGGAACTCAAAATGATAGTTTTAATTCAAATACTCCTATAATACAAGGTGCTACATATGGTGTTGTTGCTAATACTAAATTTAATTTCTATGATGGAATTATTAAAGGTGTAACATATCATGTTGGTACTGCTACTACAGGAAATACTCCAACTGTAGCTGATGATGTTGGAGAAACTAAAATAGAAGGTTTTGAAGAAGATAGTCAAAAAGTATTAAATGAAGAAGCAATAGATGGAATTACTTATAAAACTTTTACTTATTATTTAGATACTACAAATAGAATTAAAATTATATTTGATCCTACTGGAGGAGAAATTTCTAAGAATTATAAATGGATGTATATAGGTAATCCTATAGGTACATTACCTAAACCAAGTAGAGTTAATTATACATTTGATGGATGGTTTACTTCAGCTACTGAAGGTAGTCAAATAAATGAAAATACAAAACCTGTTGAACCTACTACATATTATGCACATTGGACTTATGTTGATCCAGCTACAGTGGCTTATGTAGAAGGTGTTGGATCTATGTCACTTAAAGATGCATTCGCCCATGGTGGTAATATAAGATTAGATAAAGATGTAATAATAACTGAATCTTTATCAATGGATAAAGTATCTAATTTAGATTTAAATGGTCATACAATATCTTTAAAAAATAAAAGAATAGAAATTACTGAAAAAGTAACAATAGATGATTCATCAGAGAATAAAACTGGTAAAATTACTTCTAATGCAGATTTTACAATTATTGTTGGTGAAGAAAATAATCCAACAAATGGTAATTTAACTGTAAAAGGTGGTACTATTGAAAACTTAGGTGAATATGGTGCAATATTTAACTATGAAACATTAGAAATAGATGGTGGTACTATACAAGCTACTTCCAATGCAACTAATGGATATACAGTATATAATCTTAAAAATTTAACTATGAAATCAGGAACTGTTTATTCAACTAATAGACGTGCTATTCAAGTATATGAAAATTCAACTTTCACAATGGATGGTGGTTTAGTAAAAACAGATTCTACAGGTGAACAAACAGTAAATTTATATGGTAATTGTTCTGCTACTATTAATGGAGGAACAATAGAAGGATTAGGTTATAATACTGCTGGTATAGCAATGTTTGGAAATACTAATTTAACAGTAAATGGTGGTACTATTATGGGTCATGCAATGGCAATAGCGGGTAATGGTAATGAAGTTAGTGGAAATGCTAATATTACTATTAATGGTGGTACTATGATAGCTACTGATGGAGTAGGATTATATTTACCACAAAGAGATAGTATTACTATGATTAATGGTGGAGATATTTCAGGACCTACAGGTATTGAAATTAGAGCTGGTACATTGATAGTAAATGATGGAAATATTACAGGTACAAATGATACTTATGAAGTAAATAAAAATGATAGTGGTACTACTACAAAAGGAGCAGCAATTGCAGTGGCACAACATAATACTAAACAACCAATAGTAGTAATGATTAATGGTGGTAATTTAAAATCAGTTGTTCCATTAACTGAAGTAAATCCACAACATAATCCACCTGAAGCTTTAGAATTAATTGAAATAGTAGTAACTCAAGGTAATTTTGAATCTACTGGAGATGAATCAGTAAAAACACTTGATGATATTTCAATAGAACCATTTATTTCAGGAGGTACTTATACTACTGATCCAAGTGAATATGTAGAAGATGGATATGGAGTTGTAACTATACCTAATGGATATTTAGTTACTAAGATACGTAATATTACAATAGATTCATCTAGTACTGATTTAATTGAATTAGAAAAAGATAATTATCCAGCTCAACAAGAAGTACAAATAAAAAAAATAAAAGAAAAACTAGGATATTATACAGTAGTAGAAGTATATGATACTAATGGTAATAAATTAAATGTAGAAGTATTTAATAATAAATTTATTATGCCTGATAGTGATATTGTATTAAAAGTATCTTATAAGAAGATGATTAATCCAGAAACAGGAGATAATATATTTTTAAATATATTATTATTAACTATAAGTATTACAGGATTAACATTAATAACTAAAAAAACAAAAAAAGCCTAATTGGCTTTTTTTTATGATAAAATAAATTTGGTGGTTATATGCAAATAAGAAGAGTTAATATTAATGATTATAATGAAGTAATTAAACTATATACAGAATTATATGATGCTGAGAAAGTATATGATGATAATTTAACAGATGAATATTTATTAGATGAAAAATTTGAAAATAAAATTAAAAAGAGAATTAAATCTAGAAAAGAAATATTTTTAGTAATAGAAATTGATAATAAACTAGTAGGTTTAATAGATGGATATATATTAGAAAATATTCATCATAAAGAAAAAGTGGTTTATCTTGATCATTTATGTGTAGATAAAAAATATAGAAGACAAAATATAGGTACTACTCTAATAAAAGAATTTAGTGATATAGCTAAAAAGAAGGGTGCTAAACTTATAATGTTAAATGCATTTGAGAATAATACTAAGGCAGTTAATTTATATAAGAAACTTGGTTTTAGAGAACATTCAATATATTACGTTAATGAAATATAATGAGGTGTAATAATGGAAGAATATGAATATAGTTATAAAGTAAAAGATATTAAACCTTATATAGATTTTTGTATAGAAAATAAATATATAAAGATAAAAGAAGTAATACAACATAGAAAAGTATATGAAAATACTTATAATAAAGATATTATTTCTAGAATTACTATGGAAGATGGTGTTTCTAGAATAGATTTTAAAAATATAAGTAATAAAAATAATGATTTAAATATTTCTAATGAATCTAAATCATTAATAATAGATGAAAGTAATAAAGATTTTTTTGATTCTATGTTAAATACTTTAGGATTTATTGAATGTGCTGATAATTATCGTACTCGTTATATATATAAGAAAGATAATGTAAAATTTGAAATAGATGATTATTCTTCTCCTAATATGTATGTAGTAGGTATAGAAGGAGAAAGAAAAGAAGTTGATAAAGTATTTAATGAATTAAAAGATATTAATAATTTATATAAAGAATAGGCTATGTAAAAGACTTTTGACAGACAGTTTAATTGTTTTTTGATAAATTGATATCGGAGGTGCAAAATGAATATTGGAAAGAGAATAAAAGAATTTAGAGAAAAGGTAAATATTTCACAAGAAGAACTTGCAGATAAAGTTTATACTTCTCGTCAAACTATATCTAATTGGGAAAATGATAAGACATATCCTGATATTAATAGTTTAAAATTATTAAGTAATATTTTTAATGTATCTCTAGATAATTTAGTAGAAGGAGATATCGATATGATGAAAAAAACAATTAATGAAGTAGAAAGAAAGGATTTTATAATAATATCTAGAATTTATGCAATTGAATTATTTATAATGATTTTAAGTGCTTATCCATTACTTAAATTTTTTAAAGTTATTGGAATAGTAATATGGGGATTAATAGTAGTTATAACAATATTTACAGCTTTTAAAGTAGAAAAAAAGAAAAAAGAATTTGATATTCAAACTTATAAAGAAATAGTTGCTTTCTATGAAAATAAATCATTAACTCATGATGAAAAATTAGAAGAAAAGGGTAAAATGCCATATCAAAGAGTATTATATGTAATTTTATCTGCAGCTATAGCTTTTGTTGTTTTTCTATTATTAGTACATTTATTAGGATAATAATATGTTATAATTATTTATACTTGAGGTGATTTATATGAAGAAAAATATATTAATAATAATTTTATGTAGTATATTATTTTTATTAACTGGTTGTGATGATTTAGAATTTGATACTAATAGAGATAGAGTTATAGAATCTCCTGATAAAAGTTATTCATTAACATTAAGATATGATTATGTTAGTCGTCCATTTATTTTTAAAGATGGAGAATTAATATACGAATATGAAGGTAATGGATTTGCTGAATCAGTAGGTTTTGATATAGAATGGATAGATGATAATAAAATATTATTATATTTAGCGTCACCACAAAAAGAAAAGTATAGTAAAGAAAGATATATTATTAATATTAAATAATAAAAAAGAATTATATTAATAGTTCTTTTTTTATGCTATAATCTTATTAGTTTTCAGGAGGTTTATATGTTAAGTGTAGAGGAGATTAATAAGGCAATTTTAGAGTTAAGAAATGCGGGAATAAGTGTTAATGAAATAAGTGATGGTTATCATACTTTTGGAGATTATAAAGATATGAGAAATCGTTGGTTTATATCTACACTTAATTCTAATCCAACTTTATCTTGGAAGTCTATGAAGCATTTTGATGAAGAAAATGACCCGATGTATGATGGTGATTTTATTGCGGGAATAAGTACTCCTCGAGGTATGGCAACACAACATTTAAAAATGAAATATTGGGATAAGTTACATGTTCAAGAATTAGATAGGGCACCAGAGTATGATGGATATACTGAAGAAGATGTTAAAGAAAGAATAGATAGTATTGAAAAACAAGATATGATTGTAACTTTAGATGAATATAAAGAAAGCTTAATAAATTTTTATAGATGGGATATTGATAGTAGTGAAGAAAATAGAAACAAAAGGAAAGAATTCTTATCAAGATATTATCCTGATCAATATCTACAAAAAGTAATTGATGATACATATGATTTTATTGAAGATATATTTGCTTCAGATACTGTAAAAAAAGATTATTGTAAATTTGAAGTAGGTGAAAACTCTTCTTCATCAATAAGTCTTGGTATACATGGTGGAGGATATTCAGATACTATATATATTGATTTACAAGATAGAAACATAAGTGAACGTATATTACATAAAGTATTTGGAAAGCACTTTATTATTTGGTTAGAATGTGATGAAGAAGAATATGATGCAGGTGATGATATTACTGGAGTTAGATGTTATTATTCTCTACGTATGCAAAATTTTCCTGATAATATGGATGAAATTAAAGAAAAATTGTTTGGAGAAGTTAAAAAATTAATTAAAGAAAATGGGAGTAAAATGTAATGAAAAAGTATTATAAAGTTAATATTTATAGTGAAAATATAGATATGGGAAATTATAATAGTAGCATTATAGTTGAAAAAGGATTAATATATGCTAAAGAAGTAGTAACTGATGCAAAAATAATGATGTGTGATAATAAGACACAGGGATCTATGTATGATTATTATGTTTTAAGTTTTGATTTTAAACCGGAAAATATTGCTAGATATGATGAAGTGAAAAAATATATAGAAAATTTTGAATTATCTACATTTCCTGTATATTCTAGTTTAGAAGCTAAAAAAATAAAAAGAATTAGTAAAAAGAAAATTAATATGAATGGATAATAATTACTAAAAAAAGTTACATAATAAAATGAAGACTAGGTAAATCTAGTCTTTTTTGCTTTAAAAATAGTAATATTATTGATATTTACATTTATCTGTAATTATCTAAAATTTATGTAATAAAAAAAATATATTTCATGCTATAATGTTGATTATAGTAGAGGTGTGTTTATGAAGAGAGTATTAAAAAATATTTCTAAAGTTTTATTTTCTTTATTACTAATATTTAGTATTTTTGGAACAATAAATGTATTAGCTGAAGAAGTAATATTTAAAATAACTAATATTAGTGTTAAGGAAAAATCTAGTGGAGTAACAGTAAATGATGTATCTTTATCAGGTGAGACAATTACTAATAATATAGTATTTACTGATAAAGATGATTATATAAAATATGAAATAACACTAAAAAATAATACTAGTGATAAGTATAAAATATTATCAGTTAGTGATGATAATGATTCGGAATATTTAGATTATACATATGATGATTTAAGTGATGTTGAATTAAATGGTGGAGATGAAAAGACATTTAATTTAACTATTACATATAAAAAAGAAACTACTAATTCAAGTATTACTGATAAAGCTGTTAATCTAACTTTAAATTATGAAAAAGAAGATGGAACAACCGGAACTACTACAATTACAAATAATAATAAAATAACTAATCCTAAAACAGGAGATAATATATATAAATATATAATTATGGGTATTATATCTTTAATTGGTTTAGGAGTAACTTTATCTAATAAAAAGAAGTTATCTAAAACTTTAATGGTTATGGGAATTGCTAGTACGTTAATTATTCCTTTTGGAGTAAAAGCTAATAGTAATAGTTTTATTATTAAATTTAATAATACAATTAAGAATGCAGATTATAATGTAGTGTTTAATTCTAATGGTGGTAAGTTTAGCGATAATTCTACATTAAAGACAATTCCATATAGAAAAAGTGCTGGACCAACTGGTATAAAAGTTTCTCATACTGAGAATGTTGATGATACTGGTAAAAAGACTGGGGATTATGAAGAATATTGGGGTAATGTTAATATAGTTGGAACTGATAGAGGAGATACTGATAAAGCTCATGTTGTTACACTTGATGGTGCAAATCAAATAATTGTTGATATATATTATAATGGAGAAGATGCAAGTTATGATTGGGCTTGTGTTTGGGAAGGTAGTCATCCTGATTATGATTGTGAAAATGATTATAGTGAAACTATTAATGGAGAAAAATTAGGTGGAGAACAT
>CACZQV010000083.1 GCA_902783435.1 uncultured Erysipelotrichaceae bacterium | reverse complement strand
TCACTATACCCAGGCATATCCCATGCTTCAACTCTAGCGTTTGAATCAATTGCAGAGCCTTCTTGAATTCCACGAGTGAATTCTATTAATTTATCAGGATTGTTGAATATAATATTTTGAACAATATCTGCACGTTCTTCATCATATTTTGGTTCAACATCATATCCTAATTTTTCTAAAGACTTGCTTGCAAGCACTGCTGTTTTTAATGCAGATGCTACAACGCTAGGTGCCATATAAAATCCTTGGAGAATTTGTTTATTTATTCCTAATGAAGGGCCGACATCACGGCCTTCACCTGGTAGTGTTAAACGCTCTGCACATAATTCAACTAAATCATGGCGACCTGCAATGTAAGCACCATTAGGAGCAATACCTCCTCCTAGGTTTTTAATTAATGAACCAACCATTATATCTGCGCCTATATCTGTTGGTTCTAAAGTACCAACAAATTCGCAATAACAATTGTCCACCATTATTATAACATTATTATTTAGATTTTTAATAAATTTTATTACTTTTTCTACTTTTTCTAGTGTAATACTTTTTCTAGTGGAATATCCTTTACTTCTTTGTATTTCAATTACTTTAGGACTATTACTTTTTAAATATTCCTCTATTTTGTTATAGTCAAAATCATTGTCAATTAAATCAATTTGTTCATATTTTACATTAAAACTTTTTAATGAAGAAGGATTTTCCTTTATTCCTATTACTTCATCTAACGTATCATATGGTTTTCCACTAATACTTAATAAAGTATCTCCTGGACGAAGGAGTGCAAATAAACATACATTTAATGCATGACTCCCTGAAATAAATTGTCCCCTTACTAATGCATCTTCACAATGAAATACATCTTTAAATATTTTTTCAATTGTATCTCTTCCTAAGTCATTGTATCCATAACCTGTTGTTTCATTAAAGCAACTCTCAGTTACTTCATTTTTATGAAATGCACTTAGTACTTTTAAACTATTGTATTCACATACTTCATCTATCTTTGTAAATACATCAATACACTCTTCTTCACTTTTTTTGATTAAGTCTACTACTTCATCATCAATCCCTAATTCTTTATACATAATATCTCCTCGTGCTATATTATACACCCTATCCATTAAATTTTCCACCATCAACTCTAATTATGGCATCATTTATATAATTTGCTTTACTAGAACCTAAAAATAATACTACTTTGGCTATATCTTCTGGTTCCGCAAATCTACCTAAAAGTATTTTTTTCTTTTCTTCTTGAATTTGTTCTAGAGAAAGATCTTTATTCATAGCTGTTTTAGTCCAACCAGGACATATACAATTAACATTTATAAATGGAGCAAATTCTCTAGCTAAATTATGAGTTAGACTAATAACTGCTGCTTTAGAAGCATCATAATCACAACTTTCTGGGTAATATGTATCTATTGCATTAGTACTACTAATATTAATAATTTTACCATGTTTTTGTTCTAACATTATTTTACCTACATACTTAGAACAATTATAAGTACCTAATAAATTAACATCTATTATTCTTTTAAATTCTTTTTCTGTTTTATCTAATAATAAACTATCTCTAGCAATACCTGCATTATTAACTAATATGTCTATTCCACCAAAAGTATCAACAATTTTATTAACCATTTCTTCTACTTCTTCACTATTAGAAACATCACATTTTACTACTAATACATCCACATCATATTTACCTCTAATAGTTCTTTCTAACTCTTTTGCCTCTTCTTCATGATGACAATAATTAATTACTACTGTTGCACCTTGGCGAGCAAATTCTTCAATACATGCAGCTCCTATACCTCTATTACTACCAGTTACTAATACTACAGTTTTTTTCATATTAATTACCTCCATTTAAATTATAGTTTTCTACAAAGTCAGTTATTTCTTTTTTATTTCTAATATTATAAATATAAGAATATAAATTTCCTTCATCAACATAGATTATTGATGGTACTTGTATTTCATCTTCTATATTTAGTTTTCTAATTATACTATTATAGTCTCTTTCAGTATCTTTATTTAGAATAAAATAATTAACATTTAATTCATTTAATACTTCTCTACTTTTATTACATCTATCACACTTATTTTCTATTACTAATATTACCATACTATCATTTTTTTTAAGATATTTCATGATTTTTGAATCAGGCATATATAGTTTGTTTTTTACAAAAAAGAATATAGGTATTGCGAATATAATAAGTATTCCTATACCTAATAAAAATTTATTTCTTAATTCTATAAATTCTGGATCTCTCATATAATCACCTATTATCTATTCTATAGATATTTTACAATAAAATAGTTAAAAATAAAAGAAAAAAAGAAGACATATTGTCTTCTTTTTTATTCAATAACTGTTTCTACATTAAAACAAAAAAAATAACTTTGTAAATATAAAGTTATTTTCTCTTTATTCCTTTATTTATCAAATAAATATAATACTTATATTCATCTGTTTTTCTATATATTAGATATAATACTATTATTGGTATTATTAAACTTATTAATAGTTTTATTATTAAATTTAATAATAATATTTTTATATTAAAACTTATAGTTATAAGATATGTAATAGTTATTATAATTACTGATAGTAATACTTTATTTATTAATTCTTTATAGTATTCTTTAATTTTTCTATTAAATAATTTTTTATAAACAAACTTAGGATAACTATAAAACCATACTAATAATGAACTAATTATTGTACCCATAAATATACCAGATATACCAAATATTTTTAATAGTACTATTGATGATACTAAATTTAAAAATACTTGAATTATAGGTACATATTTATCTTCTCTCCATATACCTGCAGAATCTTTAAATATACTATATGGAGTTTTCATCATACTTTGATAGTAATTAATAATTAATACTACTAATACTAGTTTACTAAGTAGAAATTTTTTACCTAACCATAAAGTTATAAATGGTTCTATTAAACATAATAAACATACTGAAGTAATTATAGTTATAACTAAATTTAAAAATCTTATTTTTTTAAAAGCAATAAATCTTTCTTCATAATCTTTTTCTACTAATAAGTTTCCTACACTAGCATCAGCAGATGATGTAATATTTCTAAATAAAGTATCTATTGTTTTAATAATATAATGATAATTTGTATATAAACCTACTGAAGTTAATCCAAAAAACATAGATATTAAAATATTATCAGTACCATAAGTTATTACTCCTGATACTTTATGAATAAATAATGCTTTTACTCTACTAACAACATCTTCTTTTACTTCTTTTTTTATTGGATTAATATTTTTTTCTAATAGATATGGATAATCGTGGTTAGCCTTATATGTGATTATTATATTTTCTATTAATATACATAATATTTTAATCACTAAATATAAATAATAATTTTTAGTTATAAGTATTATTAATAATTGAGATATATTTAATATTACTAAATATATTAAATGTATAATATTTAATATATAGTTTCTTTGATAAGCATATATTAAATTTCTTTTATAAGAAATAATATAAGTAGCTACTGTGCTAATTAAGAATAATATATATACTATGTAAATATTTATATCTACTGTAGTTTTACCTACAATATATTTTATAAATGGTGTTAGGCTTAATCCAACTATAAGTATTAATAAAGCTATTATATTATAAGAAGTTTTATAAAACTTCATAATAGATTTAATTTGTTCTTTATTTTTTTTAGAAATATATTTATATAAGTTATAGATAATTGCGCTACCTATACCTAATTCAAACAGATTAAGAAGTGTTAATACATTAGAAAATAATCCATTTAAACCGGTATATTCTATACCCATTATTTTAATAAATATAGTTTGACTTATAAATAAGAAAACAAAAGAAATAATATTACTAATAAAAGAAGTAATTGTATTTTTAATTGAATTCTTTGTTCTCATAATATCAGTCCTTTATATTTTTTTATTATAGATGAAGTATTATCAGTAGATTTATCATTTATAATAATAATTTCTATATCTTTAAAGGTTTGATTAATAATACTATCTAGGCATCTTTTTATAAATTTTTCTCTATTATAAACATTTAATATTACTGATATCATATACATTCCTCACTAATAATAGAATAACATTTTTTCATAAAAAAAAGAATATAAAATCAATTATATTCTTTCTACTTTGATATATGCTTCTTCATCATTTAGATCACATTTATCTGTTAGAGAAATATCTTTGATTAATTCATCTCCTAATGTTTCTCCCATTACGTAATCTTTATATAAAGTTAACATCTTATCAATTTTATCTGACCCATTATAGTAAATTTTAATATGATCAGTAATTACAAAGTCAGCATCTTTACGAAGTGATTGAACTTTTCTTACAAATTCTCTAGCTAATCCTTCTAAGATTAATTCTTCTGTTAATTCTGTTTCTAGTACTACAATAGTTCTATTATTAGAAGTAGATGCATATCCTTCTTTTTGTTTAATAGAAACAATTGTATTTTCACTAGTTAATTCAAAATCTTTTCCATCTAATTTAATCTTTAATCCTTTATCAGCAATCTTAGAAATTTCATTAGATGTTAGTTTAGCTAAAACTTGTTGTAGTTCTTTTATTTTTGGTCCTAATTCTTTTCCTAATACTTGGAAGTTTGGTTTAACAATATATTCTAAGTATTCAGTCATATCTTGTTTAAATTTAACTTCTTTTACATTTAATTCTTCTTCAATTACTGGTAGTAAATCTCCAATAATCATTTCATCTGATTTTGGTAAGATTAAACTTTGAATTGGTTGACGAACCTTTATATTTACTTCTTCTCTTGCGAATCTTCCTAAAGAACATACATCTCTTACAAGATCCATTCTTTCTTCTACTGTTTCATCAATTAGATCAGTATTTTCTTGTGGATAATCTGCTAAGTGAACTGATTTTTCATTAGTTAATTTTTGATAAATTTCTTCAGTTAAGAATGGTGTAATTGGTGCACAAAGTTTAGTTAATGCAACTAATGCTTCATACATTGTTAAGTATACTGCTTTTTTAGATTCAGTTAATTCAGAGTCCCAGAAACGACGACGATTACTACGTATATACCAGTTAGATAAATCATCATTTAAGAATGGTACGATTAATTTACTTGCCTTATTTAAATCATATTCAGCAAATGCTTCACGTACATTTTTAATTAATTTATTTAATTTAGAAATTAACCATCTATCAATTAATTCTCTATCTTTTACTGGAATATCATATTCTCTTGGATCAATATGATCTGCATTAGCATACATTTCAAAGAATGAATATGCATTTTTGAATGTAGAAATA
>CACZQV010000082.1 GCA_902783435.1 uncultured Erysipelotrichaceae bacterium | reverse complement strand
TAAGAGTGATAGTTGTATAGATGATTTGGATTTTCAAATGAAAGTAGAAGATGGTAAAGTTATTGATATTCATTTTGATGGAGAAGCTTGTGCTATTAGTACTTCTGCTTCATCTATTATGATTAGAAAACTTATTGGGAAGAGTATTGATGAAGCAAAATCTATTCTTGAAAATTATATTAATATGATAGATGGAAAAGATTTTGATAGAGAATTAATTGGGGAACTAATTGTTTATGATGATATATCTAAACAACCTAATAGAAGAAATTGTGCATTACTTCCTACAGTGGCTTTTAGAAAGATGTTAGATGAATTAAATAAGTAAGGGTTTTGGTATATGAGAAATTTAAAAATAGATGTATCAAGAGTAAAATTAGCTCAACTTAAATGAATTTATTAATTCTCATAATGATAAAAAAGAATTAGAAAAAAAATAAATTTTAGTAAACTTATTTTTCTAAATATATTAATAATATGAAAAAGTAAAATTCCTTTAGGGATTTTCTTTTTTTTGATATTTTTTTTATTTAAAAAATGAAAATTCATGGTTTGCGTTAATATTTTTTATGTATTAATATACCATCTCGAAAGGAGGTGGTTTATGCTTAATCAGATTATACTTGTAGGTAGATTAACTCGTGATATTACTGTTAATAAAGGAGAATCAGGTATTAAGGTTGCGACTATTTCTATTGCGGTTCCTAGAAGCTTTAAGAATAGTGATGGTCTTTATGATACTGATTTTATAGATTGTGTAGCATTTGATAATATTGCGGAAAATACAAGTGAATATTGTAGTAAAGGAGATATCGTTGGAGTAAAGGGTCGTATTCAAACAAGAATGATCTCTAAAGAAGAAAAAGGAAAAGAAAAAAGAGAAGAAAAAATCACAGAAATTATTTGTGAAAAAATCACATTTTTATCTAGCCGTACCAAAGAAGAAGAATAATCATACAACTGACAAAGTCAGTTGTATTTTTTTGCTTTTTTGTTATAATTATAATAGGTGAGAATATGATAGAGGTTAGGAATTATAGTGATACTGATTTAGATTCTGTTAATGAAATATTAAAAGAAGCTTTTAATGAGGCAAAAAGAAATTTTAAAAATAATAATTTTAAGGAATTAGTAGTTTGCGTAGATGGTAAAGTAGCTGGTTATTTATTAATGACTAGAATTCTTAATCCTATTAAAGAAAAGTTTTATTATTTAGTTGATTATGTATGTGTTAGTTCTAATTACAGAAGAATGGGATTAGGTAGAAAACTAATGGATGAAGTATATAAAATAGCTAAAGATAATAATGCAATATATATACAGCTTACTAGTAGTAGATATAGAGAAGCTGCTCATAAATTATATTTATCATGTGGATATGTAAAAAGGGATTCGGATATATTTAGAAAGGATATTTTATGATACTAGAGATTATTAATAAGAAAAGATTAGGTAAGGAACTTAGTTATAAGGAATTAGATTATTTCTTTAATGGTTATTTAAATGGTGATATAGCTGATTATCAAATGTCTAGTTTGTTAATGGCTATATGTATTAATGGTATGACTGATGAGGAAATATTTGCACTTACTAAAATATTTATAGATAGTGGGGATATATTAGATTTTTCAGATATACCTGGTATAAAGGTTGATAAGCATTCTACTGGTGGAATAGGAGATAAAACTACTTTGGTAATTGCACCTATTGTAGCTAGTTTAGGAGTTCCTGTAATTAAAATGAGTGGAAGAGGTCTTGGATATACTGGTGGTACCATTGATAAATTAGAAAGTATTCCAGGATATAGGGTTGATTTATCAGATGAAGAAATTATTAAACAAGTACATGATATAGGGGTTGTAATTACTGGACAAACTGCTTGTTTAGCTCCTATGGATAAAGTTATTTATGCTTTAAGAGATGTTACTGGTACTGTTTCTTCAATTCCTTTAATTGCTTCAAGTGTAATGAGTAAAAAAATAGCTAGTGGAGCAGATAAAATACTTATAGATATTAAAGTTGGTAATGGAGCTCTATTACAGACTAAGAAAGATGCTGAAAAACTTAGTGATTTAATGAAAAAAATAGGTAAAGTTTATAATAGAGAAGTAAGATGTATTATTAGTGATATGAATACTCCTTTAGGTAAATGTATAGGTAATGGATTAGAAGTATTAGAAGCTATAGATATATTAAAAGGAAAAGAAAAAGATAATAATTTATATAATTTATGTATAGAACTTTCTTCTGAAATGGTAAGTATGGGACTTAATATATCTTTTGATGAAGCTAAAGAATTAGTTATAGATAGTATAGCTAATGGTTCTGCTTATAGTAAATTTACTGAATTAGTTAAATCACAAAATGGTAATATTGAAGGCATAAAAGTAAGTAATAATACTTATAAAATTAAATCTAAGTATAATGGAACTATAAATAAAATTAATGCTTTAGAACTTGGAAAGCTATCATTAAGTTTAGGTGCAGGTAAGATTAATATTAAAGATAAAATAGATTATGGTGTGGGAATTAAATTAAATAAACTTGTTGGAGATACTGTTAAAAAAGGTGATGTATTAGCTACTCTTTACATAAATAATAATAAATTTGATGTGAATGTTGACAGTATTTTTGTAATAGAATAAAAAAATGTTTGATTTTATATTTTTTATGGTATAATACAGATATAAGGTAAGGTGAGTTAAAATGGAAAAAATTTATATGGAAGAGTCTAAAAAACAAAGAAAAAGTGTTATGAATGCTTCTGTTGCTTTATCATTTGTAGTTTCAATCTTTGCAGTATTCTCATTAGCAATGTTTGGAATAGTAATGAATCAAGGAACAGGAATTAGTTATGCGGCACCAAATCCAGATGTAGATACAAGTTTTACTTTGGATTTTGGTAATAGTTTTGATGTAGTAAGTACTACAGGAAAGATATATGGGTTTCAAGAGTATTATTACAAAGATATACATAACGTAGCAAATCAAGTATTTTGTATTGAAAGAAATAATGACGTAGAAGAGGGACCTTATTCCTTAATTGAAACTGCTAGATCTACTGAAGCTGATGTTTCTAAGGATTATGGTTTAATGTATTTATTAAATGTTGGGCAAACTGAAAGTTTAAGAAAAGAAATTCATAGTAACTATAGATTATCAAGCTATGTTGTTCAATCTGCTATTTGGAAATATTTAGCAGGACAATATTCTGCTGTAGATGCTTTCAAATTACATCAATCAGGGGATTATGATGATGCAGCAGTTTTAAATGGTACTATTCAATCATTTAGAATAAATGGTACTGAATATACTGGTGATGTAAGTCAATTACACGCACAAGTAAATACATTAGTTGCTGAAGCTAGAAAAGCTGGAGCTCCTAAAGTATTTGTTACTAAAGCAGATGATGAAATTTCTAAAACTGAAGATGGTAAATATTATCAATCATCATTAATTACAGTATCTACTACACCTACAACTATATCAGGATATACAATTACATTATCTGGTATAGATGGTGCAATCGCCGTAGATGAAGATGGTAATGAAATTACTGGAGTAGTAGCTCCTGGAAAGAAATTTTATGTTAGAATTCCTGCAGAAAAAGCTACTGAAGAAGTTCAAAAAGTTCAAGTTAATGTAACTGCTAATTTTGATGCAGCAGAAGTTGTTTATTATAAACGTACTGATGATGATACAGCTCAACGTTTAGCTACTTTAAAACCAGGAACTGAATCTGGTGGTGTAGAAGTTGAATTTGTTACTACTGGAAATACAGGAATGAATACAGCTCAAACAATTTACTTTATTGGTTTAATAGTATTACTATGTGGTGTTGGTATCGTTTATGCTAATGTAAAACCAGTTGAAGCAAAACAATAAAATTAAGAAGAGCCAAACATTACTTATTGGCTCTTTACTTGTTTTTGTAGGAATAATTTCATTATCCTGGGATTATTTATCTAGGATGAGAGATGAAGTTTATTCTGATATGAAAATATCTATGATGGAGGAACCTACTAATTTAAGTGGTGATGATCAGATACCTGATACTCCATCAACAGAGAATGTAAAAATAAACGATAACAATAATAATTATGTAGTAGATTATAGTAAGTATTTAGGTGTTTTAGAAATACCTAAGATTGGTTTAAAGAGGGGTTTTTATAACGTTGATTCTAAGTATAATAGTATTGAGTATAATGTAACTATGATTAAGGGTTCTAATTTACCAGATGTTCCTAATGGTAATTTAATGTTAATAGCTCATTCTGGTGATGCTTATATTTCATATTTTGCATATTTATGGAGATTACAAGTAGGAGACAGTGCTTTTGTTACTTATAATGGTCAAAAGTATCAATATAATATTGTTAATATATATGATACTCCTAAGGATGGAGCAGTTACAATTCATAGGAATAAGGAAAGAACTACTTTGACTATGATTACATGTACTAAAGATAATGATCAATCTCAAACTATTTATATTGCAGAATTAGTTGGCTAGAAGAAGGTGATAGTATGAATTTATCTTTATTTGAGAAGTTTGGAGTTATATTTAAGTATATATTTTCTTCTTTTCTTTCTATAGAGATGTTTATACTTAGTCTTCTTTTATTTGTTATTTTAATTGTTAATTTAAAAAGAAATAGATTAATGGTTCAGATGATTGCGATAGGGGTTTATTTAGGCTTTATTATAGGTATATTTATTAGTTATACTACTTATGTTAAAACATGTATTAATTCTTTTACTAAAGCAATTATGAATTATGTTTATTTTCCATCTACTATTGTTTATTTCTTTATAATAGTTTTTGTTACTATACTTATTTTGTATACTTTATTTAGTAAGAAACTTACTAAGTTTAAGAAGATAGTTAATTATTTATTTTTTAGTATATTATATTTCTTATTTATGTCATTTATAGCTTTATCTGCTTATGATGGAGTTGATCTAGTAGATATAACGGAATTATATAAAAATGATGTTATACTTAGTATTGTTCAAATAAGTAATTTATTATTATTGATATGGTTATTATATACTGGTTTTTATCATTTATATAAACATTTTAAAAATAGGTTTGATTAAAAAAAAGATTGGTTTTACCAATCTTTTATTTTTGTTGCATAGTATTCTTCAAATGATATGTTATTTTCTTTTATGTATTTAGCTTCATTTTTTCCTACATATCTATAATGCCATGATTCATAAGTATATCCAGTTTCTTCTATTTTATCTTTTGGAAATCTTAATATAAATCCATATTCATGTGCATGTTCATTCATCCAAGCAAATTCTTTAGTAGTTTCAAATTTAGTGTAATTAACTTTACCATTATAAACATCAACTGCTAGTCCTGTTTGGTGTTCAGAATGTCCTGGACGTCCAGAGTATGTATCTACTTTTTTTTGTCCATCTGCTTTTACATATTGATTATATATTTTTACTTGATAATTGTAATCTCTATATGTTGACATTGCGATAATATTTAGATTTTCTTTTTTCGCAGCTTTTGCCATTTCTTCAAAAGCTATTTTTGCATCATGGACTAATTCCATTCCTTCTAATGCATATTGTTTACTTATTGTTTCTAAGTTATCTGGTTCATATTTTTCATCTAATGAATAATACTTATTTACTAATATTTTATTTGTATTTAGGTTTTTTGCTTTAGTAATATTAGTATATGGTTCATAATCAAGATTCATATTAACATTTTTAATTATTTGTTCATCATCTAAATCTTTATTATCTTTTTTATATTTTATATATCTATCTGTATAGTCATAATTGAAGTAATTTATTTTTTTATCTATATTATTTAATTTATTTAGTTTTTCGTCGTTCTTTGATATTTTTTTCTTTTTTACTTCTATCTTTTTTTCTTTTGGTGATGAAACAACTTTTCCAATACATATAGCTATTTCAGTGACTCCAAATATAAGTAAGAATGTAAATGCTAATAAAGAAATTAGATTTTTCCATTTAATTCTAATTTTTCTTTTTCTTATAGTCCCCATTTATTATCACCTAATTCTATCATATCATTAAACTGTTTATTTTATGAATAAAATACATCAACTTTACATAGAAAATACTAGGAGGAATGTATGAAAAAAGTATTATTATTTATGTTATTATTAATTATTCCGATTAGATGCTTTGGAAAAGAGTTAATTCCTAATGCGAAAAGTGGAATATTAATAGAAGCTAATACAGGTAAAATAATATATGAAAAAGATAAGGATATTGAACTTAGTGTTGCTTCTATGACTAAGATGGTCGCACAAATTATTATTTTAGAAGAAATAGAAAAGGGTAATATTAAGTGGACTGATAAGGTTACTGTTAGTCGTAATGCTGCTGATATGGGTGGAAGTCAAATATATTTAAAAGAAGGAGAAGTAATGAGTGTAGAGGATTTGATGAAGGGTATTAGTGTAGCTTCTGGTAATGATGCGACAGTGGCAATGGCAGAGTACATTAGTGGTAGTGAAGAAAAATTTGTTGAGAGAATGAATGATGTTGTTAAAAAGTTAGGATTAAAACATACTAAGTTTAATAATGTTACAGGTTTAGATGAAAAAGGTCATTATTCTAGTAGTTATGATATGGGAATTATTGCGAAGGAATTAGTTACTAAACATTCTTCTATATTAAAATTTTCTTCAATATATGAGGATTATTTACGAGAAGATACTGATAACAAATTTTGGTTAGTTAATACTAATAAGTTAGTTAGTTTATATGATGGTACTGATGGTTTAAAAACAGGACATACTGATGATGCTGGTTATTGTTTAGCGGCTACTGTTAAAAGAGGTGATTTAAGACTTATCGCAATAGTACTTGGAGAAGAAGATAGTAAAATTCGTAATAGTGAAACTATGGAACTATTGGATTATGGGTTTAATAATGTTAAATTAAAAAAATTAAAAGATAAAAATGATATTATTAAAAGGATTAGTATAAATAAAGCTAATAAGAAATATATAGATTTATATTTAAAAGATAATTTAAATGTAGTAGAAGATGTTGGTGATAATAATAAGTATAAATATAATGTTAAAATTAATAAAATCAAATTACCTATAGATAAAAATAGTGTTTTAGGTAGAATAGATGTTATAAGTAAGAATAAAGTCATTATTAGCGGTAATCTTATTAGTAAAGATAAAATTGATAAGTTAAGTATATTTGATTTGTACAAGGAAAATTTAAGTAATTTAATATTTGGAATATTATAAAAAATAATCTTTTTACTTTTAACTATATTTGATATAATAGGAGTAGTGAAGTGAGGTTGGTAGTATGGCAAATAAAAAGACTACTGAAGAAGAAGTTAAAACTAAAAAAACTGGTAGTAAGAAAAATAATACAAAGAAGGCAAGTACTAAGAAAACTACTAAGAGTACTACTACTAAAAAATTAGAAGATACTATTAGAATTAGAATAGATGATGATAGAGTTAATGATGCAGATTCTTTAGATACTAGTTTTATTGAAGGTAAGAAAAGAAAAAAAGTTAAAGAAAATAAAAAGGCTAAAGAAAAGATATTAACAGAAAGTAAAGATTATTCTAATGTATTTAGTATAATTAAATATATTATTTATATTTTGGCGGCAGTTTGTGTTGTATTTTTAGGTGTTTTAGCTCTTAAAAATAATAAGTTTTTTGAAAGTATAAAGGAACCTGTTGAGGAAGTTAAAGAGAAAAAGGAAGATAAAGTAGTACTTCCAGATAATTATTTGTTTGTGGGTGATTTTTATACTAATAATATGGATTTAGAAGATTTCTTATATCCGTATGTTAAAGTTAGTGATTTGGAATATACTACTAAGGATTTATTAGATAATATTGATAATGATATATATGTATATAATCCTTCTACTATATTTATTCAACTTGGTTATAATGATCTAACTGCAGCTGTAGAAGAAAGTGAAATTATTTCTAATTTAGAAGAAATAATTAAAGGTATAAAAAGTAATAGACCATACGCTAAAATATATATTGAATCTTTATATCCTATTAAGGATATGGAAGATAGTAATATTACTAATAAAGATATAAATAGTTTAAATGTTAAGATTAAGAAATTATCTAAGTCTTTAGATATAACTTATATAGATATGTATAGTGAGTTATTAGAAGATAATGAATTAAAAGAAAATTATAGTGATGATGGTATTAATTTAAACGAAGATGGATATAAAAGAGTATTTAAAGTAATCAATAGAATTGTGGATGAAGAACATGAAAAAGATTAGTAATAAGAAAAAGTTAATTATATTAATTTCTTTATTAGTAGTTTTAATTCTTTCATATGGAATATTAATACTTGTAAATATAGATTCATTAAAGAAATATAATAAAGAAATATTACCAAATACTTATGTTGAGGAATTTGATTTATCACATTATTCTTATAAGAAAGCATATGATAGATTAAATTATTATAATGATTATATTTTAAATAAAAAAATAAAGGTAAATGTCAATTCTAAAGATTATGATTATACTTTAAAAGATTTAGGGGTAGTAGTAGATGTAGATGGTACTATTAATTCTATTAAGAAATATCAAAATAAACTTGGTTATGGTAGGAAGTTAATGCTTTCTAATGGGAAGGTTAAAAAGAATTTTCCTATTGTTTATAAAGTTGATGACAATAAGATAAATGAAGCTCTTAATGGATTAAAGGCTACTACTGATTATCCTCCAGTAGATGGGTATTTTGATGTATCTGAAGGTGTTAGATATAATCCTGGGGTAGATGGATATTCATTAAATGTTGATGGTAGTAGAGGTGAACTTGTAAAGGTTATTAATAAGGGTATTAATAAGAAAACTAAGGTTACGTTACTTGGTGATGTATTAAAAGCTAATGGTAATGATAGTTATAAGAGTATTGATACTATGACTTCTGCTTTTGAAACTGTTTTTATGCCTAATACTTATCTTAGAAATATTAATTTAAATAATGCTTTAAGATATATTAATGGTAGTGTAGTAGAGCCTGGAGAAGTATTTAGTTATTGTGATAAAGCAGGTCCATTTAATAAATATGGTTATGTATTCTATTATGAGTTTGTAGGTAATGGTGTATGTCAAATAGCTACTACTACATATAATGCAGCTTTACTTGGAGGACTTGAAATAGTTAAGAGATATCCTCATGATAAGAAAAGTTTATATGTAGCTGGAGGTTTAGATGCGACAGTTGCATCTTATCCTAGTGGTTGGTGTGTAGATATGCAATTTAAAAATACTTATGAATATCCTATATATATTAAAGCTTATTCTTATGATGGAAAGGCACGTGTAGAGTTTTGGAGTAATAGTAATGCTAAAAAAGGTTTAGAATATACTACTTCATCTGTACAAATAGGTCATAGAGGATATAGAAGTTATTTGCATACATGGAAGGATGGACAAGAAATAGATGTTCATGAAATTGAAACTACTTGGTATTTAAAAGATTAAAATGAATATTTTAATCTTTTTTTCATATTATTTATTAGGAGGAATTTATGGAAATATTAAAAGTTAGTAGTAAATCTAATCCTAATAGTGTAGCAGGAGCACTGGCAAATGTATTTCGTGAAAAAGGAATCGTAGAAATACAATCTGTTGGTGCAGGAGCACTTAATCAAGCAATTAAAGCAGTAGCTATAGCACGCGGTTTTGTTGCTCCTAGTGGTAAGAATTTAGTTTGTATTCCGGCTTTTTCTGATATTTCTATAGAAGGAGAAGATAGGACTGCAATTAAATTAATAATAGAAGCTAAATAGTTTCTATTTTTTATTTCTTGTGATAAAATTATTTTAGATATGGAGATGTATTTATGAATAATGAAGATCAAGGATATACAATTTACTGTCCTAGATGTGGAGCTGAAATGAATAGTAATTCTCGTTATTGTATGAAATGTGGTAATTTAAACTCAGATCATGAAGCTAATCAAAGTATGAAACCATATATTAAAGATAACGCAGAAGCTTATCAAGTAGGATCAGGTGAATATATTAGCAGTAATAGTGTACAGACTAGTATAGGTAATAATACTGGTAATAGAAAACTATGTTTTATTGTTAATTTTAGTATTTATATGTTTATTATAATTATTAGTACTATTATTGTTTTATTAAAAGGTAATATGGATATTTTATATGTAAGGGATTCTTTTCTTCCATACTTATTGGTTATAGTTTCTACTATATTTTTATACTGTTATTCTATAGAATTAATATTTATGAAATGTAATAAGCCATGGTGGAGTGGATTAATACCTATATATAATTTTATGGTATTATCTGAAATTCTTTATAAGAAGAAATTATTGGGACTTATTACTTTAATTCCAATAATAGGAGAATTATATATACTAGTAATGTTTTATACTTTGGGTAAGAGATTTAAATTTAATGGATTATTAACAGTTGTTTTATCATTAATATTTATACCTATAATTGGATTTGGTACTAGTTTATATCAAGGACGTTCTTTTGTAGATGATTTAAATCAAAAGGAAATAGAGAATAATTATAAAAGAAAAAGAGTATTTTTATTCTTTATAATATTGTTTTTCTTAGCAGGTATTGGATTTGTTTTATGGAAGAATATGGATAGTGTTAATGATGGAGCAGAAGTAGTAGGAAAAGAATATTATGTATATGCTGCTAAGGGGATAGTTAAGAAAACTAAGAATAAAATAAGTAAAAATAAGTTTTCTTGTGATGATGTTGATTATGATAATAAAACAGGAGTTTATTATTTTATATATAGTGATTTAGGTGATTATATATATTTACCATTTTATTATCAAAGAGAACCTATAAAAGGATATGTTGTAGTTGATAATAGTAGTGGAAGTAGTAATTATTATGTTAGTTTAACTGATGGTACTACAGGTATAGATAATGTATTAATAGATACAATAAGTACTGATGATGTTAAAAATGTTAGTGATTTACAGGAAGTAAATAATAATTATGTATGTTATGTTAAATAACTTGCAAATTTATAATATATTTAATATAATTAATACAGGTCGATGATTAGAACTAATAATAAGAATATTTAATTTTAGAGAATGTGTGGTTGGTGAAAACACTATTAAATACTTATTTATCTACTCTATAGATGGATTTATTCCCGGGTAATACCGTTATCTAATTAAGTTAAATAAAGGATGGTACCGTGTAGTAATTTGCACTCCTTGTACTATTCTTTTTTTGTTTTTATAGGAGATGATTATATGATAGATTTACATCATGATCTATTATCAATAATGTATTATAGTTATCTAAAAAATGATTATTCTTATTTAAAAGAATGGGTTAAATGTTTTAGAGAAGATAATGTCTCGGGACTTTTAGCTAATTTATATTTTATGAATAAAAAAGAGATGGCTTTAGAAATTGGTGATGATAGAGAGATTAATGTAGTAGATATGTTTAAGAAATCTACTGAGATGTTTAAAGAATATTTACCTAATATTAATGTTGTTTTTAGTATAGAGGGTTGTGACTATATTAAAGATATTAATGAATTAGAAGAATTATATAATTTAGGGCTTAGAAATATATTACTTGTATGGAATAATCCTAATAGATATGGTTCTGGTAATAAAGATAGTTATGGTCTTACTAATGCTGGACGTGAATTTTTAATAAAAGCAATTGATTTAGGTATATCAATAGATTTAAGTCATATGAATAAGAATACTTTTTATGATACTATTGATTTAATAAGAGAGCAGAAAGTTTTAGGTAAAGATGTAAAAGTAATCGCATCTCATTCTAATTGTTTTGAAATATGTCATCATAAAAGAAATTTAGATGATGATCAAATTAAAGCATTAGGTAGTGTAGGGGGATTACTTGGACTTGTTTCTTATAGTGGATTTGTAAGAGATGATAATGATAGTGAAGATTTAAGAGATGTTTATTTAAAACATATAAATAAAGCTGTTGATATGTTGGGTATTGATAATGTATGTGTATCTTCAGATGATATGACTTTTGCTAAACCTTTATTTGATGAAGAATATTTAATGACTTTTGATTATAATAATATAAATAATGAATTAAGAAAGTTATTAAGTAGAAAGTATAATGAAGAAGAAATAGATAAAATTATGTATAAGAATATATATAATAAAATGTTTAAGGAGAGTTAATTATGAGATTTAATAAAGGTGATATAGTTCAACATTTTAAAAGAGAAAAAATGACAGAAGAACAATTAAAAGAAGAACCAAATTTATATTTATATGAAATTATTGGTACTTCTAGACATACTGAAAGTGGAGAAGAATTAATGATTTATAAACCATTATATAAGACTGAATGTGTTGAAGGAGTAGATTATGCTGCTAGACCACTTGAGATGTTTATGTCAGAAGTTGATCATGAAAAGTATCCAGAAATAAAACAAAAGTATAGATTTGAAATATTTAATAAATAAGGAGTGATAATATGATAGATATTAAATTAATAAGAGAAAATAGAGATTTAGTAAAGGAAAATATTAAAAAGAAATTTCAAGATGAAAAGTTACCATTAGTAGATGAGGTGTTTGAACTTGATAAAAAGGTACGTGAAGTACAAGTTAAAGCTGATGGGTTAAAAGCTGATAAAAATAAATTAAGTGGTCAAATTGGTGCTTTAATGAAAGATGGTAAAAAAGATGAAGCAGAAGAAATTAAGAAAGAAATAGCAAAGACTGCTGATGAAATTGTTTCTTTAGAAGAAGAACAAGCTAAACTTACTGCTGAAATTAAAGAAAAAATGATGGTTATTCCACAAATTATGGATCCTTCTGTTCCTATTGGTAAAGATGATACTGAAAATGTTGAAGTACAAAAATTTGGTGAACCAGTAGTACCTAGTTATGAGATTCCATATCATGCTGATATTATTGAAAGAGTTGGAGGAATGGATAAGGATGCTGCTGGAAGAACTTCTGGACAAGGATTCTATTATTTACTTGGTGATATAGCTCGTTTACATGAAGCTATGATAGCTTATGCTAGAGACTTTATGATAGATGCTGGATTTACTTATGCAATTCCACCTTTTATGATTCATAGTGATGTAGTAACAGGAGTTATGAGTTTCCCTGAAATGGAAGCTATGATGTATAAAATTGAAGGTGAAGATTTATACTTAATTGGTACAAGTGAACACTCTATGATTGGTAAATTTAAAGATCAAATTATAAATAAGGCAGAATTACCAATTCATATGACAAGTTATTCTCCTTGTTTTAGAAAAGAAGGAGGAAGCCATGGTCTAGAAGAACGTGGATTATATAGAGTTCATCAATTTGAAAAACAAGAAATGATTGTTATATGTGAACCTGAAGAATCTATGGAATGGTATGAAAAAATGTGGAAACTTACTGTAGAGTTATTTAGAAATTTTGATATTCCAGTAAGACAATTAGAATGTTGTAGTGGTGATTTAGCAGACTTAAAAGTTAAATCATGTGATATTGAAGCTTGGAGTCCAAGACAACAAAAATACTTTGAAGTAGGAAGTTGTAGTACTTTAGGAGATGCTCAAGCAAGACGTTTAGGAATTAGAGCTAAAGGAGAAAAGGGAACATATTACCTACATACTTTAAATAATACAGTTGTTGCTACTCCAAGAGGTTTAATAGCTTTAATTGAAAATAACTATCAAGAAGATGGAAGTATTAAAATACCAAAAGTACTTCAACCATATATGGGTGGAAAGACTAAAATAGAAGTAGTTAAATAAAAGAAGAATTTATTCTTCTTTTTTTCTTTTTATGTTAAAATACTTATAGGGTGATAATATGTGGTTTTTAATAGGAGTTATAGTACTTATAGTGTTTATTTTAGGTACTTATATATATATTAAAATTAGAGTAAGAAAGGTACTTGATGAAGCTGGTTATGTTGGACAAAGTTTATGGGATATAATACGTGAAGCAAAATTAAGACACCAGATGGAACCTAAATCATTAACTAGTATGGATAGTATTTATTTATCTCAAGTAAAAGAAGATTTTCCAAGTATTAATATTAATGAATTAAAAAGACAATCTGAAGAAGTAATACTTAATTGTTTTAATGCAATAGAGAAAAAAAGTAGTAAAGGTTTTAAAGGAAAAATTAAAAGTTTTGTAGATGATATGATTAATGATTATGAAGGTAAGAATGTTAAGTTTGATGAGTTTAAAATACATAAAACAGTTTTAGCTAAATATAAAAAAGAAAAAGGTACTGCGACTCTTTATTTTGCATCTAGTTTTGAATACATTTTAAATGTAGATGGTAAATGTGAAAAAGTACAAGATAGAGCTAGAACAGAGTTTATTTATATTATTGATGAATCATTAATTGGACATAAACAAAATGCAATTGATTTTCATTGTCCTAATTGTAATAGTCCTATTACAAATTTAGGCGAAAAGAAATGTAAGTATTGTGGTACTGCAATAGTTGAAGTAATAGGAAGAATATTTGGGTGTGACAATATAGTTAGATACTAGGAGGTATTTATGTTTGAAGAAGAAAAATGTGAAAATAAAATTTCTTTAATGGAATATAATTGTATAAATTGTAATTCTAAGTTTTTAACTAATAGTAATTATGATAAATGTATATTTTGTAATAGTACTAATATAGAAAAAAAAGATACTTTTGTTAATGATAAAATTAAAGTAATTCCTTTTAATAAAGAGTATAGTGATGTAGTAAAAGATTATAATAAAAGAATTAAATTTAATCCTATAGTACCTAGAAGTTTTAGAAATAAAAATATTTTTTCTACTCTTCAGAAAGTATATGTACCTGTTTTAGTTACTAATGTATCTAGAACTGGTGAAGTAGAATTTGTTGGTGGAGAAAAAAATAAGTCAAATGAAACTAATAAATATACTGTTATACAAAGTGTAAGATTTAATTATAATGATGTATTGTTTAAAATGACTTCTAAGATTGAAGATGATACTTTTAATATTATAAATAAATATAATTTATCTAATAGTATTGATATTAATAATAATTGTTTTGATGATAGTTTCTATTTATATGAAGATATTTCTTTAAATGATATATCTATAAATGGAAAAGAAGATATAGATAAGCATTCTATAAAAATTATGAAAAATAAAGTAAATCATAGTTTAAAAAAATTAATAAGAGATAATACTAATATTTTATTTGAAAATGCTAAAGAATTATTAGTACCAGTATTTATAATGAAAGTAAAATATAAAGATAAAGATTATACATATATTATGAATGGTGAAAATGGTAATTCTTATATTAATATACCTATTAGTGTAACAGGTATTATTATACTTAGTTTAATTGTATTTGTCTTTGTATTTTTAATATCTTATTTAGTAGCGTATTTTTTATAGGAGGTGTCTATGAAATATATTAAGTTATTTATTTTAACTATTTTATTATTTTGTATAAGTATTAATTGTTATGCTAAAAATAGTATAAAACTATATGACTATGCAGATTTATATAATAAAAGTGAAGAAACAAAATTAAATAAAAAAATTAAATCATATATTAAAAGTACTGGTATAGATCCTATTATTATTACTACTAAAGATTTAAATGGTAAAGGTATAAGCTATTATACAATTGATTTTTATAAAGAAAAAAATTTTAAAGATAATACAGTATTATTTGTAATATATATTAATGATGTAGAACCAGAAATATATATGTATAGTGTAGGAGATAGAACTACTAAGTATTATACTGATGAACGTATACATCAAATATTAGAATATGTTTATGATTATATAGAGAATAAAGATTATTATAATGCTACTGATAAATATATTACGATAATAGATGGGTTTTATAATATGGATAATGATAAGTATTATTTAGGGGAAGATGGGAAAATAGTTAAATATATTCCATGGATAGAAATAGTAATATTATCTATGGCATTATCATTTATTGTAGTAATGATATTTATATATCGTATTACATATAATAATAAAGTAACTAATACTATTTTAGATGAAAAATTAGGTAATAATATTAGTGTTTTAACAATAAAGGATGAAGCGATTTCAAAATAAAAAAATACTGGAAAAAAAACTAAAAATATAGTATACTAAATTATATTAATTAAGAAGGAGAAATTTATGGGTTTAATTAAAGCTGCTGTAGATGCTGCTAAAAGCACACTACACGATCAATGGAAAGAGTATATTAGATGTGAAGATCTAGGAAATGATATTTTAATGAAGAGAGTATCTACTCCAAATGGTATTATTTCAAAAGATAGTGCAATTCAAGTTGCACCAGGACAAATTGCTGTAATTTTCCAAAATGGTCAAATTTTAGATGCTACTGCTGAAGAAGGAATTTACACATTTGATCAATCAAGTTCACCAACTTTCTTTGCTGGACAATTTGGTGATGTATTTAAAGAAATGTGGACTCGTTTCACTTATGGTGGAGCAGTAAACAAGGAACAAGCAGTGTTCTATATCAATGCTAAAGAAATTATTGATAATAAATTTGGAACACCTGCACCAATTCCATTCCAAGATTGGTCTCATCCAATTCCAAATCAAATGACTGGAAAAGAAACTCCATTAAGAGTTCAAGTTAAATGTTTTGGTAAATATACTTTTGTAATTAGTGATCCTGCTACATTCATGAGTAAGATTGCTGGTACTGCAGAAGAATATAGAAAAGATGATATCGTTGAACAAATGAGAAGTGAAGTTGTTGGAGCATTCCAAAACGTACTTAATGAATTAGGAAATAGTGAACATAAAGTTCCAGTTCTTGAATTACCATCTGCTACAGATGAAATCAAGACTACTATGGATGAAAAAGTATTCGATCAACCAATTAGAGATCGTGGTATGAGTATCAAAGGTTTCGTTGTTGAATCAGTAACATTAGACGATGAATCTAATGCTAAAATTGATAACTACGAACTTGCTGGAAATACTTACATGCAACAAGGTACACTTGTTGGATCTTATGGAAAAGCTGTTCAAGATGCTGCTAACAATGCAAACGGAGCTGCTAATGGTTTCATGGGATTAGGTATGATGAACATGGCAAGTGGAGGAGTTGTAGGAGGAGCTGCTGTTGGACCATTCCAACAACAAGGACAACAAGCTCAACCACAAGCAGGAACTAATGGATTCTGTCCTAAATGTGGAAATCCAGTAAATGGAGCATTCTGTTCTAACTGTGGAAACAAAATAGGTGAATAAAAAAAGATTCTTCGGAATCTTTTTTTTATTAGTATTTTTTATATATACCTTTTTTTCTTTGATATAGTTATAGTATTTATTTATTACTTTTAATTTTTTTTATAGAAATAATTTAACTTTTTTATTTTTTACTTTATTTATCAACAAAAATTGTTTATAAGAATTTTTTATAGGTGATATTTGTGGGTAATTTGACTTTTATTTTTTATTAACATAAAATAGAAAGGCAACACGTGAGAGAGGTGTTATTATGTTAGAGAGAGAATTAAGTAATGCGTGTAAGGATGATCCATCGTCGATTTTTAATTTAATCAAAGACGGTAAATATGAAATGGCTTATAATTTAGTAAACAAGAATATTGTTAGTGTTAATACTATTGATGGTGTTGGTAATGATGTTGTTACTAGATTTTTAAAAGCTAAACAATATAATTATGTTATAGAATTAATGAAGAAAAAGAATTGGAATGTTAATCATCAAAATTATGAGGGTAATACTTTTGGACATATTCTAGCTCAATATAATTCTATGATGGCTGGTAAAGTAGCAGAACAATTAACTAAGAAAAGTAATTATTTACCTAATATTAGAAATAATAAAGGTTTTTCTGCAATGGATATAGCTTTATCTAATAATTATTTATGTACTGCATTTAAAATATTAGAAGATAAACGATTTACTGATATAGATATATTTTCATTTAAGAATTTATTTAATGTATCTATTCAAAATAAAGATTATGGTAAATATTCTAGAATTACTAATTTAGAAATTATAGTAGAAAATATGGATAAGAAAGAATTAAATTCTAGTTTAGCTAATATAATAAATATTATTAAAACTAATATGGAAGCTATTAAGTGGGAAATTATGCATAATAAATATAATATATTAGAAAGTATTATTAATAATTATTTATAGAACCTTTGGTTCTTTTTTTATTGTATTATTTTATATTGTTTGTTAAAATATATAAGAATGAAATGAGGGATATTATGCATTTACCTGATTATAAAGAAGCGAGAACTCGTGATAAAAGATTATATAAGAGATTAGATTTTAAATTTAGTGAAGATGTATTAGGAAAGTATTCTGGTAAAAAGTATTTTATTAAGACTTATGGTTGTCAAATGAATGAACATGATAGTGAAAATATAGGGGCATTATTAGAACAATTAGGTTTTACTAAAGTAGATGATTATTTGGATGCAGATCTTGTATTATTAAATACTTGTAGTATACGTGAGAATGCTCATAATAAGGCATTTGGTATGCTTGGTAGACTTAAACATTTAAAAAATGAGAAAACTGATTTAATTATAGGTTTATGTGGTTGTATGGCTCAAGAAGCTAGTGTAGTAGAAGCTATACTTCGTGATTATAAATTTGTTAATTTTGTATGTGGTACTCATAATATGAATGAATTACCTAAAATAATTGATAAAGCTATAACAGATAATTCTCAACAGATAGAAGTTTATTCTCGTGAAGGCGATTTATATGAAGGATTACCTGTAGTTAGAGCTAATAATTATAAAGCATATGTTAATATTATTTATGGTTGTGATAAGTTTTGTACATATTGTGTAGTTCCTTATACTAGAGGAAGAGAGAGAAGTAGATTAAAGGAAGATATATTAGCTGAAGTAGATGAATTAATAAAAGATGGTTATAAAGAAATAACTTTACTTGGACAAAATGTTAATGCTTATGGTAAAGATTTATATGATGATTATAATTTAGGTGATTTACTTGAGGATATAGCTAAGAAAGATATTCCTAGAATTAGATTTATGACTTCTCATCCATGGGATTTTACTGATAAGATGATTGAAGTAATAGGAAAGTATCCTAATATAATGCCTAGTGTTCATTTGCCTGTACAAAGTGGAAGCGACAAGGTCTTACGCTTAATGGGTAGAAGATATACTAGGGAGAGTTATTTAGAGTTATTTCATAAGATTAAAGATATGGTACCTAGAGTTACTATTAGTACTGATATTATAGTAGGATTTCCTGGAGAAGAAGAGGAAGATTTTAATGACACTATGAGTTTAGTAGAAGAGTGTAAGTATGATAATGCATTTACTTTTATATTTAGTGCGAGAGTAGGTACTCCTGCTGAAAAATTAAAAGATAATACTCCTTTAAAGGAAAAAGAAGAAAGACTTCAAAGATTAAATGAAGTAGTTAATAAGTATTTCTTAGAAAATAATAAGAAACTTGAAGGTAAAGTTTTAAATGTAATGGTAGAAGGAGTATCAGAAAAGAAAGATATGTATTATGGATATTCTGATACTAATAAGTTAATTAACTTTACTAGTTCTTTAGAGCTTAAACCTGGAGATATAGTAGATGTAGAAATAGAATCTGCTAAAACATGGAGTTTAGATGGAAAAGTTAGATGAAGTAGTTAAAGTGATTAAAGATTCTAAGGAATATAAAACTTGTATTGATTTAAAAAAACAAATGGAATCTAATGAAGATATTAATTTATTAGTAAAAAAAATAAAAATACTTCAAAAGAAGTATATTAGAACTAATGATAAAGATATTAAATTAGAATTGGATAATTTAGAAAAAGAATTAAATGAGATACCTATATATCATATATATATGGAAAACTTAGAAAAAGTAAATGATATGATTAATTATGTTAAAGATGAATTAAATAGTTATTTTGATTTATTATTAAATGAAAAGAAGTACTAGTTTTAGTACTTCTTTAATTCTTTTATAATTTCATCAGATATTTTATCTATAAATTCTTTTACTAATGTGATATCAAATGAATAAGCTTTATTCTCTTTAGTATTTTCTATTATAATTCCCATTTTATTTATTAGAATATCTAGTTTTTCTATTGGTATTTCTTTTATACTTGTTTTTGGTATTTGGAAATCTTCATAAAATAGGGATAAATCTAAATTATAATCTTCAATTATTTTAATATTTAAATTAGTGTAATCTGAATAAATCATATTTTTTATTTCTTCTGGTGTTGTTTGTATTGTAGTACCATCTAGTAGTTTTATTGAACTATTTAATACAATATTTCTTAGTACTGTTTCAACCCAAATTTTATCTACATAAAGATGAGTAAAATAACCTAAATCAAATGAATTATATTTAAATGTAGGATATCTTTTTATAAATAGTTTTAAATTAGGAATATCAGTAGGAGTATTATATATAAAATGTGATTCATTACGTGATGTACCTACTTGTTTTGCTATATCTGGTGCGATTGAACCTAAATAATAGTCTTTTAAGTTATCTATTTTTAAATTAGATTTTTCTTTAATTTGTTTAGCTATAGCTAAGTGTATAATTGATGATGCCATACTACCCCTCCTAGTATCTATACATATTATAACATTATTTTCTATTTTTTTAGTACTTTTTTTTAGGCTTTTACATATATTAAAGTGGGAGGAGTCTATGGCTAATTATAAAGAAATTGTAACTAAGGCTGTTATATCTAAAGGTAAAAGATTATTTTCTACTGATCATAGTGTAGAAGTTAATAATCCATCTACTGTATTAGGGTGTTGGGTTATTAATCATAATTTTAATGGAACTAAAAGTAATAATAAAATAGTTGTTACTGGGAGTTATGATGTTAATATATGGTATTCATATGATAATGATACTAAGACTGATGTGATTAGAGAAACTAACACTTATGAAGAAGTAATTAATATGAGAGATAGAGAAAATGTAGATGGAGAGGAAATAATAGTTAGAAGTTTAAAACAACCTAACTGTGTAAAAATAGATATTAATGGTAATAAAATTAATTATACTATTGAGAAAGAACTTGGAATAGAATTGGTTGGAGATATAAAAGTAAAAGTAGATATACGTGAAGATGAAGATAGTTGGGATGATATAGTAGAGGATGATATTGATAAAATAAAAGAAGATTATATAGATGAAAATACTATATAATCTTTTTCTTTACTTTAAATATTTTTTAATATAGAATAAGCATTACTTGAGGTGATAATATGTCTATACTATATGATGTTTATGTTGCTTCTAAATTAGTAGATGGAAAAAGAATAGATAATTATGATAAGTTATATTATTCTACTAATGAGAATTTAGATGAGTTATTTAAATATATTGATGTTAAAGATAAAGATGTATTAACTGTACTTAGTTCTTCTGATCAATATTTTTATTGTTGTTATAATGGAGCTAATAGTATAGATAGTTATGATATTAATAAATTAACTAAGTATTATTATTATTTAAGACTTTGGGGAATTAAATATTTAGATATGTTTTATCCTAGTGAAGATTTATTTAAGAATCATATATACATATATGAGTTATTAAAATTAGTTAATTGTAATAATAAAGATGAAAAAGAAGCTTATGAATTTTGGAATAATTATATTAGAAAAGTATTTCCTTTTGATAATGGTAATTTGTTTTATAAAGGTAATAGAAAAAAGGGTATAAGTGATATAGATAAGTTAAATGAAAGTATAAGAAAAAATAAATTTAATTTTTATAATAGTGATATTAAAAATATATCATCTAATAAGAAATATGATGTTATTATAACTTCTAATATATTAGAATATTGTTCTTTTGATACTATTAAAATTATTAGGGATAAGTTAAATGATTTATTAGTAGATGATGGTATTATTGTATGTAGTAATATTATGTATAGATATAATAGTGGTAATAGTATTTTTAGAGAAATGTTTGATTGTGTGGAATTACCTTATGTAGATAATTATCCTTTAGGTTATGTATATAAAAAGAAATGTTAACAAAAAAAGGTTGACATTTCTTTTTCTTTCTACTATAATATCATTATTGCTTAGGAATGGAGGGATAATAATGGCAGTTAAATTAAGATTAACAAGAATGGGAGCTAAAAAAAGACCAACTTATAGAATCGTTGCTACTGATAGTAGAAGACCAAGAGATGGACAATACCTAGAATTAATCGGTACTTATGCACCATTAAATGAGGAAGTAAAAATCAATGAAGAAGTAGCTTTAAAATGGTTAAATACAGGAGCTATTCCAACTGATACAGTTAAAAACTTATTTAGTAAAGAAGGAATCATGAAGAAATTTGCTGATTCTAAAAAGAAAGGTAAGTAATTATGAATTTAGTTGAATTAACAGAAGAAATAGTAAAATCTTTAGTAGTTAATAAAGATAGTGTTAGTGTTAAGGAATTCCCAACAGAAGAAGAAAACGTTGTTTTAATTCAAGTAATGGTTGCAGATGAAGATATGGGAAGAGTTATTGGTAGAGAAGGACGTACTGCAAATGCTATTAGAACTTTAGTACAAGCTAGTTCTGCTTTAACTGATAATAAATATGTTAAAATTGACATTGATAAGTTCTAGGAAGTCGTTTTGACTTTCTTTTTTTTTGTCATTGTTATATAATTTAATAGAGGTAAATATTATGAATGAAGAATTATTAATACCAAATCATGTAGGAATTATAATGGATGGTAATGGTAGATGGGCACAACAAAGAGGTCTTGTTCGTACTATGGGACATAAGAAAGCTGTAGGTAATTTAAAAGAATTATGTATACATATGGCAGATATAGGAGTTAAATATTGTTCATTATATGCTTTTTCTACTGAAAATTTTAAAAGAGATATAAAAGAAGTAGATTTCTTAATGAATTTATTTATAAGTTCATTTAATAAAGAATTTGAATTTATTAAGAAAAAGAATGTTAGAGTTATATTTTCAGGTAGAAGAAAACCTCTTCCTGAAGGTGTATTAAAAGCTATGGATAAATTAGTAGAAGATACAAAAAATAATACTGATTTAGTACTTAATATTTGTATTAATTATGGATCTCATGCAGAGATTGTTGATACTACTCGTAAGATATGTGAAATGTATAAGAATGGTGATATTGAATTAGATGATATAAATGAATCTTTTATACAAGAAAATTTATATCAAGATTTACCACCACTTGATTTTGTTATTAGAACTAGTGGAGAATTAAGATTAAGTAATTTTATGATGTATCAAGCAAGTTATGCAGAGTTTTATTTTCCTAAAGTACTTTTCCCAGATTTTGATAATGAAGAATTTGATAAAGCTGTTTTAGAATTTAATAAAAGAAATAGAAGATTTGGAGGAATAAAAGATGAAAAAAAGAATAATTAGTGCAATACTTATAATTGCGATATTTATACCATTTTTAGTAATAGGAGAACTTCCTTTCGCAATATTTATGAGTGTACTTAGTAT
>CACZQV010000081.1 GCA_902783435.1 uncultured Erysipelotrichaceae bacterium | reverse complement strand
TCAGTCAAAGACTTAAATGGTTGATACATAAGATATGCATACGCAAACTTATCACTTCTACCAACTCTACCTCTAATTTGATATAGTTGACTAAGTCCAAATCTATCTGCATCCATAATTATTAAAGTATTAACATTAGGTATATCTATACCAGTTTCAATAATAGTAGTACATATTAAAATATCAAACTTATAATTAACAAAATCATATATAGTATTCTCAAGTTCTGCTTTTCCCATTTGTCCATGAGCTATACCAATACGTGCATCAGGGGCAATATTTTTTATTCTAAGAGAAAATTCATCAATACTTTGAACTCTATTATATAAAATAAACACTTGACCATCACGAGATAACTCTTTATATATTGCATCTTTTAATATTTGTTTATTTTCTTCCACAACATAAGTTTGTACAGGATATCTATTAACAGGAGGCGTTTCAATTAAACTTAAACTTCTAATACCAACTAAAGACATTTGTAGAGTTCTAGGTATTGGAGTAGCAGTTAAAGTTAATACATCTACATTAGTTTTATATTCTTTAATCTTTTCTTTATGAGCTACACCAAATCTTTGTTCCTCATCTATTACTAATAATCCCAAATCTTTTGGTTTAACATCATCACTTAATAATCTATGTGTACCAATAACAATATCAATAGTACCATCTTTTAAACCAGCTATAATTCTATTAACTTCTTTTGGAGAAGTAAATCTATTTAATAATCCAATATTAACAGGAAAATTCTTAAATCTCTTTAAAGCATTCTCATAATGTTGATTAGATAAAATTGTAGTAGGGCATAAGAATAATACTTGTTTAGAATCAAGTACTGCCTTAAATGCCGCTACAAAAGCAACTTCAGTCTTACCAAAACCAACATCACCACATAATAATCTATCCATTGGTACAGTAGATTCCATATCAGTTTTTATTTGTTCTATAGCACGTTTTTGATCAACAGTTAAATCATATGGAAAATCTTTTTCAAAGTCTTGTGACATATCACAATCAGGTGAAAAAGCAAATCCTTTACGACTTTCCCTTTCCGCATATAACTTAATTAACTTATCAGCCATATCACGTACTTTATCTCTAACACGATTCTTAATCTTCTTCCAGTCACTTCCACCTAATTTATTAATCTTAGGAGAAACACCTTCTCTACCAGAATACTTACTAAGTAAATCAATCTTTTCAACAGGTATATACATCTTATCAGTACCTTGATATAAAACCTCTAAATAGTCTTTAGTAATATTATTTAAAGTAAGAGTTTTAATACCATTATAAACACCAATACCATGAATATTATGAACAACATAATCTCCTACATTTAACTTATTAACATCATGAATACTAGTACCATATCTAAACTTAGTATTATATTTCTTTTTCTTTTCTACATTATTAAATAATTCATTAGCTGTAAGTACAATAATATCTTTATAAATAAAACCTTGATTCATCTCAGCTTCAATAATATTAACTTGACCTACTTTAATAGAATCAAAAGTAGTTTCAACTAACTTCATATTCAAATGTTTAAGTATACTTCTAATTTGATACTTCTTTAAACATATAATTACTGTTTTATTAGAATGAATACTTTTATTAATAAAATCACTTATCTCATCACTATTCTCATGAAAATTATTAATAGTTTTAACATCAAAACTATATTTCTTAGAAACATAATCATTAGAACTTAAATTATTTAAAGAAGAATAATATACTGGATAATCTACTTTTAATTCATTAAAATCAAACATATAATCACCAGTAAAATCAACATCTTTTTCTTCTTTATAAGTAACTATTTCTTCAAGTATATTAGTATAAGATAATTTCAATTCATTATAATCTTTAAATATAGTAATATTATCAGATAAATAATCACTTATATTAGAAACATCTCCATAATTAGGTAAATATTTTTGTTTACCGAACTCTTCCTCTTTTACTTCTTCTAAAGTAACAAATTCAAAGAAAGGTTTAATTGTAATAGAATCTGCTTTAGATATAGATTTTTGAGTTTCACTATCAAAATATCTAATAGAATCAATCTCATCATCAAAGAATTCTATTCTTATTGGATTATCTTCATCAATAGGAAATACATCTATAATAAAACCTCTAACACCAAACTCACCAGTTTTATTAACAATAGTATCACGACTATATCCAATAGATACTAATCTATCCACAAGCTTACTAGGAGATATTACATCCCCTACTTTTAAACTTAAAGTAGCCTTTTCATAAGTTTCTCTAGTAGGTAAATATCTTAAATATCCCATTAAATTAGTAATAACTATATTCTTATCACTATTAATAATCTTATTAATAGTCTCTAATCTATTAATCATCAATTCAGGTGAAACAGCTAAAGCCTCACTAGTTAAAAAATCATCCATAGGGAATAAACATACATTATCATTATAATTACTTAAAGAATTATATAACTTATTAGCTTCATATATACTATTAACTACTACAAGAATATTCTTATTATTCTTTAGATAAATATTGTTTAAAAACAAACAAAAAAACTCATCGGTAGAATTATATATACCCATGCTTTTTTCTAAATCTATATTAATTATATCTCGAAAGAAGTCCATAATTATCACCTATTCTTACGATTGTATTTATTCATTAAATCAGGAAACTCCATATGAAAATAATCATCTACTACTCCACATAATTCTTTATATAGATTATCTAAAGTATTCTTATCTTCTTTTGATAAATTACCTAATACATAATCCTTAGTATCAATACCTTTATCATTAGAAATACCTATCTTTAATCTTTTATATGAATTAGTACCTAAACTAGATTCAATACTTTTAAGTCCATTATGACCACCACTAGATCCACTAGGTCTAAGTTTAAAATTACCAATACTTAAATCTAAATCATCTGAAATTATTAATATATCATTTACTTCTACATTAAAGTAATCAACTACTTTTCTAACAGAATTACCTGATAAATTCATAAAAGTTTGAGGTTTTAAAAATATTACTTTTTCTCCATTTAAATTAGTTTGAATATATAAACCATCAAATTTCTTACTCCATGTATCAGTAATATTTTTATAATTTAAGTAATAATCAACAAAATTAAAACCTACATTATGTCTAGTATTAGTATAATCTTTTCCAGGATTACCTAAACCTACTATTAATTTCATACTATCACTTCCTATTATGATATTCATTATAAATAATGGATTTCGCAACTCCACGTTCTTTTGCGACTAATTTAACTGCATCCTTTTCACTCATTCCATCATCTACATACATTTTAACATGTTCAACTATATCTAAATTACTATAGTCTACTGTATCTTTATTACCTTCAACTACAATAACAAATTCACCCTTCATAGAATCAACTAAAGGTATAATATTACTTATCTTATCACGACATACCTCTTCATGTATTTTAGATAACTCTCGACATACCGCAATATTTCTATCTCCAAATACTTCTAACATATTTTCTAAAGTATTTTTAATTCTATGAACTGCTTCATAAAATATAATTGTATATTTATAATCTTTTAATGACTTTAATTCTTCTATTTGCTTACTATTCTTACTATTTAAGAAACCATAAAACATAAAAGGAGAAGGTTCAATACCAGACATAGTAAGAGCAGGTACAAAAGCAGTAGCTCCAGGTAAACTAATCACATTATACCCAGCTTCTATAACACCACGAGATACAATATAACCTGGATCACTAATAATTGGAGTTCCTTGATCAGTAACTAAACCAATATTTAAACCATCTTTTAACATAGATACTACATTATCTATTATTTTATCTTCATTATATTCATGACAACTAATAAGTTTTTTCTTTATATCATAATGACTTAATAATAAAGAAGTATCTCTAGTATCTTCACATAATATAACATCAACAGTCTTTAAAGTATTTAAACTTCTAACTGTAATATCATCCAAATTACCAATAGGAGTTGGGATTAAATATAAACTAGCTGTATCATTATAACTCTTTTGTATCATAATTAACCTCCTCTTGTAATCTTTTATATTCTTCTGTAATAGAACCATCTAAATTATATAAAATCAAAGGTTTATCTACCTTTAATCCTACTTTACCACACTTTTGACCTTCTACTAAGATTAATGTTGATTCTTTTTCTATATTGTCGTAAACAAACTTAATTCTTTTAGGTTCAATTTTATTATTTTTAAATGCATCTAATACATCCATTAATCGATCACTTCTGTGTACTATACAAAATTTTCCATTATCTTTCAATACTTTTTTTGCACATTCACATATTTCTTCTAGATTAATTAAAACTTCATGTCTCGCAATTTTCTTCTCATATGAATCATTAAAAGTACTATTATCCTCTACTTTAAAATATGGTGGATTACAAAGTACTAAGTCAAATTCATTAATATGTTTTAAAGAATAATCTTTAACATCACTACAAATAATATCAATTCTATCAGTAAGATTATTATATTCTATAGACTTATTAGCAAGTTCACATAACTTATCTTGTACCTCAACACCAATAATATTACTATTAGTTCTATGACTTAAAATTAAAGGAACTACACCATTACCAGTACAAAAATCAACTATTTTCTTATCTCTTAATCTAATATCAGAATAATTAGCTAAAATAACACTATCTAGAGAAAAAGAAAAAAAATTAGAATTTTGATATATTTTTAAGCCTTTATATCCTAAAATATCATCTAATCTTTCCATTATTTATCATCATCCTTAGAAAAAGTAACAATACC
>CACZQV010000080.1 GCA_902783435.1 uncultured Erysipelotrichaceae bacterium | reverse complement strand
TTTAACTCTGTATGATGGAATATCAACTTTCTTTCCATTTACAGTAACGTGTCCGTGGTTAACTAATTGTCTAGCTCCACGTCTAGTGTTTGCAAAACCAATTCTGTATACTAAGTTATCTAATCTAGATTCTAATAATCTTAAGAAGTTTGTACCATGGATACCTGTCATTTTTGAAGCTTCATTGAAAGTCTTTTTGAATTGTCTTTCATTAACTCCATACATGAAACGTACTTTTTGTTTTTCTTTTAATTGTGTTCCGTAATCAGATAATTTACCTTTACGATCTTGTCCATGTTGTCCAGGTCCATATGGTCTACGTGCTAATTCTTTACCAGTTTCACTGATTGAGAAACCAACACGTCTAGCTTGTTTATAACTTGAACCAGTATATCTTGCCATAATTTTTCTCCTTTCCTGTATTACAAATTCATTGATTTAGTCATATCTTAGGGAGTTTTTCTTTCACTAGACAGCTCTAATAATATCGCTACTTCTTATGAAAAACACTTTAAAATATTCTAAACCTGCTGTTCAGGAATTTGCATTATTAATTATATTAAAAAAGTGTTGATATGTCAAGTGATTTTGTATTATTATTATGATAGGTGATAGTATGGAAGAAGTTTATATAGCAGGTCAATATATATCAGGAGTTCAGAAAAGACCAGATTTGGTAAATCAACCTTGTGTTTTAGCTTATAATGAAGATGCATTTGTATTAAGTGTTTTAGTAGGAGATAAACCAGAACTTTTTACTATCCCTTATAGTGCTGTTGTAAATATTACAAGTCGTTCTAGAGTGATGGTTTCTCAAGCGGGAATGGAAAAGATAACTCCAATGGTTTATGATGATTTGATTGCAGTAGCTTTAAATGGGTTAAAGGGTTTAGCTGTAACTAGAGCAGCTAAGGTTAGTAATAAAGCTTTTGGTGATATTGGAAGAATGGAATATAGTGGTTTTTTTGAATTGATAGTAAAATTTCAAGGTTCAAAAGAAATCAGGAGGTTATTGCTAAATGTTTATAGTAATCCAACAAGTTTTATTGACTATTTTAATACAATTAAAAAATAGTATTGATTTTTGTAGAAATATGTCATAAATATGTGATAAAATAGTAATAGTACAAAGAATAGAGGTGAAGTTATGCAAGGACAATTTCTTATTATTGGAACAGCATTAGTAATTGCGCTTATTATTGTGATTGTAATACTTTACTTAATTAGAAAATATAGACTTAAATATTATCGTAATACTGTTAAAAATCTAGAGGTACAACGTAATATGGTTGCGTCTACTCCAGTTTTAGTAGAACTTCAAAAAGTAGAACCAATTATTAAAAATGATAAAATGGAAGAAAAGTATAATAAATGGCAAAAAAGATTTGAAGAGATTAAGACTAAAAGATTATCAGTTATTGATGATATGTTAATAGATTTAGATGTTTATGTAGAAAAAAGAGACTACAAATCTTGCGGTTATCGTATTGCGAAGACAGAAATTGAAATATATAAGGTGCGTGAAGCTGCAGATCATCTATTAGAAGAAATTAAGGATATTACATTAAGTGAAGAAAAATATAGATCTATTGTTATTAAACTTAAAGCTAAATATAGAAATTTAAATCATGAATTTAATGAACATAGAGAATTATATGATTTTATGCAAGAGGCTATTGAAATGCAACTTGAAAATATTGAGAGAACTTTCTTAGATTTTGAAAAAGTTATGGAAGCTAATGAATATAGTGAAGTTGTTCATATATGTAAAGCTCTTGATACTATGATAGAACATATGGATATTATTATTACTGAACTTCCTGATGTATTATTAATGTGTCAAAAAGTTATTCCTAATAGAATGAAAGAAGTAGAATTAACTTATAAAGAAATGGTTAATGATGGATATGTTTTAGATTATTTAAATATTGAATATAATATTGAAGAATCTAAAAAGAATATAGATAAAATACTAGATAGAGCTAAAGTACTTAATATAGAAGGTTCTATGTTTGATTTAAAGACTATGTTAGAGTACTATGATTCATTATTTGTAGATTTTGAAAAAGAAAGATTATCTAGAAAAGTATATGAAGAAGAAGTTGGAGCTTTTTATAAGAGACTTGAGGATACTAATAATTTAGTTAGAGATGTTTATAATCAATTAGAAGATATTAAGAATATGTATGATTTAAATGAAGCAGATGTTGAAATTATACATGAAGTTAATAAGACACTAGTAGTTATTAATGATGATTATAAGAAAATGATAGGTAAAGATAGTTCTAAATCTAGTCCTTATTCTTTATTAAATGAAGAAGTTACTTCTTTATCTAATAGACTTACTGTTATGGAAGATGATTTTGATAAGGCATTAAAATCTCTTGGTAATATGTATGATGATGAAGTAAGAGCAAGAGAACAATTAGAGGAAATTGAAGGTTTCTTAGAGACATCTAAAAATCAAATTAGAAGTTATAAATTACCTATAATTACTGATAATTATTTTGTTCAATTAAGTGAAGCTAATGAAGCAATGGATGAAGTTATTAAAGAATTACAAAAGAAACCTATTGTTATTAAGACTCTAAATACTAGGGTTGATACAGCAAGAGACTTAGTATTAAAACTTTATAATACAACTAGTGATATGATTAAGAATGCTAAGATGGCTGAAATGGCTATAGTATATGGTAATCGTTATAGAAGTAGATTTGAAGAAGTAGATAAAGGTTTAAGTGATGCAGAAAAAGCTTTTTATAAGGGGAATTATAAAGAAGCTTTAGATATATCAATTAAGGCTACTTCAGTAGTAGATGAAAATATTTATAGGAAGTTGATGAGCGTTTATGAAAAGTAATAAGGGTTTTGGCAAGTTTGAAGTACTAACAATAATGGTAGTATTGTTAATTATATTTTGTATTTTATCTATGAATTTATTTGGAGGAGTATCTAAACAAAGAATAGAAACTATGAAGAAAAGTGCTACTAGTTTTACTTCTTCAGTTACTACTAATATAGATACTTTTCATAATACTGAAAAAGTTTATCTACAAGAAGTAATAGATGAAGAATTAATTAGACCTATTAAGAGTCCTGTTGGTGGAGGAAAATGTTCTGGGGCTGATTCTTATGTAGAATTGATCGATGGTATGCCATATGTTACTTTAAATTGTAATAATGTTTTAATAGAAAAAGAAAATTTTGTTAATAAAGATATAAATGTTTATAAAGTATCTAAGTGGATGAGTAAAAAGACAAAAGATGATATGGAAGAGAGAATTCTATATAATTGTAAATCTAATGGTAAAGAGATATTTGATAGATACTATGAAGAATTATATTTTGTATATGAAATTAATAAAAAATACGGTACTGATTATTATTTTGCTTCTAATGTAAAAGATTGTGAAGTAGTTAGTAAGACTTTTTATAGAACTAAAGAATTAATAAAATAGACAACTTTGTTGTCTTTTTTTATGTTATTTGTTAAAATATGAGCGTGGTGATATTATGGAACGTGTAATTTTAATTAAATATGGAGAATTATCTACTAAGGGTGATAATAGAAATTTTTTTATAAATACTTTATATAATAATTTAAAAAGTAAATTAAATGGGTTTGATGTTAAGATACATAAAGATAGAGCTAGAATGTATATTGAATTAAATGAAGATGATTTAAATGATATAGAAAATGTAGTTAGTAAAATATTTGGTATACATACTTATCATATTGCTTATGTAGTAGAGTCAGATGATAAGGCTATTCAAAGTAAATTATTAGAAGTAATAAAAGAAGAAGAGTTTTCTACATTTAAAATAGAAACTAAGCGTAGTAATAAGAGTTTTCCAATTCATAGTTTAGATTATAATAGAGTTCTTGGTGGTTTACTTTTAAAGAATATTAATAATATTAAAGTTGATGTTCATAATCCTGATTTATGTATTAGAGTAGAAATTAGAGATACTGAAACTTTTATATATTATAAGAGTTATTCTGGATGTGGAGGATATCCTGTGGGAACTCAACCTAAAGGTTTATTAATGTTAAGTGGAGGTATTGATTCACCTGTTGCTGGATATTTAGCTATGAAACGTGGAATGACATTGGATGCAGTATATTTTGAGGCTATGCCTCATACTAGTATAGAAGCTCGTAATAAGGTTATTTCTTTAAGTAAAAAGCTTGTTAAGTACTGTGATCATATTAATTTACATGTAGTTAATTTTACTCCTATACAAGAGGAAATATATAAGAATTGTAAGGGTGATTATATTATTACTATTATGAGAAGAATGATGTATAGGATAATGGAAAGATTAGTTAATAAGTATAAGGGATATGTAATAGTTAATGGAGAAAGTATAGGGCAAGTTGCTTCTCAAACTTTAACTAGTATGAAAGTTATTAATGAAGTTACTAATATACCTGTAATTAGACCTTTAGCTTGTTTTGATAAATTAGAAATTATGAAAATAGCTAGAGATATCGATACTTATGATATTAGTATTATTCCATATGAAGATTGTTGTACTGTGTTTGTTCCACCTCATCCTGTTATTAATCCTAAATTAGAAACATGTGAGAAAGAAGAATCTAAGTTTAATTATAATTTATTAATAGATGAAGCTGTCGATTCTATTAATACAATAGTAATTGATAATAAAGAGAGTAATGAATTTAGTGATTTATTATAGTTTTTAGTATTAAATTTAAAAATATTCACAACCTATAAGTATAGGAGGTGAAATAATGGCTAAAAGTAAAAAGAAAACTACAACTACCGCTTCAAGAAAAGTAAAAGCACCAGGATCAAAGAATTCTATTGATAAAATGAAATATGAAATTGCTAATGAATTTGGTGTTAATTTAGGAGCTACTGCAAGTAGTCGTGATAATGGTAAAGTTGGTGGTGAAATCACTAAACGTTTAATTGAAAAAAGTATGAATACAACAACAACTACTTCTAAAAAACAAAGTAAAACTAATAAAAGAAGTAGAAAGAAAAGTAAATAATAAAAACAAGGAATAATTCCTTGTTTTTTTATTGTATTTTTATATTTTTTTTGATAATATATGTTTATTGATTAGGAGGAAGATTTATGAAATTTTTATGTGTAAATGCTGGTAGTAGTTCTTTAAAATATCAATTATTTGAAATGCCTGAAGAAAAAGTAATTATCAGTGGTTATATTGAAAAAATTGGTTTAGAAGATAGTTTTTGGACTATTAAAATGAATGGAGAAAAGATAAAAGGTGCTAAATACTTAAAAGATCATAATGATGCTGTTAAAGTACTTTTAGATTCATTAATTGAAAATGAAGCTGTTAAATCTTTAGATGAAATTAAAGGTGTAGGACATAGAGTTGTTCATGGAGCTGAAAAGTATAAAGATGCTGTATTAATAAATGATGAAGTAATACAAGATATAGTAGATATGACTAAATTTGCTACTCTACATCATCCTGGTAACTTAGCTGGTATTAAGGCTTTACAAGAAGTATTACCAGATGTTCCAATGGTTGCTGTATATGATACTGCATTCCATCAAACTATGCCTAAGGAAAATTATTTATACCCAGTACCATATGAATGGTATTTAAATTATGGAGTTAGAAAATATGGTTTCCATGGTACTAGTCATAAATATATTACTACTGTAATGCAAGAAAAATTAGGTAAGAAAGATGTTAACTTAATTATTTGTCATGTTGGTAGTGGTGCTAGTATTTCTGCTATTAAAGATGGTAAATGTTTTGATACTACAATGGGACTTACTCCACTTGATGGTTTAATGATGGGAACAAGAAGTGGTTCAATTGATCCATCTATTATCGAATATGTTTGTAAAGAATCTGATAGTGATGTTAGTGATGTTACTAATGCATTAAATAAGAAGAGTGGATTACTTGGAGTTTCAGGTTTCTCTGATAGTAGAGATGTTGAAAATGCTGCAGCTGAAGGTGATGAAAGAGCTATTTTAGCACTTAATATGTATAATGATAGAGTAGCTAGATATATTGCTGAATACTTTATAGAATTAGATGGTAAAGTAGATGCAATAGTATTTACTGCAGGTGTTGGAGAAAATGGTATTGAAGCTAGAGAAGATATTATTAATAGAGTATCTGCTTTAGGTATCAAGATTGATAAGAAAGCAAATGATAACGTTGCAGGATATAGAGATAATCAAGAAGGAATTATTAGTAGTAAAGATTCTAAAGTAGATGTATGGGTTGTTCCTACTAATGAAGAATTAATGATTATTAAAGATACTTATAAAGTTATTTGTGGAAAATAAAAAGCTCTTTGAGCTTTTTTTTATTTATGCTATCATATATATGAGGTGTTTATATGATTTATTTATTATTGTTAGCAATCTTACCAGTAATATTATTATGTTTATTTATTTATAAAAAGGATGTTAACAGGGAACCTAAAGGATTACTTGCTAAAATGTTTATATTTGGTTTTTTAAGTGCTATACCTATAGTTATTATAGAATTATTATTAGGAAATTTCTTTTCTACTAAAGGGGAGACTAATTTTTTAATTTTATTTATTAATGTATTTATAAGTGTTGCATTAATAGAAGAAGGATTTAAATGGTTAGTAGTAAAAATATTTGGATATAATAATAAAGAATTTGATGAGGTATATGATGTTATAGTATATTCAGTATTTGCTTCACTTGGATTTGCTTGTATAGAAAATATTTTATATGTATTAGGTGGAGGAATTGGTACTGCTATAGTTAGAGCTATTCTTTCTGTTCCAGGTCATATGTGTTTTGGTGTTATAATGGGGTATTTCTTATCTCAATCTAAAGTTAATCAAAATAATGGTAATTATAGTATATATACAAGAAATATAATATTTTCAATTCTTTTTCCTACATTAGCTCATACTATATATGATGCATTGTTATTCTATGCAGTAGAGACTGCTAGTATATTAACTATATTAATATTTTTTGTATTTGATATAGTAATGGTAGTATTATGTTTTATTACTGTAGGTAAAACTTCTAAAATTCAAAAGAATCTTAATAAGAGTATAGATACTGGAGTTATTGCATTAGATGAAGATGGTATATTAACTTACCAAAAGAAAAAAGAAATTAATTACTGTCCAGTATGTGGACATTATGTAAAAGAATATAATTATTGTCCTAAATGTGGATTTAAAATAAAATAGCCATTATGGCTTTTTTTATTTGGTTATTTTTATATATTATAGTATAATATTAATGATAGATTTAGAAAGAGGTGTATCTTGATGAAGATATTATCTATTAATGCTGGTAGTAGTTCATTAAAATTTACATTATTTGAAATGAAAGATGAATCTGTTATAGCCAGTGGTATATATGAAAGAATAGGATTAGAAGGTACTAATTATACTATTAAGTATAATGGTCAAAAAATAAATGAAGAAGTAGAAGTTACTAATCATGAAGAGGCTGTTAGAAATTTAATTGGAAAATTAATGGATTTAGAAATAATTAAATCATTAGAAGAAATTAAAGGTGTAGGACATAGAATAGCTCATGGATTAGATAAATATTCTGAAAGTGTTATTATTACTGATAAAGTAATAGAAGATATTGAAAGTACTAAGGAATTTGCTCCATTACATGTACCTGGTATATTAAAGGGTATTCATGCATTTAGAGAAGTATTACCTGATGCTTTAATGGTAGGTGTATTTGATACTGCATTTCATCAAACAATGGATGAAGAAACTTATCTTTATCCAGTACCTTATAAATGGTATAAAGAATATGGAGTTAGAAAATATGGTTTCCATGGTACTAGTCATAGATATATAGCAGATAGTGTTAAAAAATTACTTAAAAAAGATAAGTTTAAGTTAATTAGTTGCCATATAGGTAGTGGTGGAAGTATTTGTGCTATTAAAGATGGTAAAAGTATTGATACTACTATGGGATTTACTCCATTAGCTGGTATTATGATGGGTACTAGAAGTGGTGACATAGATCCTTCAATTATTCCATATGTTATGGAAAAAGAAGGTAAGAATGCTTCAGAAGTAGTAGAAGATTTAAATAAGGTTAGTGGTGTTTTAGGTCTTAGTGAATTATGTAGTGATATGCGTGATCTAGTTAATGCATGTGATGAAGGTAATCCACAAGCTATTATTACTAAGAATAAATATGTAAGAAGAATTGTAGATTATATTTCTCAATATTATGTATTATTAGGTGGTGCAGATATTATTGTATTTACCGCAGGTGTTGGTGAAAATAATATCGCAATAAGACGTGAAATATGTGAAAAACTTAGTCCTTTAGGAATTAAGATTGATTTAGATGCTAATAATACTAGAGGAGAAGAAGTTAAATTAAGTACTGATGATTCTTCTACTCTTGTATATGTAATTCCTACAGATGAAGAATTAATGATTGCTAGAGATACATTAAGTTTTATGAATAGATAGGATGATTAGATGTATAATGAATTAATAGAAAAAATAAAAGAATACGATGAGATAGTAATCGCAAGACATATAGGTGTTGATCCTGATGCATTATGTAGTCAATTAGCGCTTAGAGATTCTATTTTATTAACATATCCAAATAAGAAAGTACTTGCTATTGGTACAGGTAGTCAAAAATTCCTTTCATTTGGAAAACTTGATAAATTAGAAAAATTAGATAATGCATTATTAATTGTATGTGATACTCCTGATAAGAAAAGAGTAGATTCTGCAAATCCAGAAGATTTTAAATATTCAATTAAAATAGATCATCATCCATTTATAGAAAAGTTTTGTGATTTTGAAATAATAGAAGACAAGAAGACTTCTGTTTCTGAAATTATTATGCAAATATTAGAAGAAACTGAATTAAAATGTAATGATTCAATTGCTGAATTACTTTATATGGGATTAGTATCTGATTCTAATAGATTCTTATTTAGTAGTTGTACTACTGATACATTTAAATTAGTTTCTAAATATTTAGAAGAATATAATATAGATTTAGAAAGAGCTTATGATAAACTCTATATTAGACCACTTTCTGAAGTAAGATTACACGGTTATATAGCTTCTAATATGATAGTTACAGAAAATGGTTTAGGTTATATAGTTATTAGTGATGAGCTTATTAATAATTTAGGTGTTGATAGTGCTTCAGCTGGTAATATGATTAATGATTTTAATTATATAAAAGAAGTTCTAGTATGGGCTACTATTACTGAAGATATTAAAAATAAGCAATATAGAGTATCTATTAGATCACGTGGACCAGAAATTAATAAAGTAGCGGAAAAATTTAATGGTGGTGGTCATAAGAAAGCATCAGGTGCGAGAGTTAAATCAATTGATGATGCTATGAATATTATGAAAGAATTAGATTTAGAACTTTCTAATTATAAAGAGAAGGAAGAGGGAAGATAGTTATGATAATAAAAGAAGCAAATCTTGATATTATGGCTACTAGAAGAAGTCAATATCCCGATGGAAATAAACCTGAATTTTTACTTGTAGGTAGAAGTAATGTAGGTAAAAGTAGTTTTATTAATTCTATTTTAGGTAGAAAGAATTTAGCTTATACTTCTGCTACTCCAGGAAAAACTCAAACATTAAACTTTTATGGTGTTAATAATGAATTCTATTTAATAGATGTACCAGGTTATGGTTATGCTTCTGTTGATAAAAAAACTCAAGCTAAATTTGGTATGATGATAGAAGAATATTTAGAAAAAAGAACTCAATTAAAAAGAGTGTTTATGTTAATTGATTTTAGACATAAACCAACTGAAGATGATTTATTAATGTATAATTTTTTAAAGTATTATAATCTTCCAGTTACTATTATTGCGACTAAGGCAGATAAAATAGGTGGAAGTAAAAAAGAAAAAAATTTAAAAGTAATAATGGATACTTTAGATTTAGTTGTAGGAGATGACTTAGTAGTATTTTCTAGTGTAACTAAATTAGGGGTAAAGGAAGTTCAAAATAAAATAGAGACTTTAATAGGAGTAGAAATTATTTAATTTTATCATATATTATATTAGGTGAATATCATGAAGATACAAAAACTTAATAATACTGATTATATAATATATATCTTTTCTAGATTAGAATTAGAAAAGATAAAAGAAACAATTAAAAGTATTCAGAAGAGATTAAAACTAAATGGTTTTTATAAGTTATTAGTTATTGATAAAAGTATTGGTACTTTTATAAAATTAACAAAATTAGAAAATGCTTTTTATAAAGATACATTGGATTTAAAAATTGAAAAAGTAGATTGTGATGTATATTTTAAGACTGATGATTATTTTATTATTAAAGATATATCTCATGTAATGTATAATGATAAAGAGTATTATGGCCTAGTTGATGATTCTTTTGATAAGATACTTGAAAAGGTTGAATTTGGGGATTTTGTATTGGATATAGATATAAATAAATGCTATGTGATATAGAGTAGGTGATTATATGAGTAATAAGAAGAAGTTTTTTCTAATATTTTTATTTATAGTATTAGATATGTTTTTACTTATAGGATTTTTAGTTATTAGAGATGCTACTAGTTTAAATGATTTACGAAAAGAAATTAAAGTATTAGATAAGTTAGATATGAGTAAAGATAGATATAATAGAAGTATTAAATCTAGTGGAGAATATAAGGTAATTGAGAAGGCAATTAAAACATATTTAGATGATAATGCTGTATTAATGCAAGATGTATTATCTATAGTTAAAGATTCTAAATTAACTAAGATATTATCTTATGATAATTATAAAGAAGATGGACCTGATTTTGATAAATCATTGAAGTATTTAGAAAGTACTAAGAAAGATTTTAATAAGAAGATTGATAAGTTAATTAGTAATTTAGATGAAGAAAGTGCTAAAAAGTATATTAATGGTAAAACAAATGATAAGTACTATAAAGATTTATATTTAGAATTAATGATTACTGATAAGAGATTAGATGATTTTAAAAAGAATAAAGAATTACTTAATGATACTAAAAATAAGGTTAATAATGTATTAGATACTAGTACTGAGTTACTTAATTTTTTAAAGAATAATAAAGATAATTATGTATTAGAAGATAATGAAATTAAATTTAAAACACGTGATTTATATAATCAATATAATGGTTATATTTCTAAGATACAGAAAAAATAAGGATTATTCCTTATTTTTTTATATTACGATGGTAATAACATTATTAGAACCTTTATTTATTACTTTAGTTAGAGTATTTTGTAATTTATATCTTATATTATCTGGCATAAGATTTATTTTTGATTGAATACCTTCTTGTACTATTGAATCTAAGCTTCTACCAAATATTTCACTTTTCCAAATATCATTATCATTTTTAGTTAAGTAATCAATTAATTCTTTTGATTGTACTTCACTACCAATGATTGGTTCAAATGTAGATTCTACATCTACTCTTATCATATGAATAGATGGAGCTACTGCTTTTAGTTTTACTCCGAATCTTGTTCCCTGTTTAATTATTTCAGGTTTGTCTAATTTCATATTATCTACAGAAGGAGTAGCTATACCATATCCTGTTTGTTTTACCATTTTTAGGGCATATTTAATTTCATCGTATTCTTTTTTAGCTATATTATATTCTTGGAATAGATTTAATAAATCTACTTTGTTTTTTATGTCAACATTTATTAATTCTTTTAATGTTTCATTATATAATTCTTTAGGTGAAGAAAGTGTTACTGTTATTATACCAGTAGATGTATCTATGTCAGATAAATATGCTTTTTCAATATATTCATTTTTTTGGAAAGCATTAGTTATTTTATCTACATCTTTTATTTTATCAATTTCAACTACACTTTCTTTTATTGAGTCTATATATGATTTTTTAATTTTATTAGTTTCATTTAGTATACTAATCCATTCAGGCATATTTACTCTTACTTCTAATACTGGAAATTCATATAATGCATCTTTTAAGATATTATACATATCTTTTTCTGTCATTGTTTCAATACTTATAGGTAATACTGGTACATTATATTCTTCTTCTAGTTTTTCTTTTAATTTTTCTGTATCAGGTAGAGTAGGATGAGTAGTATTTAATACTACTATGAATGGTTTACCAATAGATTTTAATTCATCTATTACACGATGTTCTGCATCTAAATAATCTTCTCTTTGAAATTCTCCAATCGATCCATCACTTGTTACTACTATACCAATTGTTGAGTGTTCTTTAATAACTTTTTCTGTTCCTATTTCAGCTGCTTCTGTAAATGGTATTTCTTCATTATACCATGGTGTTTTCACCATTCTAGGGCCATTTTCATCAGTAGCTCCAATAGCATTATTAATCATATAGCCTACACAATCAATAAGCTTAATATTACATTCTACATCATCTATCTTTATTTTAGCAGTATTATTAGGAACAAATTTAGGTTCTGTAGTCATAATTGTTTTACCTGTAGCACTTTGTGGTATTTCATCTAATGCTCTTTTCTTTTCATATTCATCTTCTATATTTGGTACTACTAATGTTTCTATTACTCTTTTAATAAAAGTTGATTTACCAGTACGTACTGCTCCTACTACACCTAAATATATATTACCTCCACTTCTTTTTGATATATTTTTAATAATTTCATTTTTTTCCATAATCCATCTCCTTATTTATTAAATATTTATTCAAATAATAAAAAAAAAGAACTATTTGTTCTTTTCTTTTGTATCAGTATTATTATTTATAAACATATCATTTAATTCTTTATTTTTATTAAATGCTTTATCATAGTATTCTTTTAAGAATTGTTCATACTCTTCATCTGTTTCATATAAACCTCTATTTCTAGGTCTAGGTATATTAGTACCTGGAATTAAATCATTTGAAGTAGTATTTTTCTTAACAATACTCTTTTTTATTAAAACTAATTCAGTATCTTTATTATTTAATTGTTGTTTTAATATAGCAAGATAATCTTTTGATACTTCATTATATATTACTCCATCAATTTTAATTTTTTTACTATTACTATTACTAGTATATTCACTAGGTATATATAATTTATTATCTATAGATGCTATTGGTACTTTTAGAGTTTTCTTTTGTTTTAGATAAATACTTATATTTACTATTCTTTTATTTAATTTATTAATTTCTTCATCACTTATTTCATAACAAGTATTATTCATAATAGTTTTAGGATTTTCTTTTTTATAACCTAGATCTGTTTCTTTTATATATTTCTTATTAGTAATTTTATCATTATATATAGTTATATATTTTTTATTACTTTTGTTTGTATTAGTATTAGTAATACTAGTAGTTTTATTTTTACTATTATTTAATTCTTCTAGTTGTTCATTAGTTATTTTGTAATAGTTTTTATTATTAATTATTAATGGGTTACCATCAATATTAATTTGTTTCTTTTGAGCTTCTTCATATGTATTTCTATCTATATATAATTTATCATTTATTTGTACATATTTTATATCATTAGTTGTTTTTAGATATCTTGGTAATTTCTTTTTAATATCATTTTTAACACACATTTTTGTAGGATCTAATCCTTTACTCTTAGCCATTTTTGTAATTTCATTTCTTAATGCAGGTATTATACTTGGATTTTCTTCAGCAATTTTTAGTATTTTTTGTTTATCTGCTGTATGAAAAATGTTTTTAATAGATTTTTCAATTATTGTACTCATACTATCATTAAATGAGGAATCAAAGTCTTGTCCTACACCAATGAAATTATCTATTGTTCCACATAATATTGGTGGATTTTGATAGTTGAATTCTGGGTGTTCTTCTTTTATTTCTTTTAAAATATTAACTATTCTTTCAGCATCTTCATATGATGACCAGATACACATTCTATCTGTTCTTTCATATTCTTTGTATCTAAGAGAATCAACAACCTTATATTTAAAATCTATGTTTTCTTTTAGACATTTACTTTGAAAGTATCTTGCAAATTCAAATGTATCAGTACCGGCATTTATGTAGAATTTTATATCTGATTTTTGTTTACATTCTTTATTTGGGTCTAAATTGGAGATGTTTACATGGTATCCCATTATTCCTTCTCCACCAAAAAATTTAAGTCTTAGTTTGTTTTTAAATTCATATAGTAACAATAAATCATTTAATTCATTATCTGAAATGTTAGTGTTTCTTTTTATGTTTTCCTTTGTTTCTTGTATTATTTCTTGATTGTGTGGATATAGTTTAAGATTATCAAGATCTCTTGTTACGTTTTTGTAATCTAATTTATCTAAACTAACTAATATTTCTTCATATGAACTATATTTTTCAAAGATTGATTTATATTTTGATAATGGATATATCCAGTTTTCTTTAATATTAGCTATTGCCATATCTTTTTGAATATCAGTTAAATCATTTCTATTTTTAACTTCATTAATATATTTTTCTATTCTTTTATCAATTTCTATATAATTATATCCTAGTAGTGTTTTATATAGCGTGGATATTGTTGGGTTTTGAATATGTTTTAAAAAATTGTTTCTATAATTAATTGCTGTGTTGTTATCAAAATTTTTATCTTTTACTAAACTACTATATAGTGATCTATTATTACAATATAGTTTTAATACTTCATATGTTTTACTGTCAGTAAATGTATTAATTATTTCATCGTATAGAGCCATATAGTCACTTCCTATTCTAAATTGATTATACAATAAAAAAGACTAAATAAATAGTCTTTTTAAAACATTTTATCAATATTATTAGGTACTTTATTATTTATAATAGCATTTATTATTTTATCTTCTTTTTCTTTAGATACTTCTTTACCTGTTAGGTTACTTATATCTTTTATTACTTCTCTTAAAGTGTTTTCATCTTTCATATCATTATTTTGAAGTTTATTAGCTAGAGTTATAATGGTATTTTTATTTATATTAGTTTTTTTCTCTATTTTATTCCATAAATTATCTTTAAACATAGAAAAACCTCCTAATAGATTATATGTAGGAGGTTTTAATTGTTTCTATTTTTATTTATTTGTTGGCATTTTTTATTAAATTCATCTAAAGATATTAATCCATTATCTAGTCTATCTTTTAATATTTGGAATGATTTATCTACTGATTCATTATTATTAGTTATATTTTTATACATATTTGTATCATTATTCATAATGTTTTTAGTAATATTATTATTTTCTTTAATAGCTCTAAATTTATTATTGAAGTTATTATTATCATTATTAAAATTAGTATTATTTCCTATTAACATTATTCTTCACCACTCCTATTTTTAAATTGTAGTATTATAGGTGTTCCTTCAAAGTTGAAGTTTTCTCTTATTTTATTTTCTAAATATCTTTCATATGAGAAATGTACTAATCCTTTGTTGTTTACTCTAAAAGTAAATTTAGGTGGATTAATGCCTGTTTGACTAGTGAAATATATTTTTAATCTTTTACCTTTATATGATGGAGGTAAATTTAGATTATATGCATCTAATATTACATCATTTAGGATAGATGTTTTTATTTCTCTTTTAATGTTTTCTTTTACTTTTAATATTTCAGGCATTAATGTATGTATTCTCTTTTTAGTTAGTGCAGATAAGAATACAATAGGTGCATATGTAGCAAATTGAAATTCAGCTCTCATTAATTTTTCATATTCTTGGATAGTAGTATCAGTAACTGTATCCCATTTATTTACTACAAATATTAGTCCTTTACCACGTTCAATAGCATAACCTGCGATATGTTTATCATGTTCTGTGATACCTTCTTCTGCATTTATTACTACTAAGCATATATCTGATCTATCAATGGATTTTAAAGATCTAAATAAACTATATTTTTCAACTGATTCAAATACTTTACCTCTTTTTCTCATACCAGCAGTATCTATTACTACAAATTCTTCACCATTATATTTTAATACTGAATCTATTGAGTCTCTTGTGGTACCTGCGATATTTGATACTACAACTCTTTCTTCATTTAGAAGTGCATTAGTTAAACTAGATTTACCAACATTAGGTCTTCCTATTATTGAAAATTTTATTCTAGTATCTTCTTCTATTTCTTTTTCATGGAAATCCATAGTGACTGTATCCATTAAATCAATAAAACCAGTATTATGAATACTGCTGATAGGAATGTATGTATCAAATCCTAATTCATAGAAATCATAAATATTATTTCTAGCTTCTTTTACATCTACTTTATTAATAGCTACTATTACTCTTTTTTTAGATTTTCTTAAGATATCTCTTACTATGAGGTCGTTTGTAGTTAATCCTTCTTTTCCGTCTACAATAAATACTACAACGTCTGCTTCATCTATAGCTATTTCTGCTTGCATTTTTATTTCTTTGTTGAAATCCATTTCTGTTGCATCTATTCCACCAGTATCTATTAAATAGAATCTTTTTCTTTCATATGTTGCTTCTTGATAAATACGATCACGTGTTACACCTGGCATATCTTCTATTATTGATACTTTTCTACCAACTATTTTATTGAATAAAGTACTTTTACCAACATTAGGTCTTCCTACTAAAGCTACTACAGGTAGATTCATAATATCCCCTCCAATTCAGTAGTATTATAACATATACTTGTAAAGTTTAAAAGAAAAATGTTTTTAATGTGTTTTAGTTTATAAATAATGTTATAATTAATAATAGAAGGTGATTAAATGAAAGATAAGAAAACTATGTGGTATGATAATGGAAATGTAATAGTAAACTTAATTATAGGTATAATATTAGTTATTATTATTTGTAGTCAGTCTTTTGTTACTACTCATGGTAGTTCATTAGAATTATTTAGTAGTATTATTAATCACAATAGTATTTATTTGTTTATACTTGTGTATTTTATATTTTTAAAGTTACCTGTAGGTAAAAAGTATTTTAATTATTCTAATATATTATTAGTATTTATATATATGTTAACTACTTTTACTTCATTATTAACACTTATTCAATCTTTTTCTTTAAATACAACACTTGATTTTGTTATTAATGTAGTTCTACTTACATATTTATTTCATACTATGTTTAGAAATACTAGATTGTGGAAAGGAATGCATATTAATAAGAGTCCTTTTAATGAGATAGATAATGAATTTAGTTATTATAGTATTTTAGTTATTAGTGTGTTTTTATTAGTAGTTAATCTTATTAGTACTGTAGTTATTAGTGGGGTAGTTATTGCGATACTTGATACTATTTATTATATTTTATTTGGTAGATATGTTTATTTATACCATAGATATTTAGATGATAATAAAATAGGAGTTAAGGAATTAGGAAATTTTAATGATATTAGAGAAAAAATAGATGATACTACTAAGAGTATGGAAAAAGAGATTAATGATTTTGTTAAAGAAAAAGAAATAGATAAGAAAATAGATAAATTTGGTAAAGATGTATCTAAAACAGTAGAAGATGCTAAAGATGAGTTAGAAGATGCAAAGAAGACAGTAGTTAAGAAAACTAAAAGAATAAAGAAAGATGTGGAAAAGAAAGTTAATAGTAAGAAAGGAGATAAATAATTATGGATTTATTTGAAGAAATATCTAAGAAGAGTAGTGATTTTCCTAAAGTACATTCTGTAAAAGATGAAGTTTCTAAATTAGAATTTAATTTTTATCAAGGATTTGCTATAGGTATATTTGTTTTATGCTTCTTTTTGGGTATTATATTTGGTAATTTATTTTCTACTTGTACTACTACATCATATTTCTATTCTGATGCGTGTTTAATTACTGAATTTAACTTTTCTTTAATGATTTCTATATGGTTTATAGGACTATTAATAAGTGTATTTTTCTATGCTATTGGACATATAATTGCTCTTTTACGTGAAATAAGTAAAAAACTTAATAAATTTCAATAAAATTTATTGCTTTTAATTTTAAAATATGGTAATTTTAAATTGTAAGCATGATATATGTGCTTAATTTACATAGGGAGGTAAATAATTATGAAGAAAGTTGAATTAGTAGAAGCTGTTGCTACAGCTACAGGATTAACTAAAGCTGACTCTACTAGAGCAATCGATGCAACATTCGATGCAATCACTAAAGCATTAGTAAAAGGAGATAAAGTTCCACTAGTTGGTTTCGGAACATTCGGTG
>CACZQV010000079.1 GCA_902783435.1 uncultured Erysipelotrichaceae bacterium | reverse complement strand
TTTATTATTAACATTTCTAGCAATCTTATTATATTTAATTGGCGCAGATGCTATATCTAATGCTTTATCACCAAGTTTTGTTTTAGATACTAAATCGACAGCCTTTGCTCCAGCTTCTCCCCCTAAGTAAGCACCAGCTGCTTTTGCAGCTACTCTAGTTGTATTTTTTGCATTCTGACGATCTTGTTCAGTTGGACCATCATCTTCTCTTCTTGCTTCATAATCAGCCACCGATATCACCACCTAACTACTTATATTTTAGAAACCTCCACCTATTCCAAAGGAATCTAACTCTTCTTGCGTTACCGCAACATTTATTCTCATACGTCTACTTCCACATACAAATAATGCTTCACCTTGAGAATAATGTTTAATACTTTCTTTTTCACTTTCATTTAAATCAATAAGTAATGATAAATCTTCAACAGCTTGTTTCTTAAGACCCATAACAAGATAATAAGAAGAGTTATCAAATATTGCTTTACCTTGAGTAATAACAGCAGGATCACTAAAATCACTTGGTTGTTGAGTAATAATAATTGTTCCTGTATTATACTTACGTGCACGTCTTTGTACTTGTGCTAGGAAATCAGCACCAAGTGCATTATTATCTCCTAAAAGTACATGTGCTTCATCTACCATAAGAACAGTATCTACACCAAAATCTAAACATAATCCCCAAGCATACTTAAGTACATTGAAGAATAATGCATTTTTAACAGTAGAATCACTATTCATTAACTCTTTTATATTGAATACCATAAAGTCACTATCTTTACGTATTGTAGTATGACCATCAAAATAGAATTTTAACTCATTAACAATAGGTCTAACTTTTAATTCAAGTTTTTCCATTATCTCACGTTCTTGAGTTGCATCTGTCATAGACATAAGTCTACCTTTAATAGTCGCATAAACATCACTAAATGTAGGATAATCTGCTGAAGTATACTTAGAAAAATCAGCAGTAAAATCTATACCAAAACGTTTATATGTATCTTGAACTATCTCAGAAAACATAGTTAAAACAGATTCTTCAATAGATGGATCATAATATTTCATAAATGCCTTCAAAAATTGTAAAGTTCTTGTTAAAACAGTATAACCAAGTCCTTGTTTAATTTCTTCTTCATCAGCATCTATAACTATTTCAAGTGGATTAATTAAACCAAATTCTCCACCTTTACCAATATCAACAGTATCTCCACCATAAGTTCTAGTCATTTCTCTAAATTCATCTTCAGGGTCAATTATAACAATTTGACATCCATTACGAATATGAGTTCTAAGCATTAACTTAGCTGCTGTAGATTTACCAGAACCAGATGTACCTAAAATAATCATATTAGCATTATTTCTATTATTTTCTTTACGTATCTTATATAAGAATTGATTAAATAATATAACACCACCTGAGAAGTCTACACCAAGTAAACAACTAAGTCCAGGATCCTTTATACTATCAAATATAAATGGATACATAGCAGATATTGTAATAGAAGGAATTGGAGTACCAATTCTTTGTTCCACATCTTGACTAGGGAACACTGGAATAATAGATTTAAGAACCTTTTCTTGTTCAAATCTTAAAGCTACTGCTTTTAATTCCATTGCATCTAAATAATTTTTAACATTTAATTTCTTAATTTCTAATTCTTCTTTAGTATTAGCAGTAATCATAATATGCATTTGAAAATCAAAGTTTCTAGCTTGACTACCAGCAATCATAGAAGTAAAGTATTCCAAACTTTCAGCATCTTGTCTAATTCTTTCTCTTACAGTTTGGTCTCTTTCATTTTGATATCTTTCTTTTAATTCTGCTACTTGCTTATTTAACATCTTTTGCATTTCTTGAGCAGGTACAGGTATATGCTTAACAACTACCTTAATACCACTCATATTAGTAAGAGTTGATAAATAACCAGGTGCTATATATTTAGGATAAGAAACAACTGTAAGTATAGTTGCATACTTATCACTAATAACAAAATCACTAGGTGAAAAATGTAGTCCCTTAGGAGCTAACTGACTTCTTAAACTTGTACTCATACAGGCATCACCGTTCCAAACTCTGAAGTATTACCTCCATTTAGGAAGTTTTCAAGAACTAATCTTAAATCTCCATTACTAATTAATGAAGCATTTAATCCACAAGTTGCTAAATTATTAATCATTTGACGAACTCTCTTCATTAATAAATCAGCATCTTTATCTTTAAACATAAAATAATACTCTGTATCACATACATTATTATTTATAAAAGCCTCACCTTTTTGTATATCTTGCATTATTAATTTACGAACTGCAGGTGATTGAGTTTCATTTAATAATAATTGCATTTGAGACATATAAACAGAAATATCAACTGGTCTATCAGCAACAATTAACCAAAACTCAAAATCAATTGTATTATAGAAATTTCTAAGTCCTATAAGAATATTTTCTTGTGTTCCAGGGTCTAAGATAAATATATTTCTAGGAGTAATTTTAACACCAGTAACTTTTTGATTATCCTTAGTAATAATCATATTATTTTGAATAGATTTTACAGGTAACCAATCTTCTGTAAAACCACTACTTGTCTTTGCCACTTTTCCAACACCAACCTTTCCATCTATAAGTCTGACGATTTGTTAAAAACTCGTAAACTTCTGTAATTATATTTAACATATTATGATAATAAGGTACCGGCATTACTAAGAATGCACATATAAATGCCGGACTTAATAAAATAATAGTTAAAGCTGTACTATTTAATGGAAGTATTGCTAGTAATAATAAACTAGCAAGTATACCACTTCCAAATAATGCTAAATCGAAAGGTCTAAATAACCCTAAGATTAATTTACCTTTCTTCGTATTAGCAGGTATTAAATATTGATTATACATTAAGTATCACACCCTTTTATTCTAACTTTTTTTACCACTATAAGAATCATTAGCCTTATTAATTGCATTTTTTTGATTAAGTTGAGTATTGTAATCCTCAAATCCTTCAATAGCATTCCAAATAGAATCACGATCTTTAATTGCTTTATTATCACCCTTCTCGATTGTACCATCAGGTTTTCTTGTAAATTCTGATGAACCACCAAGAACATTTGCAGAATGTAAAAGAGTTGTTAAACGGCCATCTTGTTTTTCAGTAGTATTAACAGTATCAACAGTATAGAAACTTGCATTATCACCATCAGCAATGTCTGCTGCACTAGGAGTATATCCACCTATCATACGTTTAATATAATTATCCTCATTATTCTTCATTAAGAATCCTTTTTGTTTTTCAGCTACTTCAATATCAATTGATTCCATAGCTCCAGTAGTTAAATTCTTATATTCAAAACTACTTAATCCTCGAGCTCTAGCACCTTCTAATCGAGACATAAAGTCTTTATAGTTAGCACGAGCTGATCTTCCATCAGAACCAGTAATACCAAGTTTACCTGAAGTATAATCAGACTTAACCATTTCACCTTTAACACGAGATTGAAGAGCTTTTAAAGCATCAATTCTACCTTTATTTGTATTAATATCACGTTCTATAGCAGTAGCTTGTCCTTCTCCTAAAAACATACCACTAGCAGTAGAACCTAATCTACCAAATAATGTAGAACCATCATTTCCTCTAGAAAGAGCACTAGTATTATGTTTTCTCATTGCTTCCATAGCAGATCTAGTACTATGATCCTTAGCACCAGCTGCTGCAGTAATACCAGCGTCCATACCAGTTACTCCACCTGCTATACCAGCAAGTATATGTTTAGCTTTATTAAGATTACTATTAGGATTAACATTTTCACCAAAACTCTCACGAGTTTGATCTGCCATTAAACTAGCACGATATCCAGCTCTCGCAGAACCTACAGCACCAGCAGCAGAAACTATTGCTCCCATACCACCAAATAGTTTGAAATCACCATCTTTAAGTCCTAGAGCTTGTCTTATAAACTTAGGTGCTTGTTTAGCAAATACAAACATACCTATAAATATTGCTATATAAGAGAATATCTTAATTATTCCAGTTCCACCTACAACAATACCATCTTGTATTATTCTTTGAATTAAGAATAGTACAAAGTAAACTATTGCAAGTCTTACAAATAAATCTAAATAAGTAGAAGTTAATGTTTTAACCCATGCATTAAATGCACTATCTTTACTACCCTTAGGATCCATATAACTAATAATTGGAATTGGTGCAATTAATCTTAAAATTGCAAGTTTAATAGCACGAACTGCAACATCTATTGTGAAACTTATAAATATAAATATAAATACAACTGCAGTAATTGTTGAAAGTACTGGTGTATATGTAAATATATATCTATTAGTACCAGCAACAAAGTTAGCAAACTTAGTTAATAAATCAGCATCAGAAGTACATGTTTCATTAACCATACCTATAATTATATCTGGTGATGCATCAGCTTTTTTATAAGTATCAATATAATCATCTATTCCTGCTTGACACATTCTACATTCATTATAAATTGCTGGATCTTCAGCTTTTTTACATTTATCAGTTCTATTTTCTTCAGGTACTAAATTTATTCGATAGAAACCTTTTAATATAGTCGTTGCAAATATTCTCGATGCTTTCTTTAAACTATCCGACTGCGAAGCAACCGATATATTACTTTCCGATTCATCATTAGTACCGAGTATCAACCTACCCAGAGTATTATTTTCAAGTATTCTATGTTGTAGTGAATAAAGTGTACCAAATAATAAGCCATTATTATTTAATTGTATTTCATATTCATTTTGAGGAGATGGAATACTAATTGGAACAAGTGCAGTTAATAAGAATAAAGCTACACATATTCTCATAATTAAATTACCAATACCTGATTTAGAATCCGTAAAACTATCTGGATTAACAATTCCTTTTAAGATTATTAATGCTAATTGGAACAACATAAAAACTCCAAGAATTATTTGTATCCTTGAATAAAATTTCATGATTGTATCACTTGCAAAAATATCTGATGATGCCACACTAAAGAACAATCTATATACTAGTTGTAGTAAACCATAAGCCACAAAATCTAATAATGAAAAAATTCTTCTTATGGCATTCATTATAAGGTCAGGCGCCCAAGTAAAACTGTCATCCATCATATATTACGTCACCTCTTTTTATTTTAACCCACAAGTTGCACCTGAATTAAATCCAAATACATCAAGTATAACTTGTACTAATGTTGGTATAAAGAATAATAAAGCAGCTAATATTAATCTTTTAATTAATTTCTTTTGAGCCTTAGCCATTGCTTCATCATCACTTTTAACAATAACTTGAATAAAATCAACACTACTTAGTATTACAACTAAAATAGGTCCAACTATCTTTATAAAATTTAATATTTGTTGTAATAACCAAGCTACAGAGTCTGGATCATCAGGATCACCTAAAAGTGAATTACTTCCTTCACAAGTTTGATCTTGATCTGTTTCACCCATCCAATCATCTATTTCATCTGTATCATTTTCTAATACATATACATTTCCAAAAGGAGTATCTGAAATAGATAACGCTTTTGTATTTATTGGAGCAACAATAAATAGTGTTGTTAATACTAATATAATTGTAATAAAACTTTTTTTCATATGAACCACTCCGCATATATTATATCATATTAAGTATATCAAACCATTAATAAAATATCAATAAATTGCCTATTGAATTTAAAATTTTTACACTTAATTAAAAAGTAATTAAAATTATATAACAAAATATATAAAAATAAAAGAAATATTTTAAAAAATACAAAAAAAAATAGTATAAATACTATTTTTTAAACTAATTATTAGCTGCGTTCCAACAACTTTGCCAACTAGTAGTATCAGTATTGTCTTCTGCACCAGCAGCAACAACATTCATAACTACACCAACTAACATTGGTACAAAGAATACTAATGCTGCATAAATAAATCTCTTAATTAATCTTCCTTGTGCAGCTTTTACTTCTTTTTCATCACTTGCCATAACAGCTTTTCCTAAATCAATAGTTCCATAAAGGATTAATAAAATTGGAATAACTACCATAAATACCTTTATAACTTTTACTATTACCTTAACAATTGGTAATAAACCTTCGCATTCAGTTGCTGCTATTAAAAATAAATTTGACATATAACAACCTCTCCTTCACTTAACATTATAATATCATATATCTAACTTTGTCAATTATTTATAATACGTTTTGACAATTAATTAACGTCTAAATAATCCAAATATCTTATTAGAACTATTATTACTATGATTTTCACTTAATAATCCTAACTTAGTTAAGAAATCTACTAATATAGCATTTTTCTTTCTTTCATCTAAAGGAGGTAAATTATAAAAAACTTTAATTCCTGCTTCTCCTTCAAAATCAAAAACATCATTATTTAATAATAAACTATTATTTAAAACTACTTTTTTATTTAATAAATTACTAAATACTGTTCTATTTTTTCTTACTAATCTATTTAATTTTATTGTACTAGGTTCTATTAAATAAATAATATCTGTATAAAAACTAGTATCAGTACTACTATTTATATCTACTAATAAAATATCAACATTAGAATATTTTTGAATCGCACTATTTATTTCATGTCCTTTTACTGATATCATATTTTTTTCATTAAACATTTGAAAATCATTCTTATCTATTTCTATTGCTATTACGTTATTATTTCCATATTTTGAAGCTAATTCTTTTTTTAACATATAAATAAGTGTTGTTGCTCCTGCATGTTCAGTAACACTTTTAAAACCTATAATTTTAGTTTTTCCATTACTATTAGTAATAGGTATAGAAACATCTATATTTTCATTCTTATTAGATTTATTATCTAGTTTATCATTAGAACTATTATTATGTATATTATTATTAATCTCATTATTCTCATCTTTATGAGCCATTTTTTGAATATGTTCAACATCTTTTAAAGTATTTGATTTTTTTAACAAATACTTAACACCATTTAAGTTAGTAGTAAAATTATAAATACCATAAGATATCAAAACACTTAAAAAATTAGGAGTACATAACTTACTTCCTTCAGGAAGTAAAAAAATAATTTTATTTGGATCTAATCCTTTAGCTAATACCTCATAAGATTCTAATTGATCACAATTATTAATAGCTGTAACATCTATTATCATTTTACTATAAAAAAAGCTCTTAAACATTTCAACTATTTCAGAAGCATTATAAGAACCTGTTAAACTTTTAATAATATCAATATCTAAACTAGCTAAATCATTTTGTTGTTTATTTGCAACTATAACATTCATGATTTATCAACACCCTTTTATATCTAATTTGTATATGTTTTTGTTTCTCCAAATATATAGAAAAATCTCATATCTTTAAATATATTCTTTATAATAGGTATTTCTAGATTAATCTTTGTCGCAATACTATAATGTTTTTTTATTCCTCTAGCATCAGAAATTTGAGAACTATTTTTAACTTCATTAATACAATAGATATTATCTACTTGGCTATATCCACCAGGACAAGTAATATATCCACCAGTACCTGCACCACTAGAATATCCTATTTTATCAGCATAATTTTTAATTTCGTTTTTACATTTTGCACCTGAACAATCACCATTATAATCATCATAAACTGAAATTATTTTATCTTTCATACGAAAAGCTTTAGTATAATTAACATTAAATGCTATATATCCTAAAGCAATTACAATAAATACAACAATTATAATTAACGTAACAGATCCACCCATAGCATCACGCATTATTAATCACCTACTATTACTTTCTTATTACTCTTGTATCACCATGGACTTGAAAAAAAGAAAGTCCCATTAATTTATTAATTATAGGAATATTTATATCAACCTGTGTGACTATTGAATAATACTTATTATTACCTGAACCAGAAGTGTTTTCTTTATAACAAAAAATATCACTTACTCGTCCGTCATATTCACTACAATTTACTCCAACAGGATGATACCCGATGCTTTTGGCTTTTTCCTCTATTTTCCTTTTACATCCAGAAGGTCCATTACTAAAACATCCTTGACCATCATATTCTTCTATTGAAGAAATAACAAAATTCTTCATTCTAAATGCTTTAGTATAATTAACTGTTAGACCTAATATTCCTGAAACAAGAACTAAGAAAATAGCAATAATAACAATATTTAAAACTCCTCCAAAAGCATCTCTCACCTATATCAACTCCAACTATTTAATATTATTAACAACTATATACCCACTTGAAATATTTGACCATTGAGTATTAATTGCTTTTTGAATATTTGGCCACATTAACCAGAAAAACCCAATAACTGCCGCAATAGCTATTAAAGTTATAACTGTTAAGTTTAATTCACCTGTAGCTGCTTTCATTAACTATCCCATCCTTTCCTACCTTACATTATTATTATAACAAATATATTATTTTTTAACAATATACTTTACATATTAAAACATCATCATCATAGAAATTAATATAACAAGCATTACACCAACACCTGTAACAACAAGCATTACCATAGTTTGACTTTCCATATGATTAAGTCTTTCTTTATACTTAGTTTCTCTTGCTTTATTTTGTAAAGAAGAAACTGTTCTAGAAAACATCATAAGTCTTTCTTGTTTTCTCTCTTGTGAACCAATTCCTAAACGATATAAAAGTCTCATCATACGCATAGAATCACGTACTGGATAAGTATTAGCAAATTCCATATAAGGATCAACTGTTGAATCACCAGAATTAATTCTCTCTATCATACGTCTTAGTCCAGGTTTAAATATATCTGGAGCATCACCAATAGATTTACCTATAGCTACTGGAACAGTATAATGTTGTATTAAAATTTCTAAACTCTTTAAATAGTATGGCAACATTACATCTATCTCATGCAAATGTTGTTTATAATAACTTTTTAATTGAGTATAAGGCATCTTAAATGCCCCAAATGCTACTACTGAAGCAAGTACTAAATTTAAAAAGAATTGTGAATTTATAATTTCTGCAGAATTATTATTAGAAATCATAAATACCAATACTATTAAAAATGCTATAAATGCAGTAGTAACTCTTTTTGAATATAATTGATCTATATCAACATCTTCACCATATCTAGCATAAACTAAGAATTGATAATCATCTTCTTTTAATGCTTCTAAATACTTTTGATTATCAGCAAAGAACTTATTTTTATCAATAGTATTATTATATACTAAGATAAATATAATTATTGCTCCTACAATTAATATCTCCATTATTCAGCCCCCACATTCTCATAATAATATCTTTCACCCTTTAATAAGAAGTAAGAGTTTACAATTAATACACCATGCATTAAAAACTGAATATACCAACGCTGTAATAGTACTAGATAAGTTTCCCTACCTAATAAGTACTGAACTAACATAACCATTAAATAAAGCATAATACCAAATTGTAAAAATGATTTATGGAATGAAGCTCTTTCAATTCTATCTCTATAAACACTTTCAACAAGCATATCAATATCTTGCTGCATATTTTCTAATGAATCAGCAGAGTTTTGTGCACCTTCCTTAGTTATTTGTAAGAATAATTGATGCATATTCTTAACAATGTAATAAGGATAAAGTTTAGACATATAGTCAAGTGCTTCATCGATAGTACCATTATCATAACTCATTGTAATCATTTGCCTAACGTCTGCTAAAACAGGATCTTCTAAGATACCAGAATTAGCAACACCCTCTAATGATTTAACAAAAGATTGGGTAGTAGCAAATTCCATAATAGTATTAGATGTATATACTTGAATTTGTTCAAATAAGAATTCAGAATATACTTTCTTACATCTTAAATAAGTTATATATGGAACAAAAGCTACTGCAGCAATAGCATAAATAATACTTATTATTAGGTTATAAAAGTATAGATATGTAACTACTGAAGCAAAACCTGCAAATAAAGTAACTTGAATTGCATATTGTCTAGGAGTATATTCTTGTCCTAATTGCTTTGTTTTTTCACGAACTACTTTAAAAGAATAAGGAGCAAACTTATCATAAACAGTTTGTACTTGAGTAAGAACATATTTACCCACATGATCACCCTTATAGTTTCTGTATAAATATATCCCAACAACAAAAGCAATAATTATTATTAACTCTTCAATATACATAAACTATTACTCCTTTCTATTCTTCTAATTTAGTAAGACCAGCTACTGTAGGTTGTAATGCAGGTTGAACAGTAGGTTGTGCTTGCATTACTGGTTGAGAAGCAACTGGAGTATTTTGAACTACTTGAGGTTGTGGATTTTCCACAACTGGAGTAGTATTTATATTTTTATTCACAGATTCTTGTGGATTATTTTCTTTTTTTTCTACTTGAGTATTATCTATTTCATTATCTACTTTATCTGTATCATGAATTGGTAATTCTAGAGGTAAATCTTTAATAATATCTTGTACCTCTATATTTTGATTTTCCAAATACTCTATCAAATGATCACTTGGTTTACACATTATAGGTTTACCAAATAATTTTTGATAAATAATTCTACTTCTTGGAACGTTATCATCATCAACATAGAATTCACACACTTCATCTAATTCACGATGAAATTTACCATACTCTTTACTATAAAAAGCCTTAATATGAACACCTAATTGAATATAACGATATATTGTTGATAAGAACTGTTTAACATCCAAATCTGTCTCCATTAATGAATAAAGACGATATGGTATAGCAGAAGCCTTATCAGCATGGATTGTAGACAAAATATTATGTCCTGATGAAATAGAGTTACGTACAGCAGAAACAGCTTCTGCAGAACGTACTTCGGAAAGAAGTATCCATTTTGGATTTTGACGCATACATGTAACTAATACATCAGAATATGAAGCAACATTATTTGTCTTCATCGCAACTATATCTCTTTGTGGGAATATTCTATCTAAGTGAAGTTCCAAAGTATCTTCAATTGTAATAATCTTTTCATTTGTTTTAGTATGACTGGCTAAGTACTTAACAAACTCTGTTTTACCTGAACCAGTTTCTCCAGCAACCATTATATTACAATGACCTTCAACACATTTAATTAAAAAGTCATGTATAGCTGGAGTAAAATAATCTTCTTGAATTAATTTTTCTTTCTCAAGTCTAATCTTAGCTGGAGTTTTACGTATAACTAGTGCAATACCATTAGTCGCAATAGACTGATGTACAAAGTTCATACGTAACTCAGCAGATTCAGCATCCAAAAATGGTTTAGCATTATTAAATGTAGTACCCATTACATTAGAACACTGAAAAGCGAGCTTCTCCACAAATTCTGGAGTAGCTCCCTCAACTTCAACTCTTAAAGATCCTTGAGTTAAAGAACGAATCCAAATTTGCCCACCATTATCATAAGAAATATCTGTAATATCATCATTGTCAAGCAATGAACGAAATGGTCCAAAGTCTAACTTATCAAATATATTTTCATTCATTTAACTCACATCCCTTTTTTCTTTTTATTTTTTCTTTTTTTATTATTCTGTCCAATATGTTCTATCATTGATCCAGTTCTTTAATTGTTCACTAGTTGAAATATCTCCTGGTTCATCTTTTAAACTTTCATTAGTTGGAACTAATTCAATAACTGTATCATAATTTCTCATATAACTTGCTTTCTTTAGAATAGTAAAGTATTCTTCAGGTAAAGCAAATACTATCATAGCTGGAGTTCTATTCTCATCAATGTTTTGGAAAACAGGTTGCCCAGCTGCATCTTTAACTGCTAGAACTTGTACATTTGAAATTAATTTTCCATACATAACTTTATCAGCATTTGAATTACCAGCAGCAATTTGATCATCACTTAATTTATATATTGCTTTTAACCAAATATCAATATAGTTACCAGGATATACTGAATTACCATATGTAGAATCAGTACTAACTGGTAAATTATATAAAACATAACCCTTAGGATATTCTAATATAATATTTGCTGGTAATTGTTCTTTTTCTACTACTGTTCTCTTATAGAATAAACTTCCTTCAGGAATAACAGTATCTGCAGCAGAATATTTATCAATTATATCCCCTTTATTTCTTATTACATCTCCCTCTAACATAGCAGGAGGTACTTCTCTAGTTGCAATCATAGATTCTGTTATTTGAGTACCAGCTGGTATTTGTTGAGATGCATATGGAACAGTTACTGGATTAATTGCAGAATTAATACGCATAGTATATGCAAAATAAAGTATTATAATTGCAAAAACAACACCTAATACTGTAACAGTATTTTTATTTTGCAAAAACTTTTTAAAACTTGTAGTTAAATTCCCCATTTTATTCTCCTTTCTTATTCTGGCTTATAACCATAAGCGCTCTTAGTAGATTTCAAATAATTTTTACATAATTCTGTATTACTTTTTAAACCTTCTTCAACAGGTAAATCAGAATAATAATTAGTTTCTAAAATAGCATCATAACTTGTAGTGATATCTGCTCCTTGAGCATCTTTTGTTTTATTATCATTACCTTTAGCCTTAAATCCTAATACTGTTAATGAATCTACCTTAATACTAACTTTAGGTGGTACTTCATTAATATCATAGAATTTAATTTCATAATCTCTTGAATTATCGACACTTTTAGCGAATCGATAAACGAAGTTTTCTACAAACTTCTCTTTATCGATTCTATATAAACCACAGTGTCTTTTATAATTTAAATCTATTGAATCTTCAATAGCAGCATCTGCTGTTTCTTTTACTAAGTAATAATCTAATTCTCCACCAGTAGAGAAGTTAGTTAATACATTAATTAGTAGTAAAGCTATAAGACTTAATAAAATAATTCCAACTGTTAACATACCTTTATTCATATATTATTCCTCCTCTATTCGAATTCCTGGCAAGAAGCACTATACTCACCATTTGCTGGTAATGAATGCTTACCAATATTATTACATTTCAATGCTTTTGAATTTGGATATTTAGAAATTGTTAAGCTATTTCCTCTAATTAAATTACTCTTATAGTTAATAACACTATCAACTTCTGTTTCTCCATTAGATTTAGTATAATCTACATTACTCTTCTTAATCTTAGCTATATCTGCTTTACTTAACTTAATATAATAATCTAAGTATTCATCAGCATATACATTATATCCTGTTTGTTGAACCCACTTAGTATATTTTTCTGGAGTTGATTTATAATTAATATCTTTTAATGTTTGATTAGCATATTTACTCCAGTTATATCCAGGTGTACGACCAGTTTTATCATAAGCAACTTCTTTTCCATCATTACCTGGGAATAAGTTCTTTAAGTCTACAGGACGAACACGATAATCTGTTTCAATATTAGTTTTTTTACAAGATATACCATTAGAATATGTAGTAGCACTCTTATTAATATTATTTGTACAATTAAATTGTGAATATAATGCATAGAAACAATCCATAAATATATTCCATCCGAAATATCCAAATTGTTGAGTATTTGCATGAATATTATATGTTGGACTCTTTAAATCTTCTTCACTAAAATCACCATAATTACATGTACCAGTTTGTCCATTTGATGTTTTTTGATCTTTACATTCATCAGTATTAGCTACATATGAAGTATCATCTACTGAGAACTTGCTACCTTCACTCTTCTTAGTAGCATAATAGTATAACCACCAATTTTGATTTACATCTTTTGCATTTTGTGGAATACAGAATTTCTTAGGTTTAACTCTCCATCCAGAATCATTCTTTGGAACATAAGAAATTTCATGAGTTTTATTATTTAACCAAGTACCTGGGAATGACCATTCTGTTTGATACCAATCTTTAGCACTTTCACTATCATAACATCCAGCATAGTTTAGAATTGTTGTATTATTCTTAGTATAAGTATCTCCTGTCTTACTCTTATTATCTTCACCCTTAGATAAGATTTTATCTTTATGTTTTTCTGAATTTGGTGTTGAGTAAGGGAAATATAAAGTTGTTTTTTCATTAGATCCTACTTTTGTATAATCTACTGAAATTTGAAATTCTGTTGTAGAAGATGAACAACTAGCAGCAGCTTCACATTTTTTCTTAACTTCTTCATATACTTGCTTATTATCATTATAATCATCTATAGCTTGTTTTTCATTTAGATACTTATCTTTACCAGTACATCCACGCCATGTACATACATCTGTACATCCTGCAGTCTTAGGAATACCAGTTCCTGTATATTTAACATATCCACTACAAGCAGTTGAACCCCAACTATTAGTTTTATGCCATACAGAATCAGTTTTTTCATTTCTAAATGGATTACTTGTACATCCTGAATCTTTAATACCATATCTATTATCATCAGATCCTTGTCCAGTATTCCAAATTATTGAATCACCAGAATACTCATATTTAGGTGCTTTCATTACTTTACTATTATTATTAGCTAATTTAACTGTATCATATAAAGCAAATTCACCAGCAGTCTTAGCATTCTTACTATTCTTCTTATATACACTGTTATAACATTTAGTTACACATTTATCAGTATATTTACCACCATCACATTTACTAACACAGAAATCAAAACTTTCATTAGGTCCACCTTGTTTATAAGTAGTACCACTAGAATGTACACATAATGGACTTGGTGTACAATAACTTGGAATTCTAGGTTTCTTTAATTCTGAACTAGTTTTACCACAACTTACTCTACTAGTAACTTTAACTCTATATTCAAAACATAAACCTGCTTCTGAAGCAATAGGAGGTCCATATTCAACTATAACTGTTTCTTCACATTTGATATTACATGTTATAGTTTCAGTATCAGGAGTTTCTCTTCCTTCATAACGATAAGTATAAGTTCCAGAACCTTTTTCATATTCCCCAGAACCATATATATATCTAGTATTTACATCTTTATAATACTTATCATCATCTTTTAGCACTGTTTCATCTTGACTATTTACAATTGATTTATAATCACATTTAAATACAGGAAGTTTTTTCTTTGAATTTGAACTAATATAATCTGCATATGCTTTATAAGTATTATTGCTTTTTAATTTACCAAAATCATATGTATAATCTGCATGTTCTTTTACATAACAGAATTTATAATTAAAAGTATCTTTTTTATTATTTTTATAATCTGAATCAGTAGCACAATCTATTGTTTGTGAAGAAGATTCAGTAGTAGTACTAGAAATACTTTCTTCATATGGAGGAACTGTAATAGTACCATTACCATATGACTCTAAACCTACTTGTAAGTCAAAAGTTTTTTTACAACAAGCTGTAATATCTGGATCATCAAAACCATCTGGTTCTAAAGCAACCATAAATCCTGGCTTACCATCTACTAAATCACCCGTTCTTTTAATTGTTAAAGAACCACCAGCTTTTAAAGTCTTATTTTTATTAGTAATAGCAGCTTCTATAGTTTTAGTATCTTTAATATTATGAGTTCCTGGTCCTCCTGGTACAGGAATTTCATGACCTTCACCATCATCACCTAAATCATAAGTAGCTAAAGCTATAACCTTAAATTTTATCTTATCTTTCTTTAAACCTGATATTTCATTATCTTTAGAAATACCACATTTAACAACATAATTACCATTGTCATCTAAGTCAATTGATACTTTGTATTTTTCAGCCCAATAAGTAGGATCTTGCATTTCCTTTTCTACTGAACTAGTACATGTTTTAGTATTCTTAGTACACTTAGCTGCCGATGCATTTATAATGCCACCAAATAAAATGACAAATGTTAAAATGAATAACCCCAATATTCTTTTATAACGTGTCTTTTTCATTATCATCATCGCCTTTCAATATTTTTTCAACTTTTTTATAATTGTCACGTTTTGTGACCTTATAATTATTTATCTTCTCGCCATCTCGTACAAGTCTTCCAACTACATAGAACTCATATTTTTCATCTATGCCTAAGAAACGAGTACACGTTGATAAAGAAATCAATTTATCATTTTCATTAACATCAACATTATAATTATATAAACTTGCATCTTTAAATAACTTTATTTGATTTTTCATAGTATCTTTATCATAATCATCAAATAATGAAAATTGATATCTAGCATCAGCTTTTATAAATCCTGCAGAAAATATCTTATATACATAATCTTTACCATCTATTGTATATTGAATATATTTATTTTCTTTAGCAAAATCATAATATACAAAATTCATTAATTGTTCAAATCTATGAAAATATTCTGATTCTAGTTTAGGACTAGCAGATAAGTTATATAGGTTATGACCAACTATTCTTATCATATTATGAAACTTAGTATCACTATTTTCAGTCCAAGCAAAATCTTCTAAATCCATTGGAAATGCTTCTGAAAAATCTTCACTATATAAAATTGGTATATCAATTTTTGTTCCTTGTATCCTTAACCATCCACCAGTTTCATATACATCATTTAATTTTCCTTTTGTTTTAATATTACTAACTCTCGGCTCTACTTTATAGTACTGTCTATTATCAAATAATTTAAATCCAAATAACACAAGAAGAACTATTAGAATTACTGATAAACAACAAATAACTATATACATTTTACTTTTCAAAAGTTTAATGTTTTGTTTTTTCTTCTTTTTCATACTGCACTCCTATCTATTTTAATATATACGGCTTATCTAAAGTACCATTACCACTACTAATTACTGTATCTTTCTTTAGATATCCTACAAAACGAATTTGTAATTCTGTAAAAGATTCAATTCTTTCATTAATTGGAACTCCGATATCATACATAGCTCCAGTAATTCTTTCTCCATTTGATGTATTACACATCCAATAAGAATTAGTATCAAAGTTTTGTGGTTGAGCACTAAACATTTCATACATATTAGGTGCAGAGAAAACTGCTTTATATTTCTTTGTATCTATTTCTTTACCATATATAATTTTGTTTTTATAAATAGGTACATCTATTTGATGATTTATAAAGTAAGAAGAATCTACATATTTTCCTACTTTATTATTTATATAATAAGCAGCGCTATTTTTATCTTTAGGATTATAAACTATTTTATTTTTTCCACCTGATGCTTGAACTTTATCATTAATAGTAAAGTTACTTATAACTTTTGTAGTACCATCATTTTCAACACTTACAATTCTATATTCTTTTCCATCAATCGATACATACTCACCAGTATATCTTTCATTAAGTAATGTTCCACCTTTAGCTTTCTTAGAATCTCCAAATACATAAGGATCATCAATAGTACCAGTACCTCCACTAATTAAACTATTACCTTTAATTGTAAACATAGGTCTAACACCATAATTATCATTTATTTCATATGGAATAAAATCTTTTCCAGCCTCTTCATAGAAGAATACATTTCTAGTAACATAAGCTTCTTTTCCATCGCCCTTAGAATTAGCAACCCATGATATAGTGTTAGGTTTCATAAAGTTCTTTTCACCATCTTGAGCTTTATTAACTTCTACTACAGATGGAATATATATTTTTTTCTTCTTAGTATAATTACTACACTTAGTAGAATTAATATTAGATTCATTAGCACTCATATTACAGAATTTAGTTTCAACTATCATTTTCTTAGTAATATCATTTAAATTTCTATAATAATAATCTAGCCATTCATCTAACTTAGAATAATTAACGTTAGCAATATCTTCATCAGCTACCACAATAACATTATAATCATTTGTTAATCCATATACTCTAAATAATTGATTAGATAATCTTATATAATTATTTTCTGGCATACCTTTAAAATTCTTTTTATCTTTTAACGTACTCTTAATAGTACCATCTAATTTTTGTACTACTTTAACTTCTCTAACAACTTCTGTCTTATTTTTTAAACTATCAAAAGCAATATATTTAATTTCATAAGTTCCTATCTTAGAAGTATCTACACTACCTTTAATAGTAACATCTTTAACATTTAATTTTCCATCTACATTGTCAACAACACTTCTAACACCCATATCAGTGTATTTTTCACCTTTACCTACAGTAATTGAATTATTACCATTTAAAGTAATATCAGGCCCCTTATGATCTATTGTAGACGACAAAATACCACACTCCAAATAAGTATAGTATTTGTATTCATTATTAACTCTTTTTACTTTTACCCAACTATTCTCAATCGAACAAGTCTTATGAGTATAAGGTATATATAAATCTCCTTCTATAAAAGATTTATGATATAAAGTATTTAATCCTATAGTCTTTATTCTTTCACCAGTTGGTAATTCTCTACTATTTAATTCAAAGTATCTTTTAGCGGCAGCTTCAAGTTTCTTTTCATTTCGATGAAAGGTAATCATAGGAGATAATATTAAAAACCATACAAAACCTAGAATTATCACAATTGTAATTAAAAACTTAATTTTCTTAACCATTCCCTTTTCCATGTTATCCTCCTAATTTAATTTGTACTTATAATGTTTATTTCTCACGATCAAATCAAAATAAACATCTTCAGAACTCTCTAATTCAACCGGAACCTTAAAATAGATAGACTTACCATAATATGATTTATTAATAGGATTAACAAGGTTTACAACCTCTTCATCACCTTCACTATCCTTATAAATAAGTTTACCATACTTATTCAAAAAGTCAATCATATTTTTGGCTTCCCAAACATCAGAAGCAAAGTCAATTCTAAGAATTCTACTATCTCCTTCAATAACTAAATCCTTAGTTTCTATAGTAGATCCTAAAGTTGTTTTTACTCTAGTTGTATAATCTGTTCTATCTGTAATAGTCACACCATCTATACTAATAGTTTCACTCTTATTTCCTGAGTTTAATTCAATTGAATCACCTACTTGTAATTCAACTACATCTTCTATCTTACTCACATCATTTAATTTAAGTTTTATTTTTCTTAAATAATTACCATTTTCTTGATAAAAAAGCACAAACTTATTCTTACTCAAATTTTTATCTACTTTATAAACAATAATACAATTTAATTCTTCATCTCTTTTTAATTTTCTAGTAGATTCATAAGTATCTCCTAAATCTTTAAATTCAGAAGCATAAGTTTGATTAGTTGTTATATAATCACTAGTACTATTCTTTATATGAAAATTTTCAAGATATATAGTTCTAGGAGCAGAATTATTTTTAATAGTTAAATCAACCACTATAAATTTACTTTTACGTTCAATTACTTTTCCGTTAAAATCTTTATCAGTAATATAAGTCTTATTTATTCTAAAAGTATATCCATTAATTGAATAAAAATCACCTTCTCTATAACTCTTATGAGTAATAAAAATAGTTTTATATCCAATAAATAATACAATTACTATAAAAACACCAATAATACTTTTACATATAGTTTTATGTTCTTGATAAACATACCCTATATTTCTTACTAATCTCTTATAAAGTCTTATAAAAGTATTCTTATCAATATCTAATCCAATTTCAATTTCTTCTCTATCTTCTTCACTTAATTCTAAAAATTCTTTATCCGCATTAAAATTAAATTTCTTAATATCCCAGCCAAATATCCTCATTAAGTATATTCCAATAGCTGGAATCTGTAATATAAAAAATATCATAAGTAAATCTCTAGAAAATCTAAGATCTGTAGTCGCAACATCAATAGTATAATTTCTAAAGAAATTTTTAATCATATTAAGCACTAAAAATAATGCAAAATATGTAATAGTAGGCATTAAATAAAGTTTCCAAGGTTTACCTTTATGTCTTAATAAAAATACTAAAGCTAAACTTCCAATAGTTAACAATAATAAAGATATATTTAAAAATATAGTAATATGTTTAGTAATAGGATCACTAAATAAATCATATATACCTAAACTCATAAAATCATTAACAAATTTACTTACGTCTATAAGTTTATATACAACAAATAAACTTAAAATAAGTAAAAAGATATGAATTTTTCTAAAGTTCTTTATTAAAAAGGCATATGGTTTTCTAATAATCATATCTATACACCCCTATTCTCTACTCTATAAGTATAACTTATTTTAAGACATTTTAAAAGTATAATTTAAAAAAAAATAATACAAATAAGTATTATTTTTTTAACTCTATTTTTATAAATGAACCATTATTATAATTTAAGAAATCTTCCCTATTTAGTTTTATAGAAATATAATTATTTTTTTTCTTATATTTTACCTTTTTATTAATTAATCCTCCATTAGAAACAAGTATAATATTTTTAAGAAAATACTTATTATTAGTTTTATTATTTATTTTTAAATCTACATAAAAACTATTAATATTATTAATATCTTTATAATGTAAAATACTAGATAATATTGAAGTACTAATATTAACATCATGTCTTTTTACATCTTTGCCTATAGTAATAATATAATCCATGCCCACAATATTATTGCCCTCCCTAATAGGACTAGCTTCTTCTCCAATATCATACAATTCACGAGAAGAGTCAATAACAAATAAAATTAAAAAAATAAATAATACTACAAATGATACATATAATATTCTTTTCATAAATCCTCCAAAAAAAATAACTTACAAATATTGTAAGTTATTTAAATATCTAATTTTGTCGAATTTTATTTAATAGAAACAATTTCTACTTCATAACTTCCATTTGGACTTTCTACAGTAACAACATCTCCAACTTTATGATTAAATAAAGCTTGAGCAATTGGACTTTCATTAGAAATTTTACTTTCAAATGGATCAGCTTCTTGTGAACCAACTATTTTATATTCATCTTCTTCATCATCATCAACATATTTAATAGAAACTGTATTACCAATACTAACTGTATCAGTATTAACTTCAGAAATAATAGATACATTTTCTAACATTTTTTCTAATTGTTGAATTCTAGCTTCTATTTGAGCTTGTTCATTTCTAGCAGCATCATATTCAGCATTTTCAGATAAATCTCCTAAACTTCTTGCTTCCTTAATAGCTTGTATATTCTCAGGACGTCTAACATTAATTAAATCATCTAATTCTTTCTTTAAATCGTCTAAACCTTCTTGTGTTAAATAAACAGTATTTTTATTTGCCATTTTTCTCACCTCAATTATTTATACAAACGAGTTACATCAAAATTGTCATAACTTGCCATAGTATAACATACTTTTTTTCACATTTCAATATATCAAAAAATATTTTTAATATTTTCCTTCGTGAAAAGTAGACATATTATACCACAAAACCTTTAAAAAATCAATAATTTTAAGCTATTTCTTTAATGAAAAAATCATCTGTCATTCCAGCTATAAAATCAATTACTTTACGCTTATTATTAGTATTTTTTAAATACTCTTCACTTTGTCCATTAAGAAAAGCTTTATAAATAATACTATCAGTATTATTACCTTCTACATCTTTTAAATATCTATCATATATTTTATTCATACCTTCTCTATAATATTCTTGATCTTCCTTACTCATCGCAACACTATAAATATATTTATAATTAAATTCTTTTAATTCAAATAAAGCTTTATATACATCACGACTTAATTCTATATATGGTTTATCTAAACTATTATTAATAATATCTAAAATAATAGTATTAACAATCTCTTTATTAGTAGTACCAAGTACATTACTAATACTTTCTGGTATATCTTCTCTTTTTATTTTACCCATAATTATCGCATCTTCTATGTCACGTCCAATATAGCCAATAATATCACTAATACGTACTACACAACCTTCTAATGTCATAGGAGCATACTTATTAGATTTTTTTAAATCTACATAACTCTCATTAAACTCTCTTAAAAACTCTTTTTCATCTTTTTTAAGTGGTACATACTTAGGATCTAGTATTTCTCCATTATGACACATTATTCCATCATATACTTGAATAGAAAGATTAAGACCTTTACCACCATTTTCTACTATCATTAATTGTCTAACACTTTGAATATTATGAGCAAAATATTCTCCTAATTCTCTTAAACTAATTTCATTTAAAACACTTTCTCCAAAATGTCCTAAAGGAGTATGTCCTATATCATGACCTAATGCAATAGCTTCACATAAATCTTCATTAAGACCTAAACTTCTACCAATAGTTCTAGCTATCTTAGATACAAATTGTACATGTGTACCACGACGAGTAACATGATCATTACCACTCTTAGTAAATACTTGTGTTTTATCTAAGTATCTAGTATAAGACATAGAATGAATAATTCTATCTATATCATGAAAATAAGCAGGTCTAAAATCCTCTTCATCAGGTTTTATTCTAATAGAATCACTACTCTTACAAGCATATTCACTTAAATTATTTTCATTTAATAAACTTACTTTTACCTTTTCTAAACTATTCATTCCAATTTCTCCTTTTAACTATCTTAATCATTGAATACTCTGGTATATCAAAATCTCCTACTAATTTTAAATAATATATATTATCAGGATGTCTAGCTACTTCAACACTATTCATATCTTCATCAAATAATTCTTCTACAATAAATTCTTTATGTAAACCATTAGGAGTAAATACTTCTACAGTATCTCCTACTTCAAAATAATTTCTTTCATAAAATTTAATTAAATTATTTTTATATTCTATTACTTGTCCTAAATAATCTTGATTAGATACTTCACTTCTACCAGTATAATATTGATCAGTATAATCTGCTTTTTTAGTAAAATAGTGACTTGAGGTTTCACGATTTGCTACTCTATCTAATCTATACTCAAGTATCTTCATAGTATCAGAATCTAAAGTATTATCATAATATCTATCTATAATTTCACGGTAAGTACCAATAACTGTCGCTAAGTAGTATAAAGATCTCATTCTACCTTCTACTTTTAAACTAGTAACACCAATATCTATTAAATCAGGAATATACTCTGCCATATTCATATCTTTTAAAGCCATAGTAAATTCTTTATCTTCATCTGTGTCAAAACTAAATCTACATACTTGAGCACAACCACCACGATTAGCATCACGATTTGTAACATAATTAGATAGTGCACAGCGTCCTGAAAAACAAGTACACATAGCTCCATGTATAAACACTTCTATATCTGTATTTACTTTATTAATAATTTCACTTATTTCTTTTTTACCTAATTCTCTTGCGAGTACTACTCTATCTATTCCTTCTTTTTCAAAGAATTCAATTGCTTTATAATTACTTGTAGAGTTTTGTGTAGAAAGATGTACCTCTACATTAAAATTACTCTTAATATAACTAATTATAAATGGATCAGATACAATAAAAGCATCTATTCCACAATCTACTACATCTTTAATATATTTTTTAACATCAGCCATATCTTCATTATGAAATACTATATTTAAAGTAAGATGTACTCTTTTCCCTAACTTATGAGCAAATTCACATCCTTCTCTAATTTCATCTAAACTAAAATTATGTGCATTAGCTCTTAAACTATAACTTTCTCCTCCAATATATACTGCATCTGCTCCATATAAAAGAGTTACTTTTAATCTTTCTAAGTCTCCAGCTGGAGATAATAATTCTATTCTTTTCATTTATTTCACCTTATAAATAGTTTTCTTAAAAAAGAAATTTGTACTATCCCCTAACTTCTTATATTTTTCTACATATGAATTATCAATACAATTATTATTAATATAATTCATAGTATCGCTAACTAATTCACTAAAATTATCTATTCCATATTCCCTAAATATAATATACGAACACCCAATATCAAATAAATCCTTAATAATAGAAGTACCATTAGTAATAGTATTTAAAAAGAATGTAGTACCTAAATCATTTTCTACTACTCTATAATCATCATCACTTACTTTTTCATGAATAAGTATTTCAGATTTAGAATCTTTACCTAAATCTTTATAATAATTAGTAACTAAACTTCTCTTAGAAAAAGCTACACTAGGTCTACTTACTACTTCTACCATACAAGTAATATTACTTTTACCAATTATTTCTTTTATTTCATCTAAAGTAATCTCTTTACCAAGTAATGCATACTTACAACCTTTACTATAATAATAATTACATGTCTCATAATTATTAACCATATGAGTTTGATTCCATACTAAATCTAATTTTAAATTAAGTTCTCTTTTTAACTCTAAAACTGCCAAATCGTAAAAAAATACTCCATTTACTCCGATACTATCTAATTCTATTAGAATATTCTTTATATCTTCTATATCATCATTTTCTAAATTTTTATTTATCTTAACAAACACTTCATTTTTACTATTAGATACTATATCTCTAATTTCATCCATAGTAAAGAAACAAGTAGACTCTACACTATATTTATCTAAAGGTAGAATTATACCTGATACATAGTCTAAATACAAATTACTTTTATTACTTACTTCTACTAATAACTTCATAAGACACCTCCCACATATTATATATTAATATTAAAAAAAAAGAAAGTTAACTTTCTTTTTTTACTATTAAAAATTTAAAATGTTTTTCTTTAAAATAATCTTCTTCACCATATATAGAATAAAATATAAATGGTTTATAAACAATTAAATTACCTTTATCAATATAGTAAACTACATCATCTAAATAATTTTCTACATCTCTATACTTTAAAAAACATTTATAATCACATTCTTTTTCATTATAAAACTTTTTTTCAACTATCTTATCATAATACTGATGAAATTGATTTTCTATAGCTATTTCTACATTTCCTTCATTAACACCATAATAATTAAGTAAAGCATCATCAGATAATAATTCTAATGTATTTAAATTAATATTATAAGTTCTAAAATATGGTTCTGGAGCATACTTAGTATCATAATCAACTACTTTTACTACTAAAGATAATATTATTCCATTAATATTATAATCATAGGATATCATAGTTTTTTTACTATTAATAAATTCAGATACAAACGAATCAATATCTTCATTAATTGATTTAGCTATTTGAGAATCAATATTAACATAAGGAACATAAACAGAATATATTTTTCCTTTCTTTTGATACTTTGTATAAACTATATAATTACTCTTATCTTCCTTAATATTATTATAATTATCATTCTTATTACGTTGTATTACAAAAAATATCATAAATATAATAGCAAATACAGATAGTGAAATCATTAGTATAAATTTAGTATCTCTATTCAAAGGTTTTCTTTTATTCATAATAAACCTCCTAACCAATTCCTTTTATTCGCATAAATCCAAGTATTGCATGTCCAGAACAAGTACTATAATCAGAATCTAATACAACACCATAATTACTTCCTTTAGCATGAACAATTTCTTTTCCAGTACCAGTATATATACCGACATGACCATCATACATTATTACATCTCCAGCTTGAAGATCACTTTCACTAACTAATGTATATTTATCTGTACCAGCCCATTGTGCATCAGTATCTCTTCCAAGACTAATTCCAAAATGACTAAATACACCTTGAACAAATCCACTACAATCAGTAGGAGTATAAGGTTCTTCACCATTCCATGATCCACCATATACATAAGCTTGTCCCACAAACTTTTTAGCATAAGTAACAACATCTTGTCCTTTTTTACTACCAGTAGAACTACCATTATTTGTAGAAGGTTTAGATTTTTCATAATCATCAGGATCTACAAGCAAAGGTGATTTTGTTTGTTTATAAGGATCAATATATTCATGATTAATACTTCTAGAAACTTCAGCAGATACTTTAGCTTGATTCCAACAAGCAGAAACACTAAAAGTCTCAGGCATCATAATAAGCACCGCATCAACTATTACTGGTAAAAAGAATATAATAACAGCCGCTAAAACTTTATTAAATATACTCTTCATTCCACCTTTTTTTTCAGGATTCATCATAAGTTGTGTCATTCCTATAATACCCATAATTATTAAAATAATAGGAACTATAATTTGAAATAAATGCATTATTTTTCTAAGTGTATCAAGTATCATTACTAATCCATAATCATTACAACAAGTACCTAATTCACTACTACAATCCAATATTTGAAAATATTGCATATAATCACCTCTATACCCTCTTACTTATCGCAAGTCCATCTCCAATATCAAGAAATTCAGTTTTAAAAGTCTCATTATTATCTAAAAATTCTTTATATTCTCTTACTTTTCTAACTAACTGTCTTAAATTTCTACTTTCTATATTACTAGGATCAGTATTTACTAACCCATGAAAATTCATATTATCTGTAATTATTGTACCGTCTTTTGCTAAATTTTTCTCATATCTTTCAAAAAACTTTCTATTTTGAGCCTTAGCAGCATCTATAAATATTAAATCGTATTCATCTTCTAACTCAACTTCTAAAGCATCCTTATAAATTAAATTAATTCTATTTTCTAAATTAAATTTTTTTATATTTTTAACAGCTTCTAAATATCTTTTTTCATCTCGCTCTATTGTAGTAACAGTAATATTTTCATCTACTCCACACATCATAATAGAAGAATATCCTATAGCTGCCCCCACTTCTAAAATGTTTTTAATATTATTATCTTTAATATACTTAGTTAAATAATCAATACCTTCATCAGTCATTATAGGTACATTATTCAACTCAGCATAATCCTTCATTTGTTTAATTAAATTTTCATTTAACATTTTACCAAATCCAATCTCCATTATTCTTTATTTCAGAAATTTTCTTATTATGTTCATCTAACGTTTTAGAATAATATACTTTACCATGTTTATCAGCTACAAAGTATAAATAATCATTACTAGTAGGATTAATACTAGCTTCTAATCCTTCTTCCCCAGGAGAATCAATAGGACCTATTGGAAGTTTACCTCTCATATAAGGATTTCTAGTATTATACTTATTATCTGAATTAAATTGTTCACTAGTTAAATCACTAGTCATTGATACTTGTAATCCATAATAAGTAGTAACATCACTTCCAAGATTCATATTAGCTTTAAGTCTATTATTAAATACTCCCACAATCATTTTCTTATTATCTAACTTAGTTCCTTCTAACTCTGCAATAGAAGCCATAGTTATATATTTATGAGGATCACTAATAATCTTATCTTTATACTTTTCTAATCTCTTTTCTTCTTGTTTTAACATAGTAGTAATAATATCTTCTACACTAACATCTTTATTATCAAAATAATATGTATCAGGAGCTAAATATCCTTCTAATGGATAATATATATCAGTATCTAATATTTTATCTGTTAAAAACCAATATTTATCTATTAAATTCTTAAGATATTCTTTATTATTAATAAAATCAATAACATCATCATAAGAATTGTTAGTATTATTAGCTATAACCTTAGCATAATCAGTAATTCTCTCTCCCTCTTTAAAAGTAAGTCTTAACATATTAGGATTATAATCACTACCTGATTCTAATACACTAACTATTTCATTTAAACTCATACTCTTATTTAATAAATAAGTATCTGCTTTTAATGACTTTTTACCACTAGTCTTTACATATAATATAAACAAATATTTACTTTTAATTAATCCCTTTTCTTTTAATGTAGAAGCTATTTTCTCAGTACCCATACCACTCTCTATTTCTACTTCAATACCTTCTTTATTATTTATACTTACAGGACTAACTAAATATATAAAAGTACCTCCAAGTACTAATAATATACAAGCAATAAATATAAGTATTTTTACACCCTTCTTTAACTTCATAATACCTCCTAAGAAAAAATAAAGAGCTATTGCTCATTATCTTCATCCTTCTTCTTACGAACTTCTTCTTGTAAAGTTTCTAAGATTGTTTCAATTACTTTCCATTCCTTATCAGTAGTAATTGCTTCTAATTTACTTTGAGGATCTTCTGGATCATATATTGATGCATATACTTGAATATTTCCAGTTTCATCTCTACTATTATCAGTATAAACTATATAATTTTTATGAGTTTCATCACTTTCAAAAGTAAATAAAACATCATACACTACTTCATTTCCATTTTCATCTATCATTGAAAAACTATTTTTCTTCATTTCTATCTCTCCTATCTAAATATGATTGTAATATTATAGTAGCCGCAACACTATCTACTACTTTTTTTCTATTTTTTCGTGACACATTTCCACTTATTAACATATCAGTAGCACTCTTAGTAGTTAATCTCTCATCTTGTAAATAAACTGGTATAGTTAATATCTTTTCTAATTTTTCCTTAAACTCTAAACTAAGTTCACCTTTAGGTCCAATAGTATTATTCATATTCTTAGGAAATCCTAATACTATTGCATCTATTTCTAATTCAGAAACAAGATTTTTCACTTCATCTAGTAATCTATCATATTCTTCATTATGTCTAATAGTCTTAACTAAAGACGCAATTAACCCAGTCTTATCACTAACTGCTACACCTAAAGTTCTACTACCTAAATCTAAACCTAAATATCTCATTTATTATTCTTTTGAAATTCACATAATAGAATTTCTACTATCTTAGCACGATCAATTTCTTGCATTTTACTTCTAGCATCTTTATAACTAGAAATATATCCTGGATCACCACTAATTAAGTAACCAACAATTTGATTAGTTGGATTATAACCTCTTTCTTCTAAAGATTCATAAACATCATTTAAAGTTTTTCTAGTATTTTCAGTATCAAGTTCTTTAATATCAAATAAACTAGTTTGTTCTTGTGGCATAATATCACCTCACATTAATCTACTTTTATTTTAACATTTTAACTACTTAAATACAACTTTATTTCCTATGAAAAATGTCAATCTTTTCAATTAACTCATCTTTTAATTGTTTTCTTTTTTCTTTATTAATAACAGAATAAATCTTTTTAACTGGGATAACATAAACATTATCTAATTCTATATAATTAATATTCGCTATTTCTTCCATTGTTTCATAACTTAATTCAAGTATTTTTTCATTATCTAGTTCCTTAAATATTTCATATCTAATAAAATCTTTAGGACAATCAAATAATGGATTAATACTTAATATTTCTTTCATCCTCAATAATACATTTCCCTTGAGCGCAGCACTATATAACTTTTTATCTTTTTCAGACATAGTACCTAACTCATCTATAGTAAACATATCTAATACTTCTTTATATAAAGGCATAGACATATTTATATCAGGATATTTCATAATTAATTCTTTTATTTTAGAAGCATTATCTTCATTTATTTGAAAATAAAATGAATTTAATAATTTTCTTTGTCTATCATCTAAACTTAATAAGAATTCTTTTCCAAAAAACTCTATATTTCTTCTAGATAAGAAATTACTACAATTTTTATCTTCTCCAATACTTAAAACAGTAGGATTACTTTTAACTATTTCAGAAAACTCTTTTAATACTCTTTCTCTCTCTTGATGATCAAGACCTCTTAAAGTAGTATAAAAATGCTCTAAAGAAACACTATGTTTTTTCAAATAAGGTATATATTCTTTTTCTTTAAACTTACTTGATAATTGCTTATCCAAAGCAAATAATTTAATAGAATGTTGATTACCACCTATAAAAGAATAACCATTTTCTTCTAATTTTTCTAGTAAAGATAAATTATCTTGCATAATTGCATAATATCTAACTACTATAGGAAATATTCTTTTATCATTAGAAAGAACTGGTGCACCATATACTTTTACTCTAAATTCATCTGCACTATATTCAAAATTTTCTTCTATATAAGGTATTATTAATTCATCTGTCTTACTTATCTTTTCTTCATCTAAAAATTGATGTTGATTCTTTAAAATATAATGAATTGCATCTAATACATTACTTTTAACTACTTCTTCCATAAACTAAGCACTATATACAAAAGCAATATAAGTAATAAAAGCTACAAATATTAAAGTAATAATCCATCCATTTACTTTTTCAAAAGTAGAAGATTTATCTTTTACTCCTAAAGCCATTGTAATCATGCAACCTCCAATCAATCCACCTATATGTGCAAAATTATCTATACCATTAAACATAAAGCCTAAAGCTAAATTAACAATAATTAATGGAATAATTTGACTCTTAACAACATTACCTAAATAAACTCTATAATGATATCCAAAATAAAGTAATGCTCCCATAAGTCCAAATATTGCACCAGAAGCTCCAATAGAACCTACTGGACCACTAAATGTCATAGAAAATAATGAACCTGCTAATCCAGAAAACAAATATATAATTGAAAATTTAAATCTACCTAAAAAGTTTTCAATCTGAGAACCTAATACATATAATGCATAACAATTAAAGAATAAATGGAATATATTACCATGTAAAAACATACCAGTAAATAAACGATAATATTGTCCACCTCTAATACTTGGTCCATGCATACAATAAGCATTAATAATATATTCATCTTGTCCTAATAATATAGGTACTAAATAAAATATAATATTTAAAGCAATTAAAAAATAAGTAATATAAGGTCCTTTATCTTTAAATACCTTTTCAAGTCTATTAGCATCTTCCTTATTATGTTCATTTATATCATTAGTAATCTTCGCAAATAATTCAAAACCTGCTTCATTATACTCAAGACCTTTACTAAGATCAGGAAATACTTTTTTAATAATATCATTCTTTTCTAAATCAGATTCCTCTTTAACATTAATAGCCATTAATCTAGGATCCTCATTAATTTCTTGTGTAACATTATCACCCATATCTAAGAATATACTCATAACATTCATATGAAATGAAAATGTTTTTTTCTTTATTTTCTTAATTATCCTTTTTGTTTTAAATACATCAAAATCAAATTGTTCATCATTATGAATATAACCAGAAACTATACGCACAACTTCACAATCTTCATCTAAGTTTTCTAACCAAATTTCATTATCTACACCTTGTAAAATGATAGGATTGTAATTCTTCTCAGTAATAAAATAATGAAGTAATTTCATAACAAGAATATTCTTATCATCCATAACTATTTCTGTATCCATAAAATTCCTCCTAAAAAACTAATAATATTATATAATAAAACATAAAATAATACTAGAGGAGATGAAAAAATGATAAAAAAGATTCTAATATTTTTAAGTTGTTTATTACCATGGTTTTTAAATAATATCATACCAGTAGATTACAATTACTATAACAAAATAGTAAAACCATTCTTTGCTCCACCAAGAATATTTTATCCAATAGCCTGGACAATAGTTTACATACTAATAGCTATCACAATTTATATAATAGTAAGATCATATAAAATCAAAGATATTCCAAAAAATTATAAAATAACTTTAATTATAAACTATATATTTAATCAAAGTTATACTATTCTTTTCTTCGGATTACACAATAATTTCTTAGGATTTGTATCTTGTCTAGGTACTTTTCTATCCACTTTATTTTTATATGAAGAAACATCCCTATTAAATAATAAAATATCAAAACTACTACAACCTTATATAATATTATCACTATTCGCAACCATTCTATCTCTATCAATTTATTTATTAAATTTATAAAAAAAAGAAAGTTAACAAATTAACTTTCTACTGGATTATTTTCTACATAAGTTCTAGCTATTTCTAGAACTTTTTTATATTCTTCTTCTAATTTAGCAAAATTTTCATTAACAAAATTAGAATCATTTTCCTTACTCTTTAATTCATGTTGATAAGCAATATCTGCTAAAGACATAAATCCTAAGTACTTACAATCACTCTTTAAAGAATGAACTTCTATTGCATAATCAGGCATATTTTGTTCGTTTCTGTATTGTACTATTCTATTCCATTTATTTTCTACTTCTTTCATAAAATCATTAATAGTCATATTATACATTTCCATATCACCAAGTAATTCTAATGCATGATTAACATCTACTCCATTACTTTCTAAATAACTACGATCAACCTTAGAAACTGTATTAGTTGCATTAACATCTGCAACAGGAATAGTCTCAACTGGTTGAACATTAACTGGAGCTACTGTACTTACAGGTGCTACAGGTTTTATTACTGTAGGAGCCTCAACTGGAGTAAGAACAGGTTCATCAAGTAATTCAATATTTCCTATTTTATCAACTTCAATTGGTTTTAATTTCATAGTTTGTTCTTTATAATTCATATCCAATTGATCACCTAATATTTCTTCTATATTATCTTCAACTGGAATTATATCAGTATTAGTTTGTTCTAAAGAAGAATCATTATCTATGTTTTCTTTATTCTTAGAAATATCCTCAACATTAGGTACAACATCTTCCCTAATATTAGGATTTTCAACACTTACATTTGTTAAATCCTTTTGAGATATTTGAATATCTTCAGTAGCACTTCTACCTAGTAATTGATTAATAACTTGAATCATTTGTTCTTTTTCAATTGGCTTAGCTAAGAAATCATCAAAACCATCAGATAAATATTTTTCTTTCATCCCACTAATTGCATTAGCAGTTAACGCAACAGTTGGTACACCAAATCCTGGTATTGCTTTTAATTGTTTTAAAGTCTCAACACCACTCATCTTAGGCATCATATCATCAAGTAAAATTAAATCATATTGTTCACCACGTTTAATTCTATCTAAACATTCAAAACCACTGCTACAAGTAACTATATGATTAGCATTATATTTTTCTAATAACTTAGAAGCAACTTTTAAGTTTAATGCAGTATCATCAACTAACATAATTCTAACATCAGTTAAATCCAAAGTAGTTTTAATTTTCTTAGAAGCAACTTCATCAGCTTTAGTTATTTTTTGATTTAAAACTACAGTAAATTTAGAACCTTCTCCATATACTGTATGAAGTATAATTCTACCACCCATTAATTCAATTAATTGTTTAGTAATAGCAAGTCCAAGTCCAGTTCCTTCTATAGTTGTATTTCTATCTTCTTCCAATCTTTGGAATCTAGTAAACATCTTATCAACACTATCTTTCTTAATTCCACGACCAGAATCTTCTACTGAAATAATCAATTTAGATACATCTTTTGTATTAATACAATTAACTTCATAATGTACAAAACCTTTATCAGTATATTTACAAGCATTAGAAAGTAAATTAGTAACAATTTTCTTCAAATTAGCATGATCTCCTAATAAAGTTTCAGGTAAATCAGGAGCAATATTATATGTAAAATCTAATCCCTTTTCATTCATTCTAGGAGTAATTAATTTAGCAAGTTCTAAGAATGTTTCAGGAGCATTATATTTTGAACTAACAATTTCAATTTTACCTGCTTCAATCTTAGAAATATCTAAGATACCATTAACTATTTCAAGTAAAGTTTGACTAGCATTAACTATATCTTTAGCATTTTCTTTAGCTTCACCTAAACTTTGTGCATCCATTATACAATCACTAAAACCAACAATTGCATTCAAAGGAGTTCTAATTTCATGAGACATACTACTTAAGAAATCACTTTTAGCACTATTTGCTTTATCAGCTTGATCTCTAGCTACTTCTAATTGTTGAATCATCTTAACATCAGGATTTTCAATAGTAAAGTACATTAAGAATACTATTAAAGCTTCTGTTGAAGATACTAATGTTAATTCAGGATTAAATGTTCTTAGCATTAAAATAACACCTGACATAAAAGCAAATAAATATAATGGGAATAACTTTCTCTTAAAAGCAGTTTTTATATTTAAAAATAAACAAACAAACCAACTGGCAATTAATATAGTTACACCTATATAACAAAATATAGTAGATTCACCATATGAATAAACTTTTAATCCATCATAATAAAACTTAACTGGTAATAATAATATTCCGATAGAAAACAACAAATAAACTACTGCATAACCTTTTCTTAAAACTCTACTAACATTTGCTTTTCTATCATCTTTATAAAATACACTCCATGCATATAAAGATAGTAAATAAACATAAGTAAGTATTGTTACTATAAAAATTTTATTAACTGCATAAGCCATAAAAGGATATTGTTTATGCTTAGATACAAATATAACACTTAATATTTCAAAAACTACAGAAATAAATGTAGTTAAAATAATTTCACCATATAATCTAACTTCAGTTGATTCTACTTTTTTCTTTGAAAAATAGTTTACCATCAATATAACTAAATATACTAAGGATACTATCATTATAGTGAATAATATATTCATAGTATTCATAGAATCACACTCCTACCCTATATCAAATTATAACACAAAATAAAAAAAATAGAATAGTTTTCTATTCTATTTTTAAAATATATTTCTTTTTCTAAATGCTGGTTTTTCGTTTTCTTCTTCAAACATTTCTCTCATCTTATTTTTATCATCTTTCATCATCTTAGTATAAGCAATTTTTCCACAATAGAAACTTCTAGGTCTATAGTAAGAAGATAACTCTTTATCACATATTTGTTTTATTTCTTTAAATACTCTCTTCTTTTCTTTTTGAGAAATATTATTATTTTTTAATTCAACATAAGCTACAGGATAATCTCCTTCTACATAATCAGGATCTTTTACACCAAATACAACACAGTTTTTAACAGCTTCATGTTTACAAATCTTAGATTCAATTTCATTAGGTGCAATTTTAAATCCATCTGGTGCAGTAATTAAGTTTTTCTTTCTTCCTGTTAGGAATAAGAATCCATCTTCATCAAAATGTCCTATATCACCAGTAATTACCCAATCTTTACCATCTATATTTTTAATAACTTTATTAGTTTCTTCTTCATCTGCTAGGTAACCGTTCATCACAGCTCCTCTAAGACAAACCATACCTTCTTCATTAAATTTCAATGGGTTACCATCTTCATCAATAACCATACCTTCAAGATCTGGAAGTAAAATACCAACACTACCAGGTTTATTTAATTCACCTTGATTAACAGTACCAATACTATTATTTTCACTACAAGAGTATCCTGGTAATACACCACCAGTTGAACCATGAGCATGTAAGAAATCATTTACTTCAACTTGTTTTTCAGAGTTAATTGCAGCTCCACCAATAGCAAATGATTTAACAAAAGATAAATCAGTATCTGCTTTTATTCTCTTACTTTCCATTAATTCAATAGCATGATTTGGAACACCAGCTGCATGATTTGGTTTTTTATCTAAAATTAAATTATCAAATCTTTCTTTACTAGGATCAAGTACAGGCATTACATTCATTTTTAATGCAAATGATGAATGGAATGCTAAAATACCATAAATAATCCAAGGTGGCATAATTGCTAAGAACTTATCACCAGGATTAAACCCTAATAAAGATTTTTCATATTGATCAGCAACAAAGTTTTGTTGTTGATCAGAAACCATAACTGTCTTAGGAAATCCTGTAGTACCAGATGTATGAACATATGTAGATGATGCTGTAGGATCTATTTTTGCCTCAACATCTATCTTAGAATCCACATGTCTAAAGAATGATTTAAAATCTTCAATATCAAGAATTTCATCACCTAATCTACTATAACCATATTCTTGAAAATTCATTAAAACTTTAGCTACAGGTTGTACTTTTTTATCTAAAGCATGAAATGGAACTCTTGCAACTAACACTCTCTTAGTAGCAGTTTTATCCATTAATTTTTTTACACATCTTACAGGGAAATTTTCCATACATATAAAATATTCAGAATCTGCATCATTAATATACTTTTGTATACCATCAATAGATGTTCTTAAATCAACCATATTTCTTTTAGCCCCAATAACATCAAGCGCATAATACATGTAATAAGTTTCAGGACATGAAGGCATTAAGAATGTAACTGTATCTCCAGGTTTAACACCCATATGATAAAATGATCTTGCATATTTTAATATTTTTAATTTCATTTCATCATAACTTATATCTTCACCATAAAAACTAATTGCTGTACCAGCAAAGTCTTTTGTTTTCTCTAAAAGATATCTATACATTGATTTATCCATATTATTTACAATACCCATTTCTGGATACCAAAATCTATGTACATTATCAAGATGTGGATATCCTGTTTTTACTTCAGGTTGTCTACCATTAATCATATTTTTTTCTCCTTTCAAATTGCTGTATATTATATCATATTTATCATATTTTATCAACTAATTTAATTTTACACTATATAAAAAAGACATGCAAACACCTTGTAAACATTTACATAACTTTTTACATATATTTACACATTATTATCTAAATGTATAATCATTTTCATAAACATCATCAAACCTACCATAACATTATTATTGACTATTTAAAAAAATAATAATATAATACAACTTACGTAAAAAAGAGGGATATTATGGAAATTAAAGGCACAAGAGATATGATCAATTATCGTAATTACTTATTAACTAAAGTAAATATCGAATACAACAAATTAGAAAAACTTGGAAATAGTCCATTTACTAATAGAAAAGAAAAAAATATTATTAGTAAAAATATTTCTGATTATAGATATGAATTAAATTCTATAGAAGAATTAATGATAAAAGGATCTAAATTTAAATCTAGTGATTTTGCTGTATTCTTAGAAAAATTTATATCATTAACAGAAAATGATGTAGTTACAACTACTATTAAAATAGCAGATGATGCGATAAATGAAAGATTATATCAAAAAATTAGAAATACAAAAGATAGAAGTAAACTAGATAAATTTATAGGTAAATTATATTACTTTATATGTGATGAAGAAACTGCAGATTTCATTTATTGTAATATTCTAGATGAATATGATTTAGAACAATTTATGGAAAGTGAAGCATCAAAAAATATAATAGTATTAGATGAATATAATACATATCCATTTAAATCAAACTTCCTTATGGAAGAACAATTTTCAAATCACAAAAGATTAAAAACAGCTATCTATGAACTTATAGATTTAAAAATTAAATATCCAGAATTAACAGATGAAGAAAGATTAAAAATAGTATTAGAAAATACTATTAGAAGAAATCTAGATAAAGGATATGATAATCAAAAGAAAAAAGAGTCTAAATAGACTCTTTTATTTTTTTACTGGTTCAGAAGATACAAATACATAATTACCATCTTCTAATTTAAATGTAAATTGATAATCAGATCCTTTATCAAATAAACCATCATAACTTGCATTATTATAATTTTGCATTTGAGAACCAATTACCTTAGTTTTAGCATAATCACTATAATAAGAATCATTCTTTTCATAAGAATAGAATATTACTTTAACATCTATTTTTAATAAACCATCAGTATCTACAGCTTTTACTATTTTATAGTCAGCATGAGGTCCACAAGTCCATCCACAAGCAGTTTCTTGTTTATTAAACACTTTATTATTACTATCATAATTAAATTGTGGACAAGTAACACCCTTATAATCTATTTTAGTTGGATCAAATTGATAATCTTTTCCTAAATATTTTTTAATTGCCTTATTCATATCATCTAATGTAAATGAACTCTTCTCTAAAAATTCATTTTTTTCCGCAATATGATAAGCCATTAAATTAGGAACATCACTTGCTACCACTTTTTTATCATTAGTATAAAATTCTGTAATATCACAATTATTAACACCACTTCCAATTGCATGTATATTTCTGATTAAATTAGCTACTTTTTCATCAGTTACTGCATAATTTGTAACTACTGGTTCTTTCTTTTCTTCTTTCTTTTCTTTTTCTTCTTGTTTTACCTCTTTTTCCTCAGAAAAATTAAATATACCTGCATCATTAATAAAATATCCTACTACTAAACAAGCAGCCATTAAAATAATTACTAATATAATAGATAAAACCGAATTTTTCTTTTTTTGAGGTTCTATATTAACCTCTTGTTTTACTTCAGGTTTTACTTCTTCTTTCTTTTCTTCTAAAACTTCTGCTTTATTATTTTCTTCCATCTTTATTCCTCCTATTATCTTAATTATATAACAAAAAGAATAATTGTAAATAAAAAAAGAAGATTAATCTTCTTTTCTAAGTTCTTCTAGTTTTTCATTAAACTCTTTAGGTGCATCTACTACATATTTTAATTCTTTACCAGTTCTTGGATGATTTAATTTAATTGAATATGAATGTAACATTTGACCAAATTCACTACATTTACCTCTTCCATATAATGGATCATTATTAACAGGATATCCAATATATGACATATGTACTCTTATTTGATGAGTTCTACCAGTATCTAGAATACATTCAACTAAAGTATTATTATTAAATCTTTCTAATACTCTAAAGTGAGTTATAGCTTCCTTACTATTTTGATCTGTTACAGCCATCTTTTGTCTATTATTAACATCTCTTCCAATAGGAGCATCTATCTCTCCGGTATCATGTTTAATTAATCCATCTACTATAGCTAAATATTTTCTTTCTACTTCTTTTTTAGAAATCATAAGAGAAAGTTTTTCTAAAGTCCATTCATTTTTAGCTACTAACATTAATCCACTAGTATCTTTATCTAATCTATGTACAATACCAGGTCTAAACTTATCACCAGCTAAATTTTTATATCTATAAAGTAATGCGTTAACAAGTGTTCCAGTATAATGTCCAGGAGCAGGATGTACTACCATACCACTTTCTTTATTAATAATTAATAAATCATCATCTTCATAAACTATATCTAATGGTATATCTTCAGCCTCTACATTAATTTCATAATCAAGTTCATCATTTACTTCTATTTCATCATCTATTTTTACAGAATAAGAACTATTAACAACTTTACCATTTACTAATACTTTATCTTCTTTAATTAGTTTTTGTACTTTACTACGAGATAAATCTAATTCTTCTGATAAATAACTATCTAATCTCATTCCTTCTTTATCTGTAACTACCATGTAATCACCTCAATCGCTTAAATTATACCAAAAAAAAGACTAGATTACTAGTCTTTTTATTAATCACTAATTTCAATATATTTTTTTTCAGGTAATTTTTCTGAAGGAGATACTTTAGGTACATTTAAAGTTAATATACCATCTTTAAATGAAGCTTTAATTTCATCTTCTTTAATATCTTCACCTACATAAAAACTTCTAGTTACTTCTCCAGTAAATCTTTCACGTCTTACATAGTTCTTTTCTTCTTCATTATCTTCTTTATTTACTTTAGCATTAATAGTAAGATATCCTTCACTAACATCAATCTTAATATCTTCTTTCTTATATCCTGGAAGATCTACTTCTAATAAATATTCCTTTTCAGTTTCTTGAATATCAGTCTTCATTAATTGAAGATTCATCTTATCTCTATGATTAAAAAAATCATCCCTGAAAAAATCATCATCGAATACTCTTGGCATTAACATCATAATATCAACTTCCTTTCATAACAGTGTTACTTTTGGTAGCACAAATATTTATTAATACCTGTAGTATTTCAACTACAATTAAATAGTACCACTATTTTTAGCACTTGTCAAGTGTAAGTGCTAATTTAATAATACTATATTAGTATTTTACGTAAAAAAAGAAGTAGTATACCTACTTCTCTATAAAATCTAATACATCTTTATATACTTCTTCAGTATTATCCATAAATATTGCATGTTTACAATTATCATATAATTTATAAGTAACATTATTATATCCAATATTTTTTATAAAATTAATACTATACATAAATTCTTTTTCACTCTTTATAACTATATCATCTCTACCAGCTATAAAGTATATATCTAAATCTTTATTATTTAAACTCCAATTCTTTTTAGAATAAACATCTTTACTTAAATAAACTAAATTAATAAATCCATTAACTGTAAATATATAATTACAATACTTATCAGTCATATATTTCTTAGCATAATCCATATTAGTAGTTAACCACTTATCAGCAGAATCATTAGTAAGAGCCATACCATTTAAGAATTTACTTCTATATTTATCACCTTTAAATAATTTAAATAATCTACAAGATAATAACCCAAAATTAACTGATCTTTTAACACTAGGAGATCCGCATACTATTAATTTATCTATATCTTTATCATACTTTTTAATATATTTTCTAGCTATTAAAGAACCCATACTATGACCGAATAAACATACTTTTAAATTCTTATATTTATCTTTAATATACTCTGTAACTTGATGTAAATCTTCTACTACATAATCCCCATTTTCTTCATAGAAATACCCTAAATCATTAATATTTTTAACACTTTTACCATGACCTCTATGATCATTAATTACACATAAGTATCCATTATTACATAAAAATTCCATAAAATCATAATAATATGTTTGATGTTCTGCCATACCATGTGAAAATTGTACTATCCCTTTAATTTTTCCTTTTGGAATATATGTAGTTACATATATTTTTAAACCGTCACAATTAGATTCTAAATAAAAACTTTCTTTGTCCATATACCTCACCTAAATCTATTATAACAAAAAAATGTAAATAAAGCATTAACTTTATTGAATAACATAAAAACTTATGATAATTTATTAATAGATAGTAAGGTGATTATATGAATAACTATATAAAATTCTATATAGAAGAAAATAGACCTATAGTAAAAATACGTAAAAATGGAAAATCTCGTATTATACAAAATAAAAATAATATTAGTAAATTACTAGATATATGTAGTAAATATGGTTATAAAATAGATGATGAATGTATAATTACTGATAATGTATTATTAATATCTCATGATTATGAAGATTATATTCAAAAGAAAAAAAGAAGTAAAATACAAATAGTTGGGGAAATAAAACCTAATATGAAATTACAAAAAAAAGATATAACATTAAAAAAAATAATAATATCAACTACCCTAGCTACAGTAATTTTAGGATCTTCAATTGGTGTAATTAAAAATATATCTAATAAAAAAAGCGAAAATATAAGTACCAATACTCAATACGAAACACAAGAAGAAACAACTACAGAAGATAATAATATAGAATTAGCTGATGGGCAAATGATGAGATTTGATAGTACTACTAATGATATTGAAGAAAAAAATAGTTATGAACTACAAGAAGGTGAAGACATAGTTGGAAAAATAGAAACAAATTCAGGTACTATTAATATAATCGGTGATGAAAGTGAAAATAAAACTTATGAAGAAATAAACGAAAAAAATGAATTAACTAATATGCTTACACCAGTAGAATTTCATTATGATTGTCCTGACCCTATAGATATAAATGCTTGGGACAGAGTTATGCAATATGATGATATATTTGAATCTAAATGTAATGATTATGGTATAGATAAAGGTTTATTAGAATCAAGAGCAGCTCAAGAAACAAATGGAAGACATTATGAAAATCTAGAAAGTGGGCCTGCTATAGGAATAATGCAAATAGAAAGAACTAATTTAGGTAGTTTTTCTGATGGTTCTCCTAAATATGTAGAAGCTTATAATTTTAGAACAAATCAAATAGATAGAGTTTATCTTACTGAAGAAAATGCTAAAGATTTAGAAACAAATATTCAAATAGGTGCCATGATGACACAAGTTGCATTTCAAAGAAATAACTATAATATATTAGTAGGTACACAAGAATACAATATGGGTTGTGGAAATATGGATAATTTAATGGCAACATGTAGTAGTATAGAAAATATATCTACAAATGATTTAAGAAATAACTTAGATAATCAAGAATGGTTAAAATATAGAGAATCAGTTGGAGCTGGTGATCCTAAATATATAGAACATAACTTTAGATACTTACCTAACGGATATACAATAAAAATAAGAAGAGTTGATACTGGAGAATATGAAACACTAACAGTATTTAACGATTATCAAAAAAATAAAGAGTACTAAGTACTCTTTTTATATTTTATCAATTAACCTTTTCAAATATCCTGCTACCTTAGAAGAACTAAGTTTCAAAAATTCTTCATAAGTTAACGTATTATCCCCACCTGTTGGTGAATCAGATATACTTCTTATAACTAAAAACGGTATATGAGAAAGATAACATACTTGAGCTATACTAGCTCCTTCCATTTCTACACAAAGTGCACCAAATTTAGTAGCTATTTTACTACTCATAGCTTCTTCAGTACAAAATATATCACCTGAAGCAATAACACCTTTATGAGTAGATTCATCCCCCACTTCTAAAGCAAGCTTTAAAAGATATGGATCACTTTCTACAAACTTACCACCAATATTTGGAATATATCCTTTTTCATGATTAAATGCAGTAATATCAAAATCATGTTGAACCAATCTTTCTCCAATAACAATATCTAATACTTTAACATCTTTATTAACAGAACCAGCTACACCTATATTAAATATATAATCAACTTCCATATTATCAATAAGTATTTGAGTAGCTCTAGCAGCATTAACTTTACCTACACCAGATTCTACTAACACTAGTTTTTTATCATTATAAGCACATTCATAAAAATCTAAATCAAATATCTTATATTCATTTTCTTTTTTCACAATATTTAAAAGTTCATCTAACTCTTCTTTCATTGCGAAAATAATACCTATTTTCATGAACTCACCTACTTATTTTTTACATCTTCAGAAGAAATTAATGCATCCTCAAATGCTTTAACAATTACATCATCAGTAAGATTTTCTTTGTCTATTTTACTCCAATCAAGTTCAAGATTACCTATACCTAATTCCCTACTCTTAGCTACAGAATATTCTCTAACAAATTCTCTAATAGTTCTACCATTACCTTCTCTAAAAGGATGACATTTCATTAAATCTTCATAAATTTTTGAAAGTAATTCAGCAAACTCTTGTTTACTAGATACCATCATTAATTCTTTTTCTGTTTTTTCTAATAAATCATCTAAATATCTTCCTATATCCCCGGCACCATTTATATCTATAAAATTACCATATTCATCCGGCATATTAGTATCTCTATATTTACCAGCAAAAGGATAAATATCTTCAAATAAATATTTATTAATTTCATTCAAATGATTTTTATCAAAATTCATATCTATTGGTTTTTTTTGTAATTCTAATAATCTTTTAAAAGAATTAGTAGCCTCTACTTCTTTTAACATATCATAATCTTTTATTCCATAATTATTAAATATAACATTTGTTCCTGGATAATAATACTTCATCCATTCAGAATTCTTATCTTTATTTACTAACATTGTATACACCTACTCTTTTAACTTTTATTTTACTATTAAAATTAATTTTAGTTTTATTATAACCAATCATTTTAAATCTAAGTTTAGGATTTATATACGGTATATCTTTAGAATCAAACATTCCTAATACTTTTTCAATTGTTCTTTTATCAACCATAATCTTACCACCCTAATAATATAATATCAAAAATACTAAGAAAATACAAAGAAAAAGAGTAGAAAACTACTCTTAGACATACGTTTTTTTTCTTTTGAAAGAATCCTCTTCCATATATTCTTTCTCATCTAGTAAAGTGATTTGACCAGATTCTAAAGTTTTAGGAACATCAATTAATCTTTGATTAGATGAACCTCTAAATAATAAACTTAAATTTCTTTCTTTTAATTTAAATTTACCATCTACTAAAATATCAATTTTCTTTAAAAACTCTAAGTATATTGGTTTTAATTTAGCCATATCCATTAATTGTTCAAAAGTAAATCCTGTATAACACCAGATATTATAACCTTTTTTCTTACAATAATCTGCTATTATATTACAAGCTTCTGGTTGAAACATTGGATCTCCTCCACTAAAAGTAATACCAGATTGATATTCAAGTTCATCAATTGCTTCTAAAACCATATCAATAGGAACTAAACCGCCACCTTCAAAATCCCAAGTTTGAGGATTTTGACAACCTCTACAGTGATGTCCACAGCCTTGTGTCCAGATTACTGTACGTAAACCTGGACCATCGACTATACTATCACTTTGAAGATCAGCAGCTAAACGAATATATTCCTTATTTTGCTTCATGAGTTACACGATCACTAACTTCTGCTTTTTTAGCATTATTAAATCTATCAAGAGTTCCTACAAGATATCCAGTGATTCTACGAATTCTATCAAATCCTACACCTTCACCAACAACTTTTGCTCTTTTTTTATCTTCCATAACTATTCTCCTTTCTATATTAACGACCACATTCACAGTCTAAACTTGTTATTTTTTCCATTTCAACGCCTTCACCTTCACGTCTACCACACTTAGGACAAACATCCTTAATTACACCTACATATCCACATACTGGATCTCTATCTACTGGATGGTTAATAGCACCATATCCAACATCAGAGTCATGCATCATACGTACAACACTTTCAAATGCATCAACATTATTGACAGTATCCCCATCTAATTCAACATAAGAAATATGTCCAGCATTAGTAAATTTATGATATTTACCTTCAATTTCCATTTTATGTTTAGCACTTGTTTTATAATAAACTGGTACATGGAATGAATTAGTATAATAATCTCTATCAGTAATACCTTTAATCTTTCCATAAATTGATTTATCTATTCCAACAAATCTTCCAGAAAGACCTTCAGCTGGAGTAGCTAAACAAGTAAAGTTAAGATTATATTCTTTAGTATATTCATCACATTTTTCTCTCATGTGTTTAATAATCTCAATTCCTAATTTTTGAGCTTTATCACTTTCACCATGATGTTCTCCAATTAATGCTTTAAGTGTTTCTGCAAGACCAATAAATCCGATTGATAAAGTACCATGTTTTAATACAGTTCTAATCTTAGTAGTTGGTCCTAAATTTTCACTATTTAACCAAACATGACTTCCTAATAAGAATTTAAAATTAGCACGAGATTTAGAACATTGACATTCAAATCTTTGAAGTAATTGTCCTTTAACTAAATCCATCATATCATCAAGTTCTTGATAGAAACCTTTCATATCAGCTTTAGCTCTTTCACCTAAAGCAATACCATGTTTAATACCAATTCTTGGTAAGTTAATTGAAGTAAAACTTAAGTTACCTCTACCTGGAGTAACACTAGGTCCACATACATTAGCTAAAACTCTAGTTCTACATCCCATATATCCAACTTCAGTTGTATAATCACCTGGAACATAGAATTGTTTATTAAATGTAGAATCTAAGAATGAGAAGTTAGGGAAAAGTCTCTTAGCAGAAACCTTACAAGCTAATCTAAACAAATCATAACTTGGATCCTTTTTATTATAGTTAACGCCTTCTTTTACTTTAAAGATTGAGATTGGGAATATTGGAGTTTCTCCATGTCCTAAACCTTCATCAGTAGCCAATAAATAATTTTTAATAACCATTCTACCTTCAGGAGATGTATCAGTACCAAAGTTAACTGAACTAAATGGTACTTGAGCTCCAGCTCTAGAATGCATTGTATTTAAATTATGAATAAATGCTTCCATAGCTTGGAAAGTAGCTCTATCTGTCTTAGCCATTGCATTATCGTATGCAGTTTTAACAATTTCTTCAATTTTTTTACTCTTAGAAGTAAATTTATCAAAACTACTTAAATCCATTTCAATAGTATCAGTCTTATCAACTACTTCTAGCATTTTATCAAAATTAATTAAACCTTTAATTTCTTCGAAATCTAATAATTCAGATAATTCTTGTTTAAATTCTTTCTTAAATGTTTTTAAAACACCAGGTGCCATATAATAATCAAATGCAGGAATACTTTGTCCACCATGTTGTTCATTTTGATTTGATTGGATTGCAATAGCTGCAAGTGATGCATATGATCCAATAGAGTTTGGTGTTCTCAAGAAACCATGTCCTGTAGAGAAACCATGTTTAAATAATTTATCTAAATCTATTTGTGTACAAGTTGTTGTACCCATAGCCCAGAAATCTAAGTCATGAATATGAATAGCACCTTCATCATGAGCTCTAGCATATTTAGCATCCATTAAATAAGCTTTAGCAAATTCTTTTGATACTGTAGAACCAAAATGTAACATAGTTCCCATTGGCCCATCACCATCAACATTTGCATTTTCTCTTTTAGCATTTTCTTCTGCTGCACTCTTAAGTCCAAGTGATTCAATTGCTTTAACAAACTTATGTTGTTGTTTTTCAACAAAAGCTTCTCTTGAAGCACTTCTTCTTTCTCTATAATCTTTATAAGATTCATATACTTCTTCATATTTAGATTTTTTAAGAATATCTTCAATTACATCTTGAACATCTTCTACACCGATAGTCTTTCTATCTTTATATTTTTTTTCAATATAGTCTAAAACCTTTTCTTTTACACTATTAACATTCTTTTCATCATAATCTTCATATACACTATCAAACCCTTTTTTAATCGCAATAGCTATTTTAGTTTCATTAAAGTTAACTCTTTGTCCACTACGTTTAACTACTACGATATCATTAAAGAAATCTCTCTTTTCCATAATAATTCTACCTCTAACCTTTCATCTTATTCGACCTAACTTAATCTTACATTAGTTAATTTAAAAAGTAAATGTTTTTTAAACATATTTTTTTATTTTTTAACAAATTTGACATTTGATATTTTAAAAAAAGTTTTAAAAAAAAATATTTACCTTTATTTTTCAATAAAAACACTATTTTTGTTCGATTTACACTAATAAATTACAACTAGTCACAAATTTTACAAACAACATTTTTTCAAAAAATTGCAAAATTAAAAAATACTATTTTTTAATTTTATACAACAAAAAAACATCATAAAGATGTTTTATATTTATACATATTAAAAAGATAGATTTTAGTCTATCTTCTTAAAACATTTAAGAGCTGAATCAACAATTAATTTTACTATATCCTTCTCAATTAATTCCTCAAAAGCCATTAGTAGTCAACAAAAAAAAGACTCTAAAAGAGTCTTTTTTATACTTATTTAACTAAACTTCCATCTACAGCAAAGATACCATTCTTATCAGTAGCAGCTTTAGCATCATATTTTGCACTTCCGAATGCTAAGATTGGAAGTCCAATGATTGGTAAAATTGTACATAAGAATGCAAATCCGTTAGATTTACCAAATTTCTTTGCTAAGTTATAATTATAGTTAAATGAAATTAGTATTATTGCAAATCCTAATACGGCAAACTCTTTAACTCCACTTAAAGCAGCTGTACCAATATAAATTGGTAACCACCACCAAGCAAGTCCTGTAATCTTAGTTTCAATCCAAGAATTATAGATTGGAATAAGAGCTTTCCACCAAGCTTCTCCTGCTTTAGAGAATAATTTACATTGAGCAATTATTAAGAATACTAAAATAGCTAAAATTACAAGAGCTAGTAAAATAACTATTACTGCAGCAGCTGCAGTTAATTGTCCTAAATTAAACCAATCAGTAGAAGTTGTTAAATCATAACTACTATTATACACGACACATTCCTCCTTGCATATATTTTATCACAATTAAAAAAGTAAGTAAATTATTTACTATACTTTTCTATAAATTTAGCAAAATTTTCTTTTTGATATGGAAAATCCTTTTCCTCTAAATTAGCATATAATTTATGAGATTTACCATCATTAGTATTAATTTCAATTCGCTTTGTTTTATTATTTAATAAAGCAAACTTTTTAATAATAACTTCTTTGATATTATCAGCTGGTATAAAAATATGATTATCTTTATCTAATTTCATCTTTGATGGACTTGATAAAGTAATTAATCCACTTAAAGCACCAGCTTTTAAATAAAACATTGTAATACCCTTTTCATTATCATTTATTAATAATCCATCATATGGATATTCCATACCTGCAGCCATTCCACTTACTTTTTGTTTATCTTGACATGCAACAAAAAATGTATTATCACTTCCCAATGCATTAATACTATTAAATAATTCTTTTACTTTTTCTATATCATTAAATTCTTCCATATATACCTCCGACCTTTTAAATTATATCATATTAATTAAGAAAATAATAGAAAAAAAGTGATAGGCTTCTCGGCCTATACTTTAAACAAATTCTATCAGTGTCAAAGTAGTTTAAAAGCCTTATTTTTAGGCTTTTTTATTTATTATAGTTTAAAAAAATTAATAAATTAGAATATTTTGTATATGTAATAATTAATGGATATGTTTTGTTTTGCAAAAAAGATTCTCCAAAGTTTCTCGTAATATCTTAATCTTCCGATCTATTCTATTTTATTTTTTCACTTACTTCTTTTACTATTTTTCTTGGACCTCTTATTGCTTTTATTCCCAATTTATTTAAATATTCAAAAGTATAATTCTTGTTTTCTAATTTCTTTAATAATTTTATTTTCATAACACGACTCATAGAAACATTTTTATCTTTATATTCATATGGTATATTTACTTCTATTGCCTTACATTTATACATTATTTTAGAATATGGAT
>CACZQV010000078.1 GCA_902783435.1 uncultured Erysipelotrichaceae bacterium | reverse complement strand
GGTAACGCCATATTGATTTCTTTAAAGGGGAACCACATTTCTGGTAACGGATTTGTAGAAATCAGGGAAATCCTACTTGACCTAAGGTTCAAAGTTAATTATATTAAAAGCCAAACAATTTATAAAAATTAAAGTAGGTTAAACTACTTTTTTTTATGTTATAATTAATTTATAGGAGAATAATATGAAAAATAATAGTGAATTTAAAAACTTAGTAGAACAAACTAAAAAAAGAGAAAAAATAAAAAAAGAAAAAGTAGATATTAAATGGATAATCACAATAATAATAATTGCCTTCGTAATATCATTTTCTTTATCTTTTATAGCTAATTCTACTATACCTAATTTATCTTTAATATTTGGAATAATATTAACTTTAATATTTATATTTATAGGAATACTTTTTGATATAGTAGGGGTAGCTGTAACTAGTGCTGATGAAGCAGTATTTCATTCAATGGCTTCCCGTAAGGTAAAAGGAGCTACTACTGCAGTAAGATTTAAAAAAAGTGCTGATAAAACATCAAGCTTCTGTTGTGATGTTATAGGAGATATTTGTGGAGTAATATCAGGTGCTGCAGGAACTACAATATGTGCAATCTTAGTAACAAAATATCATACAGACTTACTTTTAACGGGATTAATAATAACTGCAATCATCTCATCATTAACAATAGGTGGTAAAGCTATAGGTAAAAGTTTCGCAATTAATAAAAGTGATATCATACTTTATGAGTTTTCTAAATTTATATCAAATTTCTATAAAAATTAATTTATTTACAAATAAATACATATATGTTATAGTATAGCCATAAAAACGGAGGGGTCTCTATGGGATATAAGTTAGATGACAAAGATATAACTCTTACAAAGAAAAATTTAAAGAAGATTGGTACAGGAGTAACAGGAGATGTTTATAAGTATAAAAATAGTGCTTTAAAAGTATTTAAAAAAGATAAAGACACTCCAATAGATTATGAGACTGCTTCTTATCTAACAGGCATTTCTACAAATAGAATATTACTCCCAGAAAAATTACTATTCTTTAATAATGCTTTTAGAGGTTATACATATAAATTAGTATCTAAAAAAGGTATGGGTAATAGAATGATAATGTTACCTAAAGATGAACTTATAGAGAATTCTTCAATTATAGAAAAAGATATAGAAACACTAAGTAGAAAACAAGTTCTATTAAATGGAATAGAACCAAGTAATACAATATTTAATGGAAGAATTTATTTAACAGATCCAACTAGTTATTCAGTATTAGAAGATACATCTACAGAATACTTAGAACAGTTAAATAAATATCAATTTCATTTATTATTTACTGCGTTAATAATTCAAGAACTAGGAAGAATTAATTTTCAAAAAAGTACAATAAACGAAGTAAAAGAATTATTAGAAATGAAAGATTCTTCTGATAATACAAGTTATTATTTAAGAGAATTATTAGAAGATAATGATACATTTAAACAATTTGTTAAGAGAATGGATTAAACTTGTCTAATCTCTTTTTTTTTGTTAAAATATTAGTGTTTTGAGGTGATAGTATGATACAAGTAAACAACGTAAGTTTAAAATTCGGTAAAAGAACACTTTTTGAAGATGTTAATATAAAATTTACTAATGGTAATTGTTATGGTCTTATAGGAGCTAATGGTAGTGGAAAATCTACTTTTTTAAAATTATTAAGTGGAGAATTAGAAACTACTACTGGTGAAATAACTATTACTAAAGATGAAAGAATTTCTATATTAAAGCAAGATCACTATCAATATGATGAAAATAGAGTAATTGATGTTGTTATGATGGGAAATACTAAGTTATGGAAAATAATGGAAGAAAAAGATAAGATGTATCAACAAACAGAATTTACTGATGAAGATGGTATGAAACTTGCCAACTTAGAAGCTGAATTTATGGAATTAGATGGATGGAATGCTGAACCAGATGCAGCTCAACTTTTAAATAACTTAGGAATAAATGAAGAATATCATTATGTAAATATGAAAGAAATACCAGTAAAACTAAGAGTTAAAGTATTACTTGCACAAGCATTATTTGGTAATCCTGATATCCTACTTCTAGATGAACCAACTAACTCCCTAGATTTAGATGCAATAAGATGGTTAGAAGAATTCTTAATTAACTTCAATAATACAGTTATTATAGTATCTCATGATAGATACTTCTTAAATAAAGTATGTACACATATTGCTGATATAGATTATGGAAAAATAAAACTATATGTAGGTAACTATGATTTCTGGTATGAATCAAGTGAATTACTACAAAAGCAAATGAGAGAATCAAATAAGAAGAAAGAAGAAAAAATAAAAGAACTACAAGCATTCATCGCTAGATTCTCAGCTAATGCATCAAAATCTAAACAAGCTACATCAAGAAAGAAAATGCTAGAAAAGATTGAATTAGATGAAATAGTTCCATCATCAAGAAAATATCCATATATTGATTTTAAAATAGAAAAAGAAGCAGGAAAAGAAATATTAAAAGTAGAAAACTTAACTAAAATAGTAGATGGTAAAAAAATACTAGATAAAGTATCATTCACAGTATTAAAAGGAGATAAAATTTGTTTTATCGCATCAAACGATATGCAAAAAACAACTCTATTTAATATTTTAAGTGGTAAAGAAAAATATGATAAAGGAACAATAGAATGGGGTAAAACAATTATCCCAGGATATCTTCCACAAGATAATAATGAATACTTTAATACAGATAAAAATATATTAGAGTGGCTTGGACAATATTATGATATAAAAGATGAAACAGTAACACGTGGATTCTTAGGTAGAATGTTATTTTCAGGAGAAGATGTATTTAAAAAAGTTAATGTTTTATCTGGTGGAGAAAAAGCAAGATGTATGTTATCAAAAATAATGTTAGAAGAACCAAATTTCTTAATATTAGATGAACCAACAAACCATCTAGATCTAGAAAGTATAACTTCACTAAATAAAGGATTATTAAACTTTAAAGGAGAGGTACTATTCACATCACGTGATTATGAATTAAATAGAACAGTTACAAATAGAGTAATTGAAATAGATGCAGAAGGTAAAATAACAGATAGAGTATTACCATATGAAGAATATTTAGAAAAAAATAAATAAAGAGTTTAAAAAACTCTTTTTTTTTGTTATATTAATAATAGGGAGCGATAGTATGAAAAAGAATATTAAAACTAAAACTCATAATCTTTATAAAATAATATTCATATTAGTAGTATTTCTAGGTATAGGATATGCCTTTCTAGAAGCAAATTTAAATATTAATGGAGATGTTACAGTAGAAGCACCTGAGTTAAATTCATATATACAAGGAGTTAATGTAACTAGTGGAAGTACTACAGGTACTCCTACAATAATAGGTAATGATAAAAAAGAGGTTGATTTCACTACAGCACTTACAAGTGATGGTTCATCATTCTTTGAAGAGACTACTACAGTAATAAATAAAGGTAGTAAAAAAGCTTATTTATCAGGAATTGATATAAAAGTATATAATGGAACAACAGAAATAACTTTAGCAGCTCCATATGAATATAGTATAACTCATGGAGATGGAACAGCAATTGAAACTGGAGAAGAATTAGCAATAGCAGGAACACAAACATATAAATTTAAATTTAATTATATAAGTGGTACAGACATGACAACAGTAACAGATTATCCAAGTTATACATTTAAAATAACATATAATTATACAGATAGTTATACACCACCAGTATGTAATAATAACGAAAATATAACGACATTATCATCTACTACATGTTCAGCAAATGAAAATGTAACAGTACCAGCAGGAACAATATGTAAAAGAGCTATTCAATTACATCAAGAGGAGTGTACTCAAACAGATTATTACTGTTCTGGAGCAGGATATACAGCGTCAGGTTCTAAAGGCACAACAACAATAACATATGGTAATTGTGGAACACAACAAGCAGATCCGGTATCAGGTGATGCCTTCACATGTGATGTCAATGGAGATGGAACATTTGATGAATTAACAGAAAGATTCTATTATGTATCAGATTACTATGATACAACAAATAAAGTATTTGATACAACAACAGCAGTATTAGTATATTATAATAATGTAACAGAAGGAGTATCATGTAATAAAAACACATATGCATATTATGGGGCAGCAAGCGTGAACAGGCGTGGACCAGAGACAGTAAAACTTCAATTACCAACAACAACACAATGGAGTAATGTAAGCTTAAAGAATAATTCACGTGCAATATTAGCAGAATATACTTCAACACATGATTCACCAACAACAGAGGGAGGAACATTACCAAGAGCATATAGTTATTCAGGATATGCTGCAAGATTTTTAACAGTAAAAGAATTAATGAGTGGATGTGGCCTATCACAAGTAGGAAGTTGTTCAATGGGAGAATTAGATACATGTAATTATTTAATGGAAAATACAAAATATGCAAAATCAAGTATAGGTTCCTACGGATACTGGCTTGAGTCGCCTCATGCGTCTCACTCTAGCGATGTCTGGAATGTCGATGGCGGCAGCCGCGACGTGGGCAGCTACTACGCTAACGATTCCAGTAGCCGCGGCGCCCGTCCTGTAATTGAAGTACCAAAGAATAAAATAAGTTATTAAAAAGAAGAATTCATCTTCTTTTTTCTTTTAATATAAAATTCTCTATGTTATAATAAGACAAAAGAGGGATATTATGAATAAAAAGTATTTTGGAATAATAGGTGTGATAATACTTTGTATTTTATTAATTATATGTATTACATTAGATCCTAATAAAGAAGAAAAACATGAACTATCAAATGATCCAAATGTTATTATGCAAAATGCTCAAGAACAAAGTTCATCATTTAAAAATTCAAAAGAACAAAAAACATTTACCGAAATAAATATAGATACATATTTTGAATATTATAATGGTTCAGAAAATAAAATAGTTTTAATAGCTAGACCTACATGTCAGTATTGTCAAATCGCAGAACCAATAATTAGTAAAGTAGCATACGATTATGATTTAGATATTAATTATTTAAATACTGATAATTTTCAAAATGATGACGCAAAAAGATTTATGGAATCAAATAAAAAATTTAATGAAGGCTTTGGTACACCAATGTTATTAATTATTAGTAATAATAAAATAATTGATATGATAGATGGACTTACAGATTATGCTCATTATGAAAAAATATTTAAAGATAATAAATTTATAAAGTAGGAGGTATTATTATGGCAAATTCTATATATAAAAGAGTATTAAAATTTAAAGAAAAGTATCCAATGACAATAGCTTGGAGATTAAGAAAAAATTCAGAAGTAGTTGAAAGACATTTAAATCCAGATGAAGAAGTGATATATGCATTCGCAGCTCAAAAGAATGATAATCCATTTAATATATTTGAAACATCAGTAATTGCTTTAACTACAAAAAGAATATTAATAGGAAGAAAAAGAATAGTATTTGGATATTTCTTAAATTCAATTACTCCAGATATGTTTAATGATTTAAAAGTGTCTGGTGGTATAATTTGGGGTAGAGTATATATTGATACAGTAAAAGAATTTGTTACTCTATCAAATATTAGTAATGATGCCTTAACTGAAATAGAAACAGAAATTTCATCATACATGATGGAAGCTAAAAAAGAATATAAAAATAGAGACGAAAATGAAGACTAGTTTTTAGTCTTTTTCTTTGTTATAATTTAAATGGTGATAATATGAAGAAAATAAAAAGTATATTATTTCTATTATTAATAATTATTATTTGTTATTATGGATTTAAACTATTAATAGTAGAACACAATTTTACTTATAAAATAAATAAATATAATGTTGATGAACATTTCTATAAAAAGAATGGTCATCATTATGAATTAATAATAACTAATAAAAAAGAAAATTATACATATACAATAGATAAAAATCTAAGTAAACAAAAAAGAATAATAAAAGATATAAAAGTATATAAAAAAAATAATTTAAAATGTATTATCCCAATATATAAAAAAGATGTAGATAAAAATATTTATTGTAACTTAGATAATATTCAAGTATCTAATGATTATTTATTAAAGACTAATAATGAAGACTTTAATAAAATAATAAAAAAAGTAAAAATAAAATTACCTAGTAGTAATAATAAAAAGAAAAAATATAAAAAAATATTTGTATATAATAAGAATATCAATAATAATAATTTCTATATATGGAATTATAAAGGTATATATATTTTAAATAATACTAATAAATATGTAAAAATATTAGATTATGATTTATATGATAATTTAATGAGTTGTGTAGTAGATAAATACTATGTATTATTTGAAAATACTAGTGTTAATGGTATAGAAAATATATATTATTATGATTCTATAAAAAATAAAATAAATTTATTTAAATTAAAAGAAAAATTAGATAAAGATTCATATATCAATGGAGTAGTAAATAACTTAATATATGTAACAGATAGACGTAATAAAAAAGAATATACTATTGATATTAGAAAAAAGAAAATAACTGAAATAGATGATGAACAAAGTAGTTATATAGTATTTAATAATAGTAAAAAGAAAAAACTATCTAAGAGTGATTATTTTATGAAAGATCAAATATTTGATTATAGTAATAGTAATTATAAATACTTTATTGAAGATAATAAAATATATAAACAATTAAAAAGTAAAAAGAATAAAACATTATTACTAGAATTAAATGATATAGTAGAGTGGAAAGTAGTAGATGATGAAATAATTATTTTAGTAGATAATACTATTTATTATTATAGTGATGATACAGGATTAAGAAAAATATTAGAGAATAATGAATTAAGATATAATTATAAAAATATATATAATATAGGAAAGAATTAAATTCTTTTCTTTTTTTATTGAAAAGTAAATTTCTTTTTGCTATAATAATATTCGTAACGGGGCTTTAGCCAAGTGGTAAGGCGTGGGTCTGCAACACCCTGATCGTCGGTTCAAATCCGTCAGGCCCCTCCATAT
>CACZQV010000077.1 GCA_902783435.1 uncultured Erysipelotrichaceae bacterium | reverse complement strand
TGCGAGTATGGCGGAATTGGCAGACGCGCTAGACTTAGGATCTAGTGTCTTAGACGTGCAGGTTCAACTCCTGTTACTCGCACCACTAAGAAATTAATCAATCTATGATTGATTTTTTTATTGAAAAAACATATAAAAAATGCTATAATAATAGCCATCTTTATTTAGGGGGGAAATTATGAAAATAAAATATGAAGATGGAAAATATATAGTTGAACTAGAAGACGATGAATTAATAGATATACATACAAAAGAAAATGAAAATGTAAGTATAAATTCAATTCCATTTAGTAACACCAAAAAAGAAAAATCTTCTGATATAACAGACAGAAATATTATAATAGTTGCATGTAATGCATGGTTAGATTATTTTAAAATGAAACATGATGCATTTAAAGAAGCAGTTTTATCAAGACAAAATAAAAAGAAAAAATATTCAATGGTATTATATTTTGGAGATGAAAACAAAAGTGAAGATAAAACTATAAGTTTAGAAATAATTAATCCAAAAACAGGAATTCCTGTTATAAAAGGTCCTTCAATCATGATTAATAGAGAAAATATTGATGTATATAATTATTTAGTAGCGCATGTATTATCTTACTATATATCAGAAAATTATTCTGAAACTCAAATTGATATAACTAATGCATATAAACCTGTATACTTATTTTCAAACGTTATAACTAAACCTTTTTCTACATCATTTCCAAGAGGCAGTGAATACCAACCACTTGTTGCGGTTTTAAGTGAATTAACATTTGATCCTAAATATAATTTATTAGCGTTAGAAATTATAAATAATCATAATGATAATTTTTCTTCACATAGTATACCAAGAGAAATGGAAGAAAAAATAAAAGATCAAGTACTAGTTTATCCAATAATAAATAATAATGAATTTGTTTTAGGATATATGCCAAGTGCTGAAGGATTTCAGTATATTAAAAACAAAAAGAAGTAAAGAACTCATTTGAGTTCTTTTTTGTTTTAATTAACCACATATAATGATATAATAAAAAAAGAGTGAATAAAACTAGGAGTGTATTATGGTAGTCGTAAAATTATATGTAACTTTATTAAGTTCTGTTATCGCAGGTATATTAAATTCTATATTCTGTAAATTAAGCATATTAAATTTTTTAAAAAAGCCCCTTGATAATAATAAAAAATTAAAAGATGGCAACAGAATATTTGGAGATAATAAAACTTGGAAAGGTTTTATTGGATATATTATTTTAAATATAATATGTTCTTGTATTTTTAGTTTTATTTGGAAAATATCCAATTTAGAAAATTTAAATTATTTTTATATTAATCATCAAAATACAATTACTTATAACATATTAATTGGATTCTTATTAGGTTTATTTTATGCATTATTTGAATTACCTAATAGTTTTATTAAAAGAAGATTAGGAATATCTCCAGGTAAAACTATTAAAGGTCCAAAAAAATTATTATTTATCTTTTTAGACCAAGCAGATTCAATATTTGGTATGGCCTTAGTAGTTTGGATGTTTTACCCAATAGGAATATTAGTATACTTATTATTTATATTATTTGGTGCATTAACACATATTTTAATCAATATGTTATTATACTTTGCCCATCTTAGAAAAAATATGTTTTAGGAGTGATTAATATGATAATTAAATTTGATAGTAAAAATTATGAAAAAGTAGGTAATAAAGCTAAATCATTAATAGAAATGAAAGCTGCTGGTTTTAATGTACCAAATGGATTTGTATTAGATAGTGATACATATATTGAAGAATTAATATTTAATAAAATAGATAAAAAAATAGAAAAATTATTAAATAATTTAAATAAAAGTAATATTACTAAAACAAGTAAAGATATAACTAAATTATTTAATAAATTTTCTTTTACTAAAGATACTACCAATAAAATAAATGAATTAATTAGTAATGATAAATTATATGCCGTAAGAAGTAGTGGTACTAAAGAAGATTTAGATAGTTTTTCATTTGCTGGACAATATAAAACATTTTTAAATACTAAAACTAAAGATATATTTAAAAATATAATAGAATGCTATAAATCAATGTATTCTGAAACTGTATTAAGTTATATTGTAAATAATAATATAGATTCATCTAATCTAGCTTTAAGTGTAATTATTGAAGAAATGATACCTAGTGAATATAGTGGTATATGTTTTACTATTGATCCTATTACTGGTAATGATAAAACAATGTTAATTGAAGTTGGAGAAGGATTAGGAGAAAACATAGTTAGTGGTCAAAATGTCCCAGAACAATATCATTATAATTGGTATGATAATAAATCTAGTTTTGATGAAAATAATAAATATTTAAATAAAGAATTAGTTGATAAAATATCAAGAGTGTTTTTTGATATTATGTCATATTTTGGTTATCCATGTGATATAGAATTTGCTTTATATAAAGATGAATTATATATACTTCAATCTCGTAAAATAACTAAAATTAAATATCAAGATTATAATTATATTTGGACTACAGCTGATTTTAAAGATGGTGGTGTATCCGCATCAGTTTGTACTCCTTATATGTGGAGTTTATATGAATATATTTGGGAATATTCTCTAAAGAAATTTATAATAGATTCTAAAATATTAAAAGAAAAAGAACTACCTAAAAAATTAGGTGATATGTATTATGGTAGACCATATTGGAATCTATCTGCAGTAAAAAAAGCAATGAGCAAAGTAGTAGGGTATAAAGAAAGAGAATTTGATAGTGAATATGGTATCGCACCTACATATAATGGAGATGGAGATACTACAGGTATTTCTATTAAAAGTATTAGAGATATTATTAGAATGGCTTTAGCTCAAAAGAAAATTGTAAAAGAACGTGATGAGAATAAAGAAGATTTAAAACATAAATTATTAGTTAAATATGAAAACTATAAAGAAATGTATGATACTAATAATATTCCAAATATTAAAAGATGTTTTAAAAGATTAACTCATACTGATTATTTATTTAGTGAAACAACTTACTTTTGGCAAATATTTATAAATACAATACATCAATCACTAAATAAAGATAGTCTATTAAAACATATAACAGAAGAAGACTATTTAACACTAATTAGTAATATAGATGATATATCTCACTTATTACCATTTTATGAGATGTGGGATGTATCTAGATTAATTAGAAATAATAAAGATACATTTAAATATTGGAAAGAATCTAATACAGATGAAATAATAAAAGATTATAAAAAATCTAAAACAAAGAACTGTTTTAAAGAAGTAAAAAATATTATAGATAAATATGGATATCATTCAGATAAAGAATTAGATGTTACATATCCATGTTATTTTGAAGATATTTCACCTATAATAGTAAATATTAAAGATCTATGTCTATTAGATGATGAATATTCACCAATGAAAGATCAATCTATAGGAAAAGAAAAATATCAAGAAAAACTAAATGAAATTAAGAAAAGAATTAGTAATAAAAAATATATAAAATTAGAAAAGAAGATTACTAGAATAAGAGAAATGTTATGGTGGAGAGAGGAATTTAGAGATTTATCCACTAGATTTTACTATTTAATTAGAATTTATACAGTATTATTAAGTAAAGAATTAGTAAAAGAAAATGTAATTAAAGATGTAGATGATATATGGTTCTTAAAAGTAGGAAATGTATGGGATTATTTAGATAAAAAATTATCAAAAGAAGAATTAAATATTATAATTGAAAAGAACAAAAAATATTATTTTGCCTATAGAAATTATATGAGTGAAAATGAAATAGGTAGTGTATTTGATGGAGAAAAAACAAAAATTAAAAGTTCTATGAAAGGATTAGGAGCAAATAATGGTAAAGTTACTGGAGTAGCTCGTGTTATAGAGTCATTTGATGAAATAGATAGACTACAAGAAGGAGACATATTAGTAACTAAATTTACAGATACTGGATGGACTCCTAAATTCGCAATACTTTCAGGAATAGTGACAGAGTATGGAGGTATTTTATGTCATGCCGCAATAGTATCAAGAGAATATGGAATACCTGCCATAGTTAGTTGTACTGGCATTATGAATGAAATAAAAGATGGTGAAATAATCACAATAAATGGAACTACAGGAGAAATAAGAAAGGGAGAATAATTATGATAGGAAAATGGAATAAATCAGTAATATTAAGCTATATAGGATTAAGTTTTAGCGTATTAGGAATGTTTTTAATCTTTAAAGGATATGAATTAAAATATATATTTTGTTGTTTTATTGCCGCAGGTGTATGTGATATGTTTGATGGTACTGTCGCAAGAAGATGTAAACGTACAGAGGAAGAAAAACTATTTGGAATAGAATTAGATTCTTTAGTAGATGTATTTAGTTTTGTAGCTTTTCCAATAGTAATCGCATACAGTCTAGGATTAAACGAATGGTATCACATACCTGCATATATCTTATACGGAATATTTGGAGTAGCTAGACTTGCTCACTTCAACATTACAGTAGAAGATACTTCTAAGCCACGAAAATACTATGAAGGATTACCAGTGACTATGTCTGCTTTAATATTCCCATTATTATTTTCTCTATCTTTTATATTAGAAAAAGCATTATTTAACACAGTATATTTTATTGTATTAATATTAGTAGGTATACTATTCATTCTAAAAATAAAAATACCTAAACCAGGTATAAAAATTTCTATTCTATTATTAATTTTATCTATTATATTTTCAATTCTTTATTTATTTGTATTATGACACAAGTATATAATAGAAAAACTAATAGAATAGAAGAAGTAAAACATTTTGGAGAAAAATCACTAAAAGTAATATATAGTAGTAAATTATTAACTAATATCGCTACTAATAAAATAATATCTAAAATATATGGGTTATATAATAGAAGTATTTTAAGTAAACATAAAATTAAGAAATTTATTAAAGATAATAATATAAATATGTCCTTATATAAAGATAAAAAATATAGGTCATTTAATGATTTTTTCATAAGAGAATATAAAAATATTACATTTAATAAAAAAGATTTTATCTCACCTTGTGATTCAAAACTACTAGTATATAAAATAGATAAAAATCTAAAAGTAAAAGTAAAAAATTTTGAGTATACAGTAGAAGAATTATTAAATGAAGATATCAAGGATTTAAAAGATAGTTATATGTTTATATATAGATTATCTGTAGATGATTGTCATAGATATTACTATTTAGATGATGGTATTCTAGAGAAAAGAGTCAGAGTTAAAGGAAAACTACACACAGTAAGTGATAGTTCTAGTAAATATAAAATATATAGAGAAAATGAAAGAGAATATAGTATTTTAAATACAAAAAACTTTGGAAAAGTAATTTATATGGAAGTAGGAGCTCTTCTTATAGGTAAAATAGTTAATCACGATTTAAAATCATTTAAAAGAGGAGAAGAAAAAGGTTATTTTTTACCTGGAGGAAGTACCATTATTGTTATAGCTAAAAATATTAAAGTAGATAAAGATATTTTAGAATATAGTAAAAAGAATATTGAAACACTTGTTTCTATTGGAGAAAAAGTAGGTGAAAAAGATGTTTAAAAGATTATATTTATATTATCATGAAAGATTTCCGTTTTTTACTAGATTATTACTTGGTTTAATAGTATTTTGTGAAATATACTTTATAGTTTTATTAAATCAAGGAGTAACTAAATTTACTATTACATATCAAGAAATAATTGGAGGATATACAGTATTTGCTTTTCTTTTATGGTTAAGAGTCGCAGATGATTTAAAGGATTATGAAACAGATAAAAAATTATTTCCAGATAGACCACTACAAAGAGGAGTAACTACAAGAAAAGATATATTTTATTCATGTTTAATAATAGAAATAATAGCTTTAGGATTAAATATGATATTTATGCCTAATAGAATATTTTTTATAATTTTATATATTTATGGATATTTAATGAGTAAATGGTTTTTTCAAAGATCAAAGATTCAACCATCACTACCTTTAGCTTTAGTAACTCATAATCCTGTTCAAATGTTTGTTAATTTATACATTATAAGTTTTACAGTAATTAAATATAAATTAGATTTTATTAATTTAACTACTATTATGACATTATTTACTTTATATTTCCCAGCTCTTATATGGGAAGTATCACGTAAAATAAAAGCTCCTAAAGATGAAAATGACTATACTACATACTCTAAGTTATTTGGATATAAAAAAGCTACTAGATTTGTTTTAATTGTCACTATAATGGATATTATTACTAATTTTATATTAGTATGGAATTTATCTAAAATATCAATAGTTATATTATTCTTATTAGTATCATGGATGACTTATAAATTCATTGATTTTATGAAAGATCCCACTCGTTATAAAATAGTAGATAAAGTAGAACTTTACACATATCTTCAAGAATCAACTATGTTATTAACCGTAGTAGTATTCTTATTAGTAGGTAAAATTTAATGAAAGCTAATAATCTAATTAAACTAAAAGAAAATAATTTTAATGTACCTAAATTTGACATAATTAAGTGGGAAGATAGAAATAAAGAAATAGATATATCTAAATACAATGGAAAATACGCTATTAGAAGTTCATGTAACTTAGAAGATAATATAGACAATAGTTTTGCGGGTCAATTTGATACTTATTTAAATGTAGATAAAAAAGATATTAATAAAAAAGTACATGACTGTTTTAATTCTATTAATAATAAAAATATTATAGATTATTTAAATAAAAAAAATATATCTATAGAAGATATAAAAATGGATGTAATAATACAAGAAATGGTAGATAGTAAATATTCTGGTGTATTATTTACTTCTAACCCTGAAGGTTTATTAAATGAAACAGTAATAGTGTCTGGTGTTGGATTAGGAAATAATATAGTAGAAGATAAAATAGATACTACTACTTATTATTATAATACTACTGATAATGTATATTATTATGAAGGAAAAGAAGATTTATTAAATAATAATCTAATAGAGGAATTAATTACTACTTCAAATAAATTAAAAAAAGTATTTGGAGACTACTTAGATATAGAATATGCAATTAGTAATAATAATAATATTTATATACTTCAAGTAAGACCTATAACTACTTTAGATACTTCTAATTTACTTATATTAGATAATAGTAATATTGTAGAAAGTTATCCTAATGTAAGTTTACCTCTAACTATATCATTTGTAGAATTTGTATATACTAATGTATTTAAAAAAGAAGCCTATCGCTTAACAAAGAATAAAAAACTAGTAGAAGCTAATAATAACAGTTTTAATAATATGGTAGGTAGTTCTAATGGTAGACTATATTATAAAATATCTAATTGGTATACACTAATTAAATTTTTGCCATTTAGTAATAAAATTATTCCTATATGGCAAGATATGTTAGGAGTAAAAAATAAATCATACGATAACACTAAATTAAAAATACCATTTACTACTAGAATAAAAACATATATAAATACATTTTTAGAATTAAAAAGAGTATCAAAAAATATGAATAAATTAAATAATAAATTTATTGAAGTAAATGATTTTTTTAATAATAATTTCAACGATAATATGACTACTTCAGAAATAATTACTTTATACGGAAAAATAAAAAAAGAATTATTAGATGTATGGGATATTACTTTAGTAAATGATTTATATTCATTTATTTATACTGGTATATTAAAGAAAAGATTAAAGAAAAAAAATATTTCAGATGATAAAATAAATGATTATATTTCAGGTATAAGTAATATAGAAAGTTTAAAACCAATTAGAAGTCTTATAGATTTATCTTATAAAAAAGATAAATTATCAAAAGAAGATTATAATGAATTGTTTAACAAATATATTTCTTTATATGGAGATAGATCTTTAGAAGAATTAAAATTAGAAAGTGAAACTTTTAGAACTAATAATAAACTATTAGAAGAAAAGATTAATGAGTATAGAAAAGATCTTAATAAGTTAGAAGAAGTATATAATAATTTAAATAAATCTAAAGAAGATAAAATAAAAGAAGACTTTATTACTAATCATATAGCTAAAAAAGCAATGATAGGTATTAAAAATAGAGAAATATCAAGACTTAATAGAAGTAGAATATATGGTATGGTACGTAGTATGTTTATAGGTATTGGTAAAAACTTAGTAAAAGAAAAACTTATAGATGATTATCATGATATATTTTATTTAAAAATAGAAGAAGTATTTGATTATAATAAATATAATTTAAAAGATATAATTAAAGATAGAAAAGAAGACTATAAAATGTATTATTTTTTACCTAATTATTCTAGATTAATTTTTACAAATAAAGAATTTGATAAACATCATAAAAGTATTAATAAATATAATAAAGTAATTAGTAATAATAAATTAATAGGTATTCCTACCTCTAATGGTATTGTAGAAGGGAAAGCACTAGTAATAGATGATATAAATAAAAAATATGATACTAAAGATAAAATACTAATTACAAAAATGACTGATCCAGGATGGGTATTTTTACTAGTTGAAGCAAAAGGTGTAATTTCAGAAAAAGGATCTATATTATCCCATACAGCTATTATTTCAAGAGAAATAAAAATACCTAGTATAGTTGGAGTAGAAGAAGCCACAACTATAATAAAAACAGATGATTATATAAAAATGAATGCTAATACAGGAAAAATAGAAATAGTAAGGAAGTAATAAGATGAAATTAATAGAATTTACTAATGAAGAAAATTATATAAAAGACTTTTTAAAATTACCTAAAAAATTATATTCTAAAAAAACAAATATAGAAGATTCTAATACAATTAAAAGTTTTTTATTAGATAAACATCCATTAAGTAAATATTTTAAGTTAAATAAATACTTAGTATATAAAGAAGATACTGTAGTAGCTAGATTTGTAATTACAGAGTATCCCGATGATAAAGATACATGCTTTATAGGATTTTTTGAATGTATTAATAATGATAATGTTTCTAAATTTTTATTTGATGAAGCATATAACATATGTAAGAAAAAGAAATATAAAAAGATTATTGGTCCAGTAGATGCATCTTTTTGGAATAAATATCGTTTAAAAATTAATTTATTTGATAAATTACCATATACTGGAGAACCATATAATAAAGATTATTATTATAAAATGTTTTTAAATAATAATTATAAGGTATATGAACACTATGTTTCTAATATATTTGAAAAAGTAGATGAAACATATCATAATGATAAATTTACTGAACACTTTAATGAATTTAAAAAACTAGGATATGAAATAATTAAACCTAAAGATAAAGATTTTGATAAATGTGTAGAAGAAATATATTACTTAATTATGGACTTATATAGTGATTTTCCTACTTTTAAAAAGATAGATAAAGATGATTTTATTGAAGTATTTTCATCTTATAAGAAAATAGTTAATATGAATATGATTAGAATGGCTTATTTTAAAGAAAAAGCAGTTGGTTTTTGTATAAGTATACCTAATTATCATAATAAAGTTTATCATTTAAACCCATTAAATATATTGAGTATTATATGGAATAGAAAACATCCTAAAGAATACATAATGCCATATTTAGGTGCAGATAGAAATCATAAAGGATTAGGAAAGGCAATAGCTTTTTCTATCGCAGAAGAATTAAAGAAAAATAATTTACCAAGTATTAATGCTTTAATTAGAGATGGTAATATTAATTTAAAATATGGAGAAGATAAAATAACAAACCAATATGAATATGTACTACTAGAAAGGAATATAAAATGATCAATATAAGTAAACAAATTAATAATATATATAAAGAATGGTCTAATGATAATTATATTTATGAAAAAGATAAGTCTAATATATTTAAACCTATAACTTATAAAGATTTTATTGAAAAAACTTTAAGTATATCTAAATATTTAATTGATAATGGATATAAAGATAAAACTATCATTTTATTGAGTGAAAATAGTATTAATTTATTAGCTTGTGATCTTGCGATTACTTTATATGTGGGTAGAAGTTCTATTATTTGTAAAGAATGGAATAAACAAGATATTTTAGAAAGTATAGAAGAAATTAGTGCTAATTTAATTATTTATTCTAATAGATATAAAGAAATAGTAAAAGAATTAAATATTGATTCAATTTCTATGGAAAATATTCCATTTAATTTTACTAATGATTTATTAAATTTAAAAATAAAAGAAAATAATGAAATAGCTAAAATAGTATTTTCTAGTGGAACAACAGGTAAAAGTAAAGGAGTATTATTAACACTTAAAAATATATATTCAGGATTAGATTCACTTCAAAAAAGATGTCATTTAACACACGAAGATTACGCTTATATGTTTTTACCAATGCATCATACATACGCTTCTGTATGTCATTTTATGTATTCTTTAGTAACTGGTCATAGATTATATCTTTCAAGTTCTACTACTAATATTGGTAAAGAATTATTAGAAGTTAATCCAACCATATTTTGTTGTGTACCAATAGTTATAAAAAGATTATATGAAGCGTATCAAGATAATATAGATAAAGCTTTTGGTAATAAAATTAAATATATAATATGTGGAGGAGCCCCTTTAGAAAAGAAATACAGAAAACTATTTAAAGATAAAAACCTATGTTTAATGCAGACATATGCCTTAACTGAAACATCATCAGCTTTTACATTAGCATATCCAAATAATGACGACTTAGAAAGTGCAGGAGAAATATATGAAGATATAGATGTAAAAGTAATTAATGAAGATAAAGATGGTATAGGAGAAATAATAGTTAAAGGAGATAATGTATTTCAAGGATATACTGATAATAATTTAAATAAAATTGTATTTGATAAAGAAAACTATTTTCATACAGGTGATTTAGGTTATATTAAAGATAATAAACTTTATATAAAAGGTAGAAAAAAGAAAACATTACTTACTAGTAATGGCGAAAATATAAGTGCAGAAAAAATAGAAGAAAAGATTAAAAAAATGGATAAGAATATAATAGAAGTAAAAGCCTATGTAAAAAATGATAAAATAGGAGTAAATATCTATGTATTAGATTCTAGTATTGATTATAGTAATTTAATTAACGAATATAATAATAACTCTGTTATATATGAAAAAGTAGAATTTTATAAAATTTATAATGATTCAATAGATACAAGATTAAAACAATAGAACTTTTTAGTTCTATTTTTATATAAAATGATGTATAATAGTAAGCTGTCAGGAGTTGATAATCTACACAAAATAAAACTATAAAATTATTATTATTTTAAAGGAGATTATTATGAAAAAATTAACTTATGTAACTGATAGTATTATAAAATACAAAGAAGTAAAAGAAAGATTAGAATTAAACGGTATAGAAATCAATTGTTTTGGATGTGAAATGCCAGGACTTAAAATAAATGATATTACTAGTATTTCAAAAACAAAGGCAGAATTAGCGCATATAATAACAGAAAGTCCTGTATTGTATAGTGAATTAGGATTATATATTGAGTCATATCCTAAAAATAGAAATTATCCAGGAGCATTTTTAAAAGAAAGTGGATTCGATAAAAATCCACAAAAATTACTAGAAGAGATGAAAGGTATAAATGATAGAGAATGTTATTTCTTAGAATGTTTAACATACTTTGATGATGGTGAAATAAAACAATTCTATGGTACTACTCATGGTAGCCTAATAGAACAAATAAAAGATGGAAAAGAAGTATCAAGTCTTTCAGATATATTTATTCCATCAGGTAGTGATAAAACAATATCAGAAATGACTAAAGAAGAAAAAGAAAAATATGTTTGGTATAACAAACGTGCAATAAAAGATTTTATTAAATGGTATAAAAGTAAATATAATGAAGAAAACATACAATATATAAAAAAATAAAGTAATAATCAATTTAATAAATTGATTATTTTTGTTATAATAAAATAGAGGTGTTTATATGAAAAAAATATTAATAATTCTATTAATTCCAATACTTATATTAACTATTACAGGTTGTCAAAAGAAAGAAGTAAAAGAAAAGAAAAATATTATAAAAAAAGAAACAACAAAAGTAGAAAAAAACAACTATGTATCATATAATGGTAAATTAAAAATAAAAGGAGTAGATGTAGTTAATCAATATGATGAAAAAGTACTTTTAAAGGGAATATCTACTCATGGTCTTCATTGGTTTAAAGAATTATATACAAAAGAAAATATTTCTAAATTAAAAGAAGAATTTAATATAAACTTATTTAGAATAGCTATGTATACTGATGAAGGTGGATATATTTCTGATAAATCAATTAAATCTAAAGTAGAAGAAATAGTAGAGTATTGTAAAGAATTAGATTTATACGTAATTATAGATTGGCATATTCTACATGATAATAACCCTAATATTAACAAAGAAGAAGCTAAATCTTTCTTCAAGGAAATATCTAGTAAATATAAAGATTATGATAATGTAATATTTGAAATATGTAATGAACCAAATGGTAATACTACTTGGGATGATGTAAAAAACTATGCAAATGAAGTAATACCGATTATTAGAGAAAATAGTGATAATATTATAATTGTAGGTACACCTAATTGGAGCCAATATGTAAATCAAGCAGCAGATTCACCATTAAATTATAAGAATATAACTTATGCATTGCATTTTTATTCAGGAACACATAAACAAGAATTAAGAGATAAAATAGATTACGCAAGAGCTAAAGGTATAAGTATATTTGTATCAGAATTTGGTGTTTCAGATGCTTCAGGTAATGGAGGAGTATTCTTAGAAGAAGGAAGAACTTGGTTAAATTATTTAAAAGAAAACAATATAAGTTTTGTTAATTGGAGTTTAGCTAATAAAGATGAATCATCTGCATTATTAAAACCTAATACAAAGGAAATAAATGATTCTAATTTAAGTGCTAGCGGTAAGTTTATTAAAGAAGAATACAATAAATAAAAAATATGTTATTATATAAATAGTAAAGGAGAATAAATATGAAAGTAATAGATGTAAATAAAAGTACATTTGAAGAAGAAGTAATTAAAAGTGATAAAAAAGTATTAGTAGATTTTAATGCAGATTGGTGTGGTCCATGTAAAATGTTAAGACCTGTTTTAGATCAAATTGCAGAAGAAAATGATAGTATTAAAATAGTTTCAATTAATGTAGACTTTAATGAAAGTTTAGCAAGAGAATATAATGTTTTTTCTATACCATGTTTAGTACTAATAGAAGATGGTAAAGAAATAAATAGAAATGTTGGAATGATTTCAAAAAGCGAATTAGAAAAATTTATAGGAGAATAATATGTATGACATTATAATAATAGGTGCAGGTCCTGCAGGACTTACTGCAGCAATATATGCACGCCGTGCTAATAAAAATGTATTAGTATTAGAAGCAAAAAATTATGGAGGACAAATTATAAATACTCCAAGTATAGAAAACTATCCAGCTGCAGCTCATATATCAGGTTTTGATTTCGCAACAAATCTTTATAATCAAGTAACAGAATTAGGTGCTGAAATAAAATTTGAAAAAGTAACCAATATTAAAATAAATAATAATATAAAAATAGTTGAAACACCTGATAATAAATATGAAGGAAAAACTATAATTATTGCGACAGGCGCTGATAATAGAAAACTAGGTATAGAAAAAGAAGATGAATTTGTTGGTAAAGGAATATCTTATTGTGCTACATGTGATGGATCATTCTTTAAAGACAAGGCTGTCGCCGTGGTTGGTGGAGGTAATACTGCTATAGAAGATGCAGAATATTTGTCAGACATAGTAAATAAAGTATATTTAATTCATAGAAGAGATGAATTTAGAGCTGACTCAGTTTCTATAAATAAACTAAAAGAAAAAAACAATGTAGAATTTATTTTGAATTCAAAAATTAAAAAACTAAATGGTTCTGAAATGTTAGAAAGTATAGAAGTAGAAGATAATAATCAAAATATTAAAACAATCCCTATAACAGGATTATTTATTGCTGTAGGTAAAATACCAGAAAATGAAAACTTCAAAGAAATAATTAATATGGATGATAAAGGATATATTATTTCAGATGAATTATGTCATACAAATATAGATGGTATATTTGTCGCAGGGGACAATAGAGAAAAGAGTTTAAGACAATTAGTTACTGCTACTTCAGATGGTGCAGTTGCGGCTACAGAAGCAATTAAATATATAAATAAATAGAGGTGTATTTATGACAGTATATGAATATATAGATAATTATGGTATATATTCTTTTGAAGAAAAAGAATTAAATGAAGTAGATAGTATTATATTTGCTATGTTATCATATGCAGACTATACTGGAATATTTGACGAAAAAAATAAATTAACTATAAATGAAATAGGAAGAATACATATTGGTATTCATAAAGAAAAAGATAAAAATATAATTGCTGTAAGAGAAGCAAATAAATTAATAAAATACTTAAAAGATGTAAAAAGATATAAAAATTGTATTATATCTAATTACGAATATATTGGTAATAAAGAAATACAATTTGGTGCGATGACTATTGAATATATGAAAAATCATCTATATGTATCTTTTGAAGGTACTGATGAATTAATGAGCAGTTGGAAAGAAGATTTTGTTTTTGGATATAAATTTCCTACTGAATCTCATAAATTAGCTATCAAATACTTAAATAAACATTTTACATTTACCACAAAGAAATTAATAGTAGGAGGACATTCTAAAGGAGGTAATCTTGCTTTAGTATCTTCTATGTATTCTAATATTTTTGTAAGAAGTAAAATAAAGTATGTTTATAGTGGAGATGGTCCAGGTTTACTTGATAAACAATTTAATTCAAAAAAATATAATAAAATTAAAAATAAATATATACATATAATACCTAGTTATTCATTTGTAGGCTTATTTTTACGTACATCCAACAATAAAGTTGTTAAATGTAAATATAAAAGTATATTATCCCACGATGCACTATTTTGGGAAGTAGAAGATGATCACTTCATAGAAACAGAATTAAGTCCTCTCTCAACAGAAATACAAAATGAATTAAGAAACTGGTTTTATAGATATAACGATGAAGATAAAAAACAATTTATTAATAACTTAATGGGTGTTTTTGAAAGAGCTGAAGTAGAAAGCTTATTAGATATAAAAGAAAATACTTCTAAACTATTAAATATTATTTATGAAACTAAAGATATTAAAGGTAATGATAAAACAATATTATTAGATTTTATAAATGTATTAATAAAGGCAGCTACAAATACTAAAAAAGAAGAATTTAAAGATTGGATAAACAATATATTTAAATTTAATAAAGAGTGATTGTATGGAATTAAATAATATACAAAGAAATTATATTAATAATAAATTAAATTCTTTATCTAAATCAAAATTTAGAAGTAGTTTTCACCTTAGAAAATATATGATTGATTATATTAATGATAAAGGAATGAATACTATAGAATCTCATACAGAAGATTTTATAGAAAAGAATTTATCTAAATTACTTTCAAATGATGGAAAACAAACTCCAATGAAAGGACATCCTACTTTTATTGCGCAACATGCTACTGCGACTTGTTGTAGAGGATGTATAGAGAAATGGTATAAAATACCTAAAGATAAAGAATTAAATATAAAAGAAAAGAAATTTATTAAAGCATTAATATTAGAATGGATAAATAAAGAATTAAAAACAAGAGGTGAATAATATGAAAAAACTAATGTTAATAGGTGGAGGCGACACTGGTCGTGGACTAACTACTTATGAAACTAAAGAAATAGATGAAGAAGTAGTAAAAATGACAGAAAAAGAAAATCCAATATTTTTATTTATAGGATTAGCTTCATCTCATTCTGATTCTTACTATGATACTATGAAAAAAATATATAAAGAATTAGGATGTACTACTGAGTATTTAAAAAAGAAAAATATTATTAATAATCCAGATATAGTAAAAGATAAAATAGCTAGGGCAGATATTATCTATATATGTGGAGGAGATACAGTTAAACTAATTAATGATATTAAAGAATATGAAATAGATAAACTATTAAAAGATGCTTATAATAGAGGTTGTGTAATGGCTGGTATGTCTGCTGGAGCTATAATGTTATCAAAGGAAGGATTTTCTGATTCATTAATCTTTAGAGGAGAAAGTGATAAACATGAATTTATTAAAGGATTTAAATTCATTGATATAAGTATTTGTCCACATTTTCATTCTAATCCTGTAAAAGATAAAGAATTACAAGACTCTATTAAAGATAAAGAAATATATGGATTAGAAAATGGTACTGCATTAAAAATAATAGATAATAAAATAGAATATATTAAATCTATTAAAAATAATAATGTTTATTTAGTAACTAAATCTAAAGAAGAAAAATTATCTTAAGGAGTATTATGAATAAATATAAAATTAGAGATATAATTCTAATAATATTAATAATAATAGGTATATTTTTCTATTATAATAGACCAAATACTACTAATAAAAAATTAGTAAATAAAGACTTCTCAATTCATTTTATAGATATAGATGAAGGAGATTCTATGATTATTAATAGTAATGGTGAGTATATTTTAATAGATACTGGTAAATATGAATTTAAAGATAAATTATTAAAGTATATTAATGATTTAGGTATAAAAGAATTTAAATATGTAATAGGTACTCATGCTCATGAAGATCATATAGGTACAATGCCCACAATAATTAGAAATTATAAAGTAGATAGATTCTTAATGCCTAGTTGTGAAGTTAATAATGTTAGTTATACACTTACTAAAAAAGAATTAAATAAAAGAAATATTACTTATGAAGTACCAAATATTGATGATGAATATAAACTTAATGATACTAAATTAAAAGTAATATCTATATCCGATAACTGTGATGAATTAAATGATACATCTATTGTATTAAAAGTAACATATAAAAATAATAGTTTCTTACTTACAGGAGACGCTACTAAAAATGTAGAATTAAATATCTTAGATAAAGATATAAAAAGTGATTTATTAAAAGTAAGTCATCACGGTTCTAATGATGCATCAAGTGCACAATTTCTTAATAAAGTAAAACCAGATTATGCAGTAATACAAGTTGGAAAAGATAATGATTATCATCATCCACATCATGTAACATTACAAAAATTAGAAAAGATAAATACAAAAATATTCAGAACAGACTTAAATGGTAATATAATAGCATATTCAGATGGTAGTAATATAAATATAAAGAAAGAAAAATAGTATTTGATTTTATTCAAATACTATTTTATAATTATATAGAATAGGAGGAGTATATGAAAAAAAATAAAAAACACAGAAAAATAATGTTACTAGTAATATTACTATTAGGTGTAACAGTAGGATTTGCACTTTTAAGTACTACATTATTTATTAATGGTACAGCAAATATTAAAAGTAATACATGGAATATTCATTGGGATGATACAAGTGTTAATGTAACTACTGGTAGTGTAGCAGCAGAAGAACCAGAAGTTAGCACAACAACATCTACAAAAGATACAGTAAGTTTTGATGTAGAATTCGAAATACCAGGTGATTTCTATGAATTTGAAATAGATGCGATAAATGAAGGTAGTGTAGATGGTGCATTAGAATTAGGTCAAAACTGGATTACATATAAAGCTAATGGTACAGATACAACTTTACCTAGTTATATGGATTTTAAAGTAACATATGATGATGGTACTACTGTTCCATCAACAGGAGATGTCTTAGCTCATGGACAAAGTCAAACATATAAAATAAGAGTAGAATTCAAAAGTGGTGTAGAAGAACTACCTTCTAATCCACAACCAATTACAATAGAAGTAAATCTTCCATACGTTCAACATAAAGAAGTAAATGGTCCTACAAAAGATATTGGAGAACAAACAAGTAGTACAGGTGTAATACAAAATGGTACATTAGGTGTATTATATTTTGATCCATCTGATTTAACAAAAAAATGTAATGCATCAAATGTTACTTATCCAATTAATAAACCAAGTGATACAGGTTCAGTAAATGGTTGTATGAAATGGTATGTAATTAATGAAAATAGTACAACATATACTGCATTATTAGATCATAATGTAGTAGCTCACGGAAAATGGAATCTAGATACAGATTTTTGTAGTACAACTGCATATAGTAGAGTAAAACAATTATTAAATACTGCATCAGCTGATTGGGATAATTCATTAAATCCATATATATTATCTGCTAATGCTGTAGCAGGTATTGTAGGAATAAATTTTGATTACACATCTGCAACATATGACAATTATGAAAATGGACATATATATTTTGATTCAAAAAACACAACTGATGCTGCTAGTGGTGAAGGAAATAGTCACTATGCATGGTTATATGATTATACTGCTAATTGTAAAACTAATGGATGTAGTTATGAAGATAATGCAGTTTATGAATGTGATATTCAAGGATCTAGTTGTATGACACCAATGACTGGATGGTGGACATCAACTGCAATCATTGGTATACCTCCAACATCTGATCAATGTGATCAATCAACACTAACACAAAATCCAGGTGCATGGGGTGTAACACCTGCAGGACGAATTTATATAGACGGAACTAGTAATTCAACATCAAAAGGAATACGTCCAACAGTTACAGTAAGCAAAAGTATATTTAAATAATAAAAAAGAATAGTAATCTATTCTTTTTTATTTATACATTTATTCTTCGCATACTTAATAAAATACTTATTACTAATATATTTTACTTTATGAATCTTTTTCTCATATTCAATACCATTATCATCCTTTATAGGTATAACTTCTTCTAAATAATAATAATCTTTATCACAATCAATACTTTTAATTATTTTCAAATCATTTAATTCTCTATAACTAGGTACTTTTATAAATAAAGATAATAATAAAATAATAATAATTAAAATATATTTTTTCATCTATATCTACCTCTTATTATATTATTAGATAGTTTACTATTTCTATACCTAGTTTTAGTATCTATTTTTATTATAGAATCACGTATTTCATGTTTATCTAAAGCTAAATAATTATATCCAAATGTTTCAGTAGTAATTAAATTAATTATAAGTATAAATAAACCCAATATAACTCCATAAATACCAAATATAGTAGAAAGTATTAAGATTATTATTTTATAGTCTCTAAGGGCATTAGAAAGCTCAATAGAAGTGAATATCAATCCAGCTATAGAAGATATCGCAATAACTATAATCATAATAGGAGAAACAATCCCCGCAGCTACTGCCGCATCTCCTAAAATTAAACCCCCAAGTATAGAAATAGCCGATCCACTTTTATTACTCATACGTAAATCACTTTCTTTAAGTATTTCAAAACAAACAATCATAAATAATGCTTCAATATACGCAGGAAAAGGTACAAAAGTTCTCCCAGCTTTTAATACCATTAATAAGTCTAAAGGTACTAAATTATAATTCCTAGTAGTAACAGAAATATAAATAGCTGGAGTTAATATAGATATAAAAAAAGCTAATAATCTAATTATTCTAATAAAACTAGTATTAAATGCTTTTTGAAAATAATCATCAGTAGTATGAAAAAAATCAATAAAAAAACTAGGTAAAATTAAAGCATAAGGACTATTATCTACAAGTATTACTATCTTACCTTCAAGTAGAGCCATACTACACTTATCAGGTCTTTCAGTAACTATTAAAGTAGGAAATAAATTAAATCTATTTTCTAAAGAATTCTTTAAATAACTAGAATCAATTATTCCATCAATATCTATCTTATCTAAATTCTTCTTTATATGATTAACTAAATCCATTTTCACCACACCATCTATATATAATATCCCAACTTTAGTATTAGTAATTCTCCCAATACTTTTATTTTCTACTTTTAATTTATTACTCTTAATTCTTCTTCTAATAAGGCCTAAATTAGTATTATAAACTTCACTAAAACTATCTTTAGGTCCCGATAAAGATAACTCAGAAGTAACATTTGATACACCTCTATCTAAATTAGCTCTAACTTCACAAGCATATATATTTTTATAAATAATAATTATAAATCCATTATTTAAATAATTAATAATATCTTTATCTTTAATACTCTTAATATTACAATTAGGTAGTTTATTACTTAAATTATTTAAATCCCATACTTTTAAATTACTAAGTCTATAATAAATAGTTTCATTTATACTTTTAGAATCAACTAATACTTCATTATAAATAATATTAATAGTTTTATTCTTAATCTTAATACTATCAAATATATAATCATTAGAAGGATATAAATCTTTTCTAACCTTTTCAAGTATCTCCATATAAATCACCATTATTAGTATGTTTTAATATTTTAAATCTATGTATTATTTGATATAATGATAACGAGGTGTCTTATGGAAGTAAAAATAGAAAAATTAGACAATTTAGGTAGAGGTATTACTTATATTAATAATAAGATATGTTTTATTAAAAACTCACTTCCAAATGAAATAGTAGATATAGAAATAATAAAAGATAAATCAAAATATCTAGAAGGTAAAGTATTAAAATATATTGAAAAATCTCCTCTAAGAATAGAAGAAGAATGTCCATATTCTTCTATTTGTGGTGGATGTATTCTAAATCATTTATGTTATAACGATGAAAATAAATTTAAAACAAATAAAATAAAAGATATTATGAAAAAATATGCAGATATTAATTCTGATCTAATAGAAAATATTGTATATAATGATAGAAACTATTATCGTAATAAAGTAGTATTACATGGTAATGATAATTCATTAGGCTTATATAAAGAAGGTACTAATGAAATAATACCTATAAAAGAATGTTTATTGTTAAACCCAAAAATAAACGAAATAATAACTTTATTAAATAATATTAATAATGGAATAGAAGAAGTAACTATAAAAACATCTAATGATAATTCCAAAGTAATGGTATCAATTATAGGTAATATTAAAAGTACAAGTGAATTATTAAATATATGTGATGTATTAATATTAAATAATAAATATCAAACAAATAATAAAGTAATAGAAACAAATATAGGTAATAAAAAATATTATCAAAGTATTAATTCATTCTTCCAAGTAAATAATACATTAACTAAAGAATTATATAATGAAGTATTAATTAATGTTAGAGATAAAAATTATAAAAAAGTATTAGATCTATATTGTGGTACAGGAACTATTGGGATATATATAAAAGATTATGTAGATAAAGTTATAGGTATAGATTATAATTCTTCTAATATTGAAGACGCTAAAAAGAATGTAGAATTAAATAATCTAAATAATATAGAATTTATCTGTGATAAAGTAGAAAATAAAATAGATGAATTTACTGATATTGATTTAGTAATAGTAGATCCACCAAGAGCGGGATTAGATAATAAAACTAAAGAATATTTAAAGAAAATTAATTCTAATGAAATAATTTATGTATCATGTGATCCAATGACACTAGCACGTGATATAAAAGACTTATCTGATACATACAAAGTTAAATATATAAAACCATTTAATATGTTTCCAAGAACATATCATTGTGAAACAATTTCAGTTTTAGAAAGGAAGTAATTATGGAATTAGAAGATTTGTATGATAAGAATTTTAATAAGTTAAATAAAACAATCA
>CACZQV010000076.1 GCA_902783435.1 uncultured Erysipelotrichaceae bacterium | reverse complement strand
GAAGTGGATGTAGTGGAACAATAACAAAACCATACAATTCTGCTTGGGGACTTTCTTGTACACCATCAAGAACAGGTTATACATTTAGTGGATGGTCTATTAGTCCTGCAAAGGCAACAGGAAATGGAACAGCAAAAGCAAATTGGACTGCTAAGGTTGGATGGGAATTATCTAATCCAGGGGCATCTTTAACAAATCAAAAATGGATATTCTGGAATAATGGTACTAGGGTTCAAAGTGGATGGCATGATTTTCCAATAGCTGGTCCAGGATCTCCTTTAGCGACATATTACTTTGAAGGTGGTTATGCTTGGTGTAATGGATGGTGGAGATCTTCTTCATCTGGTAAGTGGTATTTCTTAAGTAACCAAGATATAGACGGTAATGGAAACTTGGATTGTAGAATGTATCGTAATGAAGATAGACAAATAAATGGAAAATGGTATAATTTTGATAATGATGGTGCATGTACAAATGGAAATTATACTTGTCCTTAAAAGAGTTCATAGAACTCTTTTTATTTACTATTTTTAAGTTTTATGATATAATATGAACCAATTAATGGGGTGATTTTATGGGGAAAAAAGATATATATTATTTTATAGCTCGTGATATAAAAACTAATAAATTTAAAATTTTAAGTTTTGGACAATCTCTAGAAGAAATAGATTTATATACTATTAAATATCAAAATAAGGAAGAATTATTAAAGCTTTTAATTACTAAAGGTAAAATTACTAGTATGGATACAGATATCTATATAGGAATACCTAAAAAGAATGAAAATGGTGAATATGTTATTAATAGTTTTGATATTTTATATTCTGATTCTACTAGTATTAAAGATTTAGCTAATGGTTCTTTAAATAAAAAAATGCCTGCTACATTAGTAGATGATGTATTAAATAATTTTATTTCTAATATGAAATATAGTGAAAGTTATTATAGTATGGTTAAAGATGGAAAAACTTCTATATTTCCTAAGTTTATAAATTATTTTAGGGAAGTACCAATAGATAATTATTATCAAATAAAAAATAAGGATGGTGCTTGGCCTAGAAAGAGTTATCCTTTAATTAGAAATATATATGATGCTAATTCTAAATTTCATAATATGGATGTTTATAATATGGTTTCTAAGAATGTTATGGGTAGAAAATTAATAGAAAAACAATTACTTATAAAAATTAATAGTATGAAAAAGGGTCAAAAGTCTTTATTTGATTATGCTGAGTTTGATAATGGAAGAAATGATAAACTAATAGAAATTACTAATACTTTTGATAGTATTGATAAAAGAATATTTAAATTTGTTGATAGAAAAGTAATATTAGATACTTCTAAATTTAATAATATAAGTGGAGAAGATTTGGGTAATTTAAAGGATTTATTAAATCAAGATTTAATGACTGTTTTATATCATTACTATAATCATAGAAATTTTATTTATTCTGATAAAAATGATAATAGTAGTACTTATGATAAGTTAATTGAAGAGGATCAAAAGAAAATACTAGGATTATTAAAAAATAAAAATATTTTTGATAATGCATATTCTTGGATAATGATATATAATAAATATATGTTAGGTGAAGAATATGGAAAGCAAAAACGTAAAGGGGAATAATGAATTAGATAAGTATTTAGAATATTTAAAGTATCAAAAGAATTATTCTGATTATACTATAGAAAATTATTCTCATGACATTGTTGAATATTTGGAATATTTAGAAAGAGAGTCTCTTTCTTTTTCTGATGTAGAATATAGTGATATTAGATTTTATTTAATGTATTTAAAAGATGAGAAAAAGGATAATAATACTTCTATTAATAGAAAACTTAGTTCTTTAAGAGGTTTTTATAAGTTTTTAGCTAATGAAAAGATTGTTTCTACTAATGTATTTTCTTTAGTTAATGGACCTAAAAAAAGTAAGAAGTTACCTAGATATTTTGAATATAATGAGTTAGAAGAATTATTTAAAGTACCTGACACTAGAAAAGATTTAGGACAAAGGGATTTATTGTTACTTGAAATGTTATATGCGACAGGAGTACGTGTTGGTGAACTTGTAAATATTAAAGTTAGTGATATTGATTTAGGTAGAAGAAATATTATTATACTTGGTAAAGGTAATAAAGAAAGATATGTTACTTATGGAGAGTATTGTGAAGATGCATTAAAAATGTATCTGAGTGATGGTAGAGTTAGTTTAAATTGTAATAATAGTGATTATTTATTTTTAAATAATAGAGGTGGAATATTAACTGAGAGAGGAGTTAGATATATACTTGATCAGTTAATTAGTAAAACAAGTATTAATAAGAAAATATCTCCTCATATGATTAGACATAGTTTCGCAACTCATTTATTAAATGAAGGTTGTGATTTATTAACAGTTCAAAAATTATTAGGACATGAGAGTATTAAAGCTACTCAGATTTATACTCATGTGACTACTGATAGATTAAAAGAAGTTTATTATCATAGTTTTCCTAGGGCAAAAATAGATGAAAAGAGTGAATAACTCTTTTCTTTTTTTTGTAGATTCGATATAATAATATTGATTCAAAGGATGTGATTTCTATGGATTATGAGTTTTCTTCTTTAGGAGAATTATATAAAAGAGTAAAACCTGCATTACATGCTAAAGAGGAAGAATTTCATAGATTAGGGTATTCTAATATTGAAAGTGTTGATATATGGAATTATCTAATTGAAATGAAATGGAAGAAGGGTAAAGATTTAATGCTTTCTGATATTGTTTCAGATATTATGAATTTAGATTGTAAGAAGGCTACTAATTATTTGGCTTCTAAGAATGATACAAGATCACAGAAATTTGATAATAATATAGATATTATATAGAGGTGAAAGTAATGGCAAAAAGTAATAAGACTATGAATAAGAAAAGGGTTGTGTTTAAATCTGTTATATTAATTATGTTAGTTACTATAATTGGATTTTTATTTGTACCTTTATTTAAAGGTTTAAAATTCGGTTTAGATTTACAAGGTGGATTTGAAATTTTATATAAAGCTGAATCTATCGATGGTTCTAAAATGAATAAGGAAAAATTAACTGCTACTTATAAAACTTTAAGTAAAAGAATTGATAGTTTAGGAGTAAGTGAACCTGAAATTATTGTTGAGGGTAATGACAGGATTCGTGTTAAACTTGCAGGTGTTAAGAATCCAGAAGAAGCTCGTTCACAACTTTCTACAGTAGCTACTTTATCTTTTAGAGATACAGAAGATAATTTACTTATGACAAGTGATGTATTACAAGCAGGACGTGCTAGAATTGGTCAAGATTCTGCAGGTAATCCAGCAGTATCATTATCTGTAAAAGATAAAGATAAATTTTATGAAGTTACTTCTAAGATTAGTGGACAAGATAATAATATGATAGTTATTTGGTTAGATTATAATGATTTAACTGATAGTTATAATAAAGAAAAAGGTAAATGTGGTACTCATGGTTCTAGATGTTTGAGTGCAGCTACAGTAAGTCAAGGATTTGCTAGTGATGTTATTATTCAAGGTAGTTTTACACAAGAAGAAGTTAGTAACTTAGTTGATTTAATTAATAGTGGATCACTTCCAAGTAAATTAACTGAAATATCATCTAATACAGTAGGAGCTAGTTTTGGAGAAAAAACTTTATCAACTACTTTAATAGCTGGTATTATAGCAATAGCTGCTATTATGTTAATTTTAATGATTGTTTATCATTTTAGTGGATTTATTTCATCAGTTAGTATGATGATTTATACATTCTTAGTATTTGGAGTATTTTGGTTAGTAGGAGGAGTTTTAACATTACCAGGAATTGCTGCATTAGTACTTGGTATAGGTATGGCAGTTGATTCTAATGTTATTACATTCTCAAGAATAAAAGAAGAATTACTTAAGGGTAAGAGTTTACCTACTGCATTTAGAGAAGGATCTAAATCAAGTTTTAGTGCAATTATAGATTCTAATATTACAACTATTATAGTTGCAATTATAATGTTTGTTTTTGGTGAATCTAGTATTAAGGGATTTGCTACTATGTTAATTATTACTGTACTTGTAACTATGTTTACTATGGTATTTTTAACTAGATTCTTATTAAAAGTATTTGTTAAGAGTGAATATTTTAATGATAAAACTAAGTTATTTATTAATGTAGATAAAGAAGATATTCCTGATGTTTCAAAAAATGAAGAAGTTAAAACTAATAGATTTACTAAAATTAATTTCTTTAAATATAAGAAAATTGCAGTTTGTATTTCATTATTAATAATTATAGTAGGTGGAGTACTTATTGGTACTAAGGGATTAAATTTAGGTATTGATTATAAATCAGGTACAGCTATTACTATTGTTAGTGATAAGAAGATGACTGTTAAAGGTATTAAAGAAGATTTAAAAGAATTAGATTTAAAGACTAATTTAGTTAATAAGAATGATGATGAGATAAGTGTTAGAATTGATAAGACACTTAATGGTGAAAAAGTAAAAGAAGTTAATACTTATTTTGAAGAAAAATATGAAGCTAAAGTAAATGTTGGTGTTGTTTCTAATATAGTTCAAAAAGAATTAGTTAAAAATGCAATACTTGCAGTATTAATTGCTTTAGTTGGTATTATTGTTTATGTATCAATTAGATTTAAATGGACTTATGCTGCAGGTGGAGTTATTGCTTTAGTTCACGATGTTGCTATTATGTTTAGTTTATTCGCTATATTCCGTTTTGAAGTTAGTTCAATGTTTATAGCAGCAGTACTTGCAATCATAGGTTATTCTATAAATGATACAATTGTATCTTTCGATAGGATTCGTGAAAATTTAAGAAATTATGATAAGAAGATGACTAGAGAAAAATTTGAAGAAATATGTAATCGTAGTATAGGAGAAACATTTACTAGAACTATTTATACTACTATTACTACATTACTTCCTGTAGTTATATTATTAGTTTTAGGATCTAGTGGTATATTTACTTTTAATATGGCTATGTTATTTGGTCTTATTGCTGGTACATATTCATCTATATTTATTGCAACTATGGTATTTATGTTATTAGAAAAGAAAAGTTTAGGAAAAGAAAAAGAAAAGAAAGTTTATAAAGACGATTTAGAAGAGAAGAGTATAAAAGGAATAAATTGTTAATTGAGGGGAGATGAGTTCTTTGTCTAAGAGTGAAGAAAATACAAAAGTTTCAATTGAAGAGATAATTGAAAAGGCTCAAGCATATATTGAAGATGAAGAACAAATTAAAGTTATACAAGAGGCCTATGATTTTGCTAAGTTGAAACATGAGGGCCAATTTAGAAAGAGTGGGGAGGCCTACATTTATCATCCGATGAATGTAGCCTTAATTCTTATATCAATATATGCAGATTATGAAACTATATCTGCGGGGTTAATGCATGATGTATTAGAAGATTGTGATTGTACTCCAGAAGAGATGGAAGAGAAGTTTGGTAAGACAATTACTAAATTAGTACAAGGTGTTACTAAGTTATCTAAAATTAATTTTTCTACTGAAAATGAATATTTAGTAGATTATTATAAAAAGATAATTGTAGGTATGAGTGAAGATGTTAGAGTTATAATTGTAAAGTTAGCTGATAGACTTCATAATATGAGAACTTTATGGGCTATACCTCCTGATAGACAGAAAGTTAAAGCTCGTGAAGCACTTGAAATACTTGCTCCTATTGCACATCATTTAGGTATTCATAAGATTAAAAGTGAGTTAGAAGATTTATCACTTCGTTATTTAAAACCAGATGTATTTTATGATATAGCTGAGAAACTTAATAAAACTAAGTTAGAAAGAGATAAAACTGTATATGATATGGAAAAGGAAGTAGAAGATTTGCTTAATGAGTATCATATACCACATGAAATGAAGGGTAGAGCTAAAAGTATTTATAGTATTTATAATAAACTTGATAAAGGTAAGAAGTTTAGTGATATTTATGATTTACTTGCACTTAGAATATTAGTTAATACTGAACAAGAGTGTTACCTAGCACTTGGATTAATTCATTCTAAGTTTAGACCTTTACCTAAGAGATTTAAAGATTATATAGCTATGCCTAAACCAAATATGTATCAATCACTTCATACTACTGTATTTGGAATAGATGGATATTTATTTGAAATACAAATACGTACTTATGATATGGATGAAGTTGCGGAAAATGGTATTGCTTCTCACTGGGCTTATAAAGAAAGTGGAGGTAGTAAAAAGACTGCAAATCTTCAATCTACAACAGAACAAAAACTACAATTCTTTAAATCTATTATTGAACTTAGAAATGATAAGATGAGTAGTGAAGATTTTGTTAATAGTGTTAAAGATGAAGTATTAAATAATAATATTTATTGTTTTACTCCTAAAGGAGATGTAATAGAATTACCTAAAGGGGCAACTCCAATAGATTTTGCATATAAAATACATACTCGTGTTGGAGAAACTACAGTAGGAGCTATTGTTAATAATAATATTGTTCCTCTAAACTATGAACTTAAAAATAATGATATAGTTAAGATTAATACTAATAAGAGTTCTACTCCATCTAAAGAGTGGATTAATATGGTTAAGTCTACTGCAGTTCGTAATAAGATTAAAGCATTCTTTACTAGAAGTGAAAGAGATGTTTATATTGAACGTGGTAAGTATTCATTAGAAAAAGAATTACGTAAGAGAAAAATAGTATTTTCTGAATTTATGGTAGATGAAAATATTAAAAAGATATGTGATACTTTAAAATTAGAAGATTTAGATGAAGTATATTTAAGTATAGGTAATGGTAAGAATAATACTGGTAGTGTTGTTAATATAATAGATAAGTATGAAGAAGTACCTGCACCTAAAATGGTTAAAATTAGTAATAAGAGTATTGATGCAGATATTATTGTTAGTGGCATAGATAAAGTTAAAGTTAATTTAGCTAATTGTTGTAATCCAGTGTATGGAGATGAAATAGTTGGTTATATTACTAAGGGTAATGGTATTACTGTACATAGAATTAATTGTCATAACTTAGATATGTTAGAAGATAGGACATTAGAAGTTAAATGGAATGAAAATGTTAATAAGAGATATTTAACTTATATGTTAATTCATACTAATGATGATAAGAATCATATGTTGGATATTATTCAAAGTGTATCTATGGCTAATATTAGTGTAGATAGTTTAAATACTATGAGTAAGGGTGAAAAATCAATTTATGAGTTAAGTTGTTATGTATCAGGAATTGATCAATTAAATCATTTAATTCTTAATTTAAGTAAGGCAAAATATATTGAAAAAGTAGAGAGGGCTATTCGATGAGAGTATTAGTTCAAAGAAGTTTAGATTCTAAAGTAGAAGTAGATAATAAAACTATTGGGAGTATAACTAATGGTTTAGTATTATTAGTAGGTTTTACTGAAGGAGATAATATTGATACTATTAAGTATTTAGTTAGAAAAGTAGTTAATCTTCGTATATTTGATGATGAAGATGGAGTTATGAATAAAAGTATATTGGATGTAGGTGGAAGTGTTTTATCTATTTCTCAATTTACTTTATATGCAGATACTTCTAAAGGAAATAGACCTAGTTATATAAAAGCACTAGGTGGTGAAGAAGCGACTAAGTTATATGATTTATTTAATAAAGAATTAAGTGAGTTTGTTAATGTATCTACTGGTCAATTTGGTGCAGATATGAAAGTATCTATTACTAATAATGGTCCAGTTACAATACTTTTAGAGAGGTGATATTATGTTAAATAATAAATTAAATTATAGAATAATTAATTTGGCAGCATTGATGTTACTTTTATATATAGGAATTACTAATATAGGATTATGGTGGGGAATATTTACTAAAATAGTATCAGTACTTGCGCCATTTATTGTAGGTTTTGCATTTGCGTATGCACTTACTCCTTTAGTTAGATTTTTAGATAAAAAATTACCTAGAGGTATGGCAGTAATAATAGTTATACTAGGTAGTGTGTTAATAGTATTTGGAATAATAGCTATTACATTACCACTTTTATATGATCAGTTATCTTTACTTATTAAAATGATAATAGAAGTATTAAATAATTTTAGTGATAAATTTAATATCAATGTAGGTAGTTTTGAAATTAAAATTACTGATTATTTAACTGGTACTTTAAAAGAAATAGGATCTGTTACTGGTTCTACTACTATGAATGTATTAAGTAAATCATTTGATTTTATTGGTAAGTTTATAGTAGGATTTGTAGGATTTGTATATTTCTTAGTAGATATGGATAAGATTAGAAAATCTTTTAAAGATTTATTAAAATCTAATAGTAAAAGAAGTTTTGAATATGTTAAATGTATGGATGTTGAAATTACTAATTATTTAAAGGGATTAGAAATATTTATGGTTATTCAATTATTTGAATATAGTTTCTTATTCTTTATAGTTGGTCATCCTAACTGGCTAATACTTGGTATACTTGCTTGTATTACTACAGTTATTCCATACTTTGGTGGTTTAATTACAAATATTATTGCGATTATATTAGCTAGTGTTGTATCACTACCTTTAGTTATCGCAACTACTATTATTTGTTTGATATTCCCTCAACTTGATGGATATTTAATATCACCTAAAGTATATGGTAAAACTAATAATGTTAATCCATTAATAACTATTATGGCTGTTTCAGTAGGTGGTACTTTAGCTGGTATACCTGGAATTATTATAGCTTTACCAATTTATTTATTAATTAGAACTACATATCATTTCTTTAAAAAAGATTTGAAAAAAGGTATGGATATAGTAAAAGAGACTATTTAGTCTCTTTTATTTTGACAATTTTTATGTTATTGTATTTTTAATGGGGGATTTCATATGTTTAAAACAGATACTAAAAAACTATTTAATGAAGTTACTAGGAGTTATAATCAATTAAAATCTGCTAAGAATAGTGAAGAGAAAATGGCTTTAGCTAATTATATTGGTAATTTATATGTAGATATAGCTTCAGTACAAGAAGATGATGTTTATATATCTAAAAAGACTATTTTTGGTAGTCGTAAAAATTATCAAAAATTTATGAAAAAGATAGATATATATGAAATCAAAATGTTAGAGAATTATGTATTACAAAAAGATTTTCATAGAGATTATTTAAAGAAAGTTTTAAATGGAATGAAATCAAATATTAAATGTATAGATAGGGATGAAATATGTAAGACTAGTATTTTATCTATTGATGAGTATTATTCAATTTTTTATGATTTTATGAAAAGTATTGGACAAGATGAAATGTTTGATAAGTTTTATAAAGAAGGTAGAATATATGCTTGTGATACAGATGAAAATATGGGAATACTTGGTCAAACTGAGGTTAATCCAATTAGTAAGGAAATTAATATATTTGTAGGAGATCCTAAATATGATATTAATTCTATGTATGTTTTAGCTCATGAATTTGGACATGCTTATGATTTTAGTAGATTTGATGAACCTATAGAATTATTTAATAGATTTTTTTATCAATCTTTTTATTCGGAAGTATTTTCTAAGTTATTTGAAAGATTGTTTTTACAATATTTAATAAAAAATAATATTTTAATTGATGAAGCAAAAGATAAATTACTTGAAATGGAAGAAACTAATTGTGATTATATGCTAGGGGCTTATATATTATCTTTATTAGATGATGGATATTTATTATCTAATTCGTATCAATTTCTTAGTAAAGAAAAGTTATATGAATTAGTTGGAAATAACTTTTCTATAGAAGATAATATAAAAAAATTTATACATAATTGTACTTATTTTGATATTACAGAAGATTATAGATATGCATATGGTGATATTATGTCTATGTTTTTAAAAATACAAATAGATAATTATGGATTTGATAATGATTTAATAGATGAAATATTTAAAATTAGAAGTAGTATGTTTGATTCTGAGATTTTTGAAAAATTAAATTTTGGTCCTAATAGATATAAAAAATTACATAGACAAGAAATTAATTTATTAAAAAAATAATTGTTTATTTTTATATTTTGTTTTATAATATAGATAACTTCTTGGGAAAGAGTAATTTTATAATATTTTTAGAGAGAGTATGGTTGGTGTAAATACTTAATAATTATAAGATGAAGACATCCTAATAAATGGAAGCGTGTAACTACGTTATAAGTTATTGAAGAAGAAAATAAGGTGGCACCACGATTAATAATCGTCCTTTGGAGTGCTACCTTTTTATTTTTAGGAGGTAATAGTATGATACAAAGACAAAAAGGTTGTCATGATATTTATGGAAGAGAGGCTAAGGTTTGGAAGTATGTAGATACTGTTATAGATGCTT
>CACZQV010000075.1 GCA_902783435.1 uncultured Erysipelotrichaceae bacterium | reverse complement strand
GTTAGATTCGAACTAACGCGTGATGGAGTCAGAGTCCACTGCCTTACCGCTTGGCTATGGGGCAATACCATTTTTATTTTACAATAAATTATTTTCAGTATCAATAAATTTAATTATTAAAAATTAGAAAATCAACTATCTAATAATTATATTTTCTCTTCCTGGACCAGTTCCAATGAATTTAATAGGTGTTTTAGTTATTTCTTCTATTCTACTTATATAAGCTTTTGCTTTTTCTGGTAAATCTTCATACGTTTTACATTTTGATATATCTCCAAAATTACCATCAAATTCTTCATATATTGGAGTTGAATTAGTTAAGAAATCTTCATTAGTACTAAAATAATCTTCTCTATTACCTTTATATTCATATGCAACACATAGTTTTATTTTATCGAGTTTTCCTATTGTATCTAAGTGATTCATAGCTAATGCTGTTATACCATTAATATTAACTGCATATTTTAAAGCTAAACAATCTAACCAACCACAGCGTCTTGGACGTTTTGTAGTAGTACCATATTCATGTCCTAATTCTCTTATTTTATTTCCTATTTCATCTTTTAATTCTGTAACATATGGTCCTTCTCCTACACGAGATGAATATGCTTTTATTACTCCATATACATTTTTTATATATTTAGAACCTATACCAGTACCTGTTGATACTCCTCCTATTGTAGGGTTAGATGATGTAACAAATGGATATGATCCAAAGTCTATATCTAATAGAGTTGCTTGAGCTCCTTCACATACTATTTGTTCATTCTTATCTACTGCTTGGTGTAATAGTTTTACTGTATCACATACATATGGTTTTAATATTTTTGCATATTCTTGATAGTCTTTTAATATTTCTTCATAATTTAATGTATCAAAACCAAATGTTTCTAATATTTTGTTTTTTATTTCTAAATTTTCTTTTAAAAGATTTGGAAATTTATCACTAATTAGATCTTCCATTCTAATACCACATCTTTGGAATTTATCTTCATAAGCTGGACCTATTCCTCTTTTTGTAGTACCTATTTTTCTTTCTTTTCTTAATTCTTCTTGCATTGCATCAAAAGCTATATGATATGGGAATATAACATGAGCTTTATCACTTATATATAAGTTTTTACAATCATATCCATTTTCTTTTAAATTATCTATTTCTTCTATTAATACTTTTGGATCTATTACTACTCCATTTCCAAGTACTGCAGAACATGACTTATTTAGTATTCCACTTGGAATTAAATGAAAAGCAAATTTCTTTCCATCAACTTCAATACTATGTCCTGCATTATTACCTCCTGAAAAACGAACTGAATAAGCAGCATCTCCAGATAAGTAATCTATTAATTTACCCTTTCCTTCATCTCCATAAAATAAACCTAAAACTACATCTACCATAAATATCCTCCTAATTTAATTTTATCAAAAAGACATAAAAAAAGATAGAAACATCCTATCTTTCCCATATCTTTCTTACTAATTTTAATGATAAAGTTGATAAAGTAAAACCAATTACTGGTACTAATGAACTTAATAGTATTTCATCATATTTTCTTATAATATATGAATAACATATAACTACTATATAAGTTAATACCATAATACATATTCTTCTAGTCCAACTAGTTTCCCATGCTTTATCTTTTTCTACTCTTTTATTTCGTTCTTGAATTTTTTTAATTTCTTTTTCTATGTTCATATTACTTCTCCTAACTATTTAACCAATTTCTTACTTCTTCACGTTTTTCATTTACTTCATGACCAAAGATAGCTAAAGCGTTATCACTTACATTGGCATTATAGCAAATACTTTTTACATCATTTAATACATTACCAATACCATTACCTTCATGTGTAGTAAACACTTTGACATTTTTACCTTCAAAGTTAAGTTTTTCAAGTTGTGTAAACATTGGTTGTGGCATAGTACCCCAATATATTGGTGAACCAATATAAATGGTATCATATCCATCTATAGAATTCAATGTATTAATTAATTCTGGACGTTCGTTTTGTTCTTTTTCTTCTTTCGTTTCTTTTAGACATGTATCATAATCTCTAGCATAAGGTGTTTTTCTTTCTACTTTAAATAAATCCGCATCAGTAAATTCTTTAATATATTCAGCTATTACTTCAGTATTACCTTTAGTAATATAACCAACTGAAAAATTCTCATCTGCTCTACTAAAATAAATAACAAGACTCTTCATAAAACTCCTCCACTATTTTAATTATAACAAAAAAAACTATTAAACAATAGTTTTTTTATTAATATATGTAAACTATTTCATAAAAGTAGATATATGGACTGTAGTATAATTAGAATTTTCCATAATATGATTTAAAATACTAACTGTATCTTCTACCATTACTATATATTTATCTTCTACATTAATTATTTTTTTAATTTCATTTAACTTATCTAATTTCTCATTATCTTTATAAACCATATAACAATTATCTTTTAAAATACCATAGTTTTTAGTTAAAAATCTTATTTTACATTCAAATTCTTTTTCATTCATAGCTTTTGTAATTACATAGATATTATTAATATCTTTTGTATCTATAAAATCTTTCATGGTTTTAACTACTCTTACATCATCATAAAAGTCAGTACCTCTTTCTATTTCTTCTGCCCACTCTTCATCATTAGCATAATAATGGTTATATTCACCATATTCTAATGGAGCAAGTACTCCATCTACATCAAAAGCTATAATACTTTTATTATCATTTAATATTTCTTTTATTTTACTCATATTATCACCATATAAATTATAACATAAATATTGATTAGTTAAAAATTTATGTTATTATATTCATACAGGGAGGTTATATTGTGTTAGCATATAGTGATTATGACAAGTTAAAGAAACTATTAAAAGATGGAAAATATGATAAATTAGATGAGTATTTAGACAAGTTGTGTTATAAGACTTATTTAGAAACTGCGAGAAAAGCTTTATTAAAATATGAGACTGTTAAAGGTAATCCATATTATGGATATGTTGAAGGTGAAAAATTATTATTATCTGATTATTGTTCAGTGTTTAAATTAAATAGTGATGAAATTTTAACACCAAATCGTAGAGAAACTTTAAAAGCTGGTAAAAAGACATTTGACAATGTTATCCTTTTAAAACTATTAAATTCATATAATAATATAATTAATGCTGATAAAATAGATATTGGTAAAATTGAAAAAGTTCAATCTTTTAGAGAAAATGTCTATGATATAACTAGTGATGACGGTTCTATTGTATCTTCATATAGTGTTAAATTATTTGATTGTAGTAATAGTTTCTTAGGAAGAAATGCTAGTTTTAAATTAGTACCTTATTTAAATATTGATAATATATATGCAATTTTTGCTGAATCAGAAAAAGGTACTGGTGTTGTATTACCTATTCAAAAAGTAAAAAACTAATCATTTGATTAGTTTTTTATTTTTTGCATTATTTTTTCTTCGTTTTCATCTCTTTTTGTAAAATCATGTTCTTGTGGTAATCCTACATTAACTATGAAAGAATCATTGTTTTTAGAATTTACTATTACTGAAGTAGTAACAAAATTATTACCTGAATTAGAATAATATGGATCATCCTTTATTACACATATTATATTATCATATTCATCTATGTTTCTTTTATCAATATATTTTAGATATTTTCTAGTTACTTCTTTTGTTTTTTCATCATCTACTTTTGTATATTCATATCCTATATCTTCAAAATCTTTATTAGATAATTCTATATGCTTTACTCCAAATTCTGTAGACATAACTTCAATATATGTGGAACCTTTAATTTTTCCTTGTTTCATCATTTCATCTACTATATCTAAACCTATTGAACTCATATCATCACAGTCATCCCAATAAATTCCAAAACAGGTAATTGTTTCATTATTAGCTATTTCTTCTGCTAAAGTCGCAACTATTCCTTTCGATGTATTAGCAAATTTTAATGTGTTTTTTTCTTGTTTCATAAATCCTCCTTTGAAAGCATTTGCTTTCTAATTTGATTATATGAGAAAATTTGTTATAATAAAAATACATATTTCTTATGTAGTCCATAACTGGAGGTTATTATGAATATAAATTATGAATTGTATAGAATTTTTTATGAAGTAGCTAATAGTGGTAATATTACTAAAGCTAGTTTAAAATTAGGTATATCACAACCTGCTTTAAGTAAATCAATTAAAAACTTAGAATCTCAATTAGGTGGAGATCTTTTTGTGAGAACTCAAAAAGGAGTTATTCTTACAGAAGAAGGAAAATCTTTTTATAATCATATAAAAAATGCTATTGATAATATTACTAATGCGGAAAATGAATTTAGTAATTTAATTAGTTTAAATACTGGTTCAATTAGAATTGGTGTTAGTACTACTATAACAGAAAAGTATTTATTACCATATTTAAAAGAGTTTCATGAATTATACCCTAATATTACTATTCATATGTATACTGATATTAGTAATGAATTATTAGAAAAGTTAAAAAATGGTCTTATTGATATAGCTATTGTTCATGTTATAGATAAAGATTATGGATATGATATAGATATAGATAAGATTAAAAAGATACATAGTTGTTTTGTATCTAATAGTTTATTTGATAAAGAAATATCTATTAAAGATTTAGTAAATTATCCTATTATTCTTCAAACTAAGGGCTCTAATAGTCGTGATTTTATTGAAAAAATAGAAAATGATAATAATATTATTTTTAATAATAATATTGAATCATCTAGTTATACTTTGATATCTGAATTTGCGAAGATTGGTTTAGGCATTGGAATTTGTACTAAAGAATATATTGAAAAAGAATTAAATACAAAAGAATTATATGAAATTAAAATTAAAGAGAAACTACCAAACAGATATATTGGTATAGCTACTTTAAAGAATCAGATACCTAATTTTAGTACTAAGAAGTTTATTGAAATTATAAAACAAAAAAACTAACTATTACTAGTTAGTTTTGTTTCTAATTGGTAGCGAAAGAGGGGATCGAACCCCCGACCTTTCGGGTATGAACCGAACGCTCTAGCCAGCTGAGCTACTTCGCCATTTCTTAATGCATATTAATAATAACAAATATTTTTTTAAAATGCAAGAGTTTTCTTTACTTTATATATTTTTTTATTTATAATACTTTTACTGGAGGTATTTTATGTTTGGAAAAATAACAATTTATAAAGCACCTGTTTATAGAGTGTTTGCAGAAAATGTAAAACTTAATGAAAAAGGAATATTAATTCCCAATTTAAAAGATGAAGTTATATCTGAAGAAGATTTATTCTATACTGCTTATAGAGCTTTTGTTAATATTAAACGTGATTATGTACTATTAGATAGAGATGAGGCACTTGCACATATAGATGATGTATTAGCTAATAGAAAAAGTATGCTTATAGATCTTATGAAAGCTCACAAAGGAGATCATGGAGAAGAAGGTTTTAAAAAGTATTTAGAAAATGTTAGTTCATTTTTATATTTTAATGAAAGTGAAATAAAAAGAGATTCTAGTATTTCAAGAAAAGATTTTAAAGAACTTAAAAAGTCATATGAAAAGAAGAATTAATCATTCTTCTTTTTTCTTCCTCTTTTTTTTACTAATTTGAAATTTGAAGGATCATCTACTGTTTCTTCTGTTATTTGAACTTCTTTATATACCCCTTTATGTTCATGTACTTCATCATAAGCTTTCCATGTTGTTTCTAGAATTACTTTATTTAAACCTCTAGCTCCTGTTTTCTTTTGAACAGCTCTTTCAGCTATTTTAGTAAGACATCCATCAGTGAATGTTATTTTTGTACCTAATTTCTCAAATATTCTTTCTTGTACTCTTAATTTTGATTTATCTGATTCTAATAATATTCTTTTTATTGCATCAACATCTAAATCATTTAATTTAATTATAAGTAGACGTCCCATAAATTCATTAGTCATTCCAGATAATGTTACAAAATCTTCTTCTTCTGCTTCACGATATGTAGGTTTATCATAGGTATTACCACCAAAACCTATTTCATTCTTTTGAAGTAGATTTTTATATACATCAGTATATGCTCCTCCTAAGATAACTGTCATATTAGTAGTATCAATTTTTATTTTTGTAGCACTATGTTTAATATCAGCACAAGCATCATATTTTGCACCTTCAATAAATGGTAATAGTACATTTAAAACACCTTGTCCAGAAACATCTGATTTCTTATCTGAACCTTTTTTATCTATTTCATCAAAGAAGATAATTGCATGTTCTGTTTTGTTTAAATCTCTACCACATTCTATATATAGGTCCCATAAAACCTCTTCTATATCTCTTCCTACATATCCTGGCATAGTTAAATCTGTGGCATTTACTTTTAAAAGTGGTCTATTAATATTTTCAGCTATTAATTTCATTAATAGTGTTTTACCAGAACCACTTTGTCCTGTGAGTAATATACCACTTGATTTTTCTCCTTCTTCTTCATCTTCTTCTTTTCTAGTAATTTCTGCAATTAATCTACGTGCAGGTTCTTCTTGAGCTATTAAAGTTTTAGTTACTTTATTATATACTTCATTAATACTTATTTCTTTCTTTTCTTCTTGTTTTTCTTCTATTTCTTCTTGTGGTTCTTCTAAATTTTCTTCTATTTTTTTAGCTTCTTCTTCTAATTTCTTTAATTTTTTTTCATAATATTCAAGATAACTTTGATTACTGTGTCTAGCTTCTATAGATATATTTACTGATTCAATAGCACTTTCTATTCCTTCTTGTTGTTTTAATAAATTTTCTTTTATTTTCTTTAAATCTCTTATTGTATATTTATTATTTACTATTTCTTCTACTAGTTTAGTATATTCATCTTCCCCTTCTTCAAATTCATCTTTTTCTACATCAAATCTTAAATCACGCCATTCTTCTAAACTTTGTATAACTGTAACTGGAAGACCATCTTCTGCTTTATATGCAAAACATACGTCTTTCTTACAATCATTTTCAAACTCTTTTAATGAATCTCTTTGGGAGTAAGCTGGGTATTCTTCTTTTAATTTACTTAATTCAATTATCCAATAATAAGCATCTGGTTCTAATGAATCTAAAGACTTAACTACTGATTTATACCCTTTTCCATTTCTATCATAAAATATACCTGTACTAGTGTCTATTTCCCCTAATGCAGTATAATCACATGAATAAATATAGGAATCTTTCTCTATATAATGCCTTTTCATTATCATCGCTGCACAACATTTTCTATTATTTTTTTGTTTCATATTAACACTTCCTATTAGTTTTTTATTATAAAAAATAAAAAGATACTTTTCAATATCTTTTTATTTAAAATTAACATTATTATTAAACTTTCTTACTATTTCCATTATTTTACTAGATTTATCTCTTATTTTACTAATAATAAATGTCTTAAACCATTTCTTTTTAGTATACTCTATTTCTAAATTATATACTTCTTCTAATAAATGTATTAATTCTTTATAAGTACCTTCTCTACCTATAATATCATCAAACCATTTTCTTATATCATATACTTCTCCATTTATTCTTAAATTTTCTAATGTAGAAATAAATGTTTTATTTTCTAATATTTCTTTACATACATAACTTTGGAGATAATAAGAATTAGATTTATACTTATCTTTTGTTTCAGAATTTATTGCATATATTGTATTATCACTGGAGTCAAATTCTTTTATAATATTTATAATATCATTAGTTTGTTTTGTATTAATTATTTCTTCTAGTATAAAAGAAGAATCTTTTTTTATAAATTTTAAATTTTCTTTTGAATAGATTCTATAAGTTAATCCTGTGCGTAGATATATATATTTACTAGATATATATATTTCATTAATGTATGAATTAAGCGCATGATTAAATTCATGGACTAAGTTATCTAATAGATCTACTAAACTTATATTATTATAATTATTAATAACCATAGTTTTATTTGTTTTTATTTCATTATCTATTTTTATAGGTGTACTATAATAATATGCTTTTACCATGTTATTTTCTTCATTACTATTAATTATTTTTATATCTTTAAATGTATTAAGAATTAATTTTTCTTTAGAAATACCATATTTTAATATAAATGCGGGAATAATTATATGTAATAGATGAGTTATATTACTATCATAATTATATTTATTACATATTTCATCTATATATGGTTTTTCTCTTTCAATTAGATCTTTACTATTCATATAATCACCTTATTCTTAATAAGATATTATCATATATATTATTTTTTTAAAATAAAAAAAATGACTATTTCTAGTCATTTTTACATTCTACCCATTACCATACTACATCTAGTATTATCTTTATCGAAGTTAGCGTCTAAATAACCACCTTCGCTATTTACCCATCTATATTTGTTTCCTGATGAGCTTTTTTCTATTAGAGTACCATCTACTCCTCCGAATTTTTCTTTCATTTCTTTATATGATACATTTTGACTATTACTTAGTGCTGATTTAATTTCACTATATTTAGAAAAATCTACTTTTTTGTTTTTAATTAAATCATCGTCAAATTTTATTTTTATAGTTGTGCTTGTACTAAAGAAAGTAACTTCTACTGTATCATCTTCATTTAATTCCCATTTATAAGTTTTCCAACCATTTCCTTCTAGATATGATTCTCCATCAAAACCTATAATTTTATTAACTTCTTCATATGATGCATCAGTTGATATTTTTTTAATACAATCTAATACTTTACATTTACCTTTAGATTTTTCTTCTACTTTTGTATCTTCTTTTGTAGATTTTGTTTCTACTTCTTTTTTCTTTAATAAGTCACATCCTGTAACTAATAGTAATACCATAAATATAGTTAGTGTAATGGTTGTTAATTTAAATATTCTTTTCATGTTTTCCCTCCTAGCAAAGTATATTATAACATACTTTTTTTTATTCTTAAATACTTGTATGTAAAATAATGTTATTATATAATTAAAATTGAAAGGAGACTTATGATGAAGAAATTAAAAGGTGTTTTATTAGTAGCATTATTAGCAGTTACAGTATTATTTGTAACTACTGGATGTGAACCAAAGAGAGAGGAATTAAAATTTGAAGGTGATGAAGGAACTATCGTTTTCAATGTAAAAGCTGACGGTGGTTATAAAATTTCAACTGACAAAGAAGATCTTAGAACTTCAAGAGAACAAGCTGCTTTAGTTGGAAAAGATTTCAAAATTGGAATTGAATTCAATGATGATTTTGGATATTTCTTCAAAGGTGATTGGGATGCTTTAAAAGCTAAGAGAAAAGATAATGATCAATATAAAGAAGTTACTTATGGTGATCTTAAAGGTATCCAATATTTCTATGGTTCATATATGTATTATGAAGTAATTCTTCCATGTGGTGATAGTAAAGAATATAATCTTATCTTAACAGTACGTGGTAATGAAGATAATGAAAAATCTGCTAAAGCTGCTATTGAAAATGAAGAAGTACAAGATATACTTAGTCATATAACTAGTATTACTTCTAAAAAATAGTTAAAAATAAAAAGCACTTAATGTGCTTTTTTATTTGATGTATCTTCTTCTATATACTTAATTCCTAATTGTTCTAATTCTTCTTTATATTTATTATGTTTTTCTATATTGTTTTTACTATCAAAATATTCAAATACTACTTTAGGTGCATCTTTTTCTATTGAAAAGCTTAATACTTTATCACATAGATTTTTATACTTATTTAAAAGACTTTGTTTCATATTTTCTGTTATTTCTATATCAGATGTTGATAAAAGACTATTATTACAATCTATATAATCATTTAAGAGTGATATAGCTTCTTTCATTAGAATAATAAAATATGAGTTTATAGTACGATTTACTTTAGAAAAAGCATATGATACATTTTTATTTTGAAAATAATGATATATTTCTACCATTTTATTATTATAATAAATTCCCATAGGTGGTAATTTTCCTACTCTATTATCATGTTTTGTAATCATATCAGTAAGTTTAAAAAAGACTTTATTCATTTCTGCTGCATTATTCATATATGCGTGTATTTCATCTTTATCAGTCCAGTTACTATTTTCCATATTATCACCACTTTAATTATAACATAAAAAAAGAGCTTTGCTCTTTTATTTTATATGGTGTACCCGACGAGAGTCGAACTCGTGACCTATTGCTTAGGAGAATCTTTGCCAATAGTTCAAAATTAATCAAAAAAT
>CACZQV010000074.1 GCA_902783435.1 uncultured Erysipelotrichaceae bacterium | reverse complement strand
TTAACACTTAATAGTTTATCCATATTATTACTTCCTTTCTATGTAGTCTTCTAAAGTTTTACTATTTAATACTTTAGTTATTTCATCATTTATATCTTTCCATATAGGAAATGTTTTACATATACCTTGTTTAGGACATATATTATCTTCTTTTACACATTCTACAGGAGCCATTTCACGTTCAGCAGCATTTAATATATCACCAATTTTATAATAACTTGGTTCATACTTTAATTTGTATCCACCTACTGTTCCCCTAGATGAAATAAAATAATCTTCTTTTTTTAAATCACTCATTATTTTTTCTAAATATTTTAGCGATATACCTTCTTTTTCAGAGATATCTTTTAATGAAACAAACTCTCCTGTTTTAAAGTTATTTGCGAGTTCTAACATTATCGCAATAGCATATCTTCCTTTAGTTGTGATTTTCATAATACATCACCCGAAAATTATTTTACTACTAAATTGGTAGGAATTCAAGAAATTTTATATTATTTTATAATTTCTAGAAAGAATTCTCTTATCACTACAATATTCCATAATAAATTTATTATCTTTCCTACATATAATAATACCTATAGTTTTATCATGATTAATACTTTTTAAATTATTATCTATATAGTTCATGTAAACTTCAATCTGTCCAATATGTTCTTTTCTTAATTCGGTTATTTTTAACTCTACTACTATATAACAATTAAAATTTACATTAAAAAATATTAAATCTATATAATTATAACTATTCCCTATTTTTATCTTATATTCATTTCCGACAAATGAGTATCCAACACCCAATTCATTCATAAACCCTATAATATCTTCTAATATTAATTTTTGAAGGACTTTTTCACTTATTATTTCATTACTATTATTTCTAATTATAATAGGATTTTTTATACTATCTTCTATAGATATATCTTCTTTATTAATTAATTTATTCTTAGTAGACTCTGGTAATCTTTCATATTCTTTTGCTTTTATTGCGTCTTGTAGTTGTCTTTTAGATAAATTACGATTAGTAATTTGACCAATATAATAATATATTTCGTCTATGTTTTTTAAAGAAAGTAATATAGTATAATGTGTCCAATTAATAGATTTGGCAGCCAGTGGTTGCCCTTTTTGAAAAAGATAAAATTTTCTCATATTTTTTAAATTTCTTTCTGAATATCCTTTTCCCAATTCATTAGTCAATCTTCTAGAATACTCCTTTATTAGATTATCTCCATATTTAGCTCTAGACTCTCCTCCTTGTGCATCTATTAACATTTTACCAACATTATAATAAGTCTCTAAATCACTTTTATTAATAGAATAGTTTTTTACTTTTCTATTAATCTCATTATTAATAAATTCTTGTTTTATTTCTTCATAATAATTCATAAAATCCTCCTTTGCTGCAGTAATATACAACAAAAGAAAAACTAACACAAACCAATAAAAATTAAAAACTAAATATAAAAAAAGCTGAATTTTAATAATTCACTTAGTGAATAATTTAAATTCAGTTTATAATCCATTTCAATTAACTTTTTTAGTTGTTTTAAATATCTTAATTAGCCCTTCGCATCCTTCTTCCCCTATTCGGAAATATTTTCTAAAAGAAATTTTTCCTCTAGAGGAACGGGGTATGCAAATTTGTTCCAAATTTCATACCCATGGCGCACTTCGTGCTTAGATATCAGACTTAGAGATAACTACAACTGGGCGAACCCCGAAGCTACCGCTGCCAAAGGAGATGACGTTGAAGTTACCATCAGAAATCACGCCCCACACGCCGCTAATGCGGTAAGCCGACCCAAGCCAAAATGTTGTATTTGTTATAAATCCTGTCGTTGGACACTTCCATGAACTTTGGCTACATCCGATACTTGAATCTGTTGCTTCTGCATATGTTAATAATCTTGTATCTTTTATTGTTACTCCATATTCTGTTATTTTTGTTTTATATCCATCTACATAATATGCTACTGAGTAATTTGTCTCACCTGGTGCTCCTTTATAGTTTATTGCATCATATATTGTTGGATAATTTGGTCCTGGATAGTATGAACCTGGATAATCACTTTTTGGTGAACCATTATCATCCCAATAGCTTGTAGCGGAGAATGCTACTGTTCCATTATATGTTGATGCTCTTGATACATATCCTTTTGCTTCACTACTTTGTAATCCGTATCCTTCATCACTTTGCGTATATTCTCCTGTCTTTGTATAACTACTATTATATATATTTCCAACTTTTAAGTTATATTTAGAAAGCATTACTATATCATCGCCATCATATCTTATAAAGTTAAATTCTTCATTTTTTATTTTTATTGTGTCTCCTACTGTTAAAGTATCTTTTGTTTTTCCTTCCGGTAATACTACTATTGGTTTAGGTACTGCATTTTCATCTGCTTGTTTATAGTCTCCTTTAAACTTGAACACTATACTTGTATCTCCACTACTTGGTAGATCTGATACATTTATATCTTTCTTAAATTCTACTCTTACTTTTATTTTCTCACTTGTATTATGTAGCAATTCTTGATTTCGTGCTATTGGTACTCCATCACTATATGTTACTGTACTTGTAAGGTATGTTGGTAAAGTAATTGGTGTTGTTGAAGATACATTAGCGTATGCATTATTACTTACTACATCTACCATTGCATCAATTGTACCTTTATTTACTATATCAGTTGTGAATTCAAAGAAATCACCTGGTTTTGTAAAGTTAATTGTATAAGTCATTTCTGTTGTATCTATATTATTACTTGTGGGTGCTGGGTTTGCTTCTACACTACCTTCTGTAATACTTACATTTTCAAAATGTACGTCCCAACTAGTTTTTGCTACATTTACTGTTCCATTTATTTTTAAGTTTGCTGCTAGTGCTGCGAAACCTATTCCTAATAATAATATTAATATTAAAACTAGAAGTCTTATATTTTGTTTTTTATTTCTTTTCATATTAGTCCTCCTATTATATATTCTATTATACTTATTATTTCAATTTTTTTCAATTAACAATTTATGTACATTTATTTACATTTAGAAGTGTCTAATTACTTCTATTATTTACGTAAATATTATATAATTAATATAGTACGGAGGTGTGGTTATGGCAACTAAAAAAAGTACTACTTCTAAGAAAAAGACTAATACTAAGAATTTAGAAAAAGTAGTTAAAGAAGTAAAAGAAATTGAAGAAGAAGAAAAAAATGAATTAGAAGAAAAATTAAATGATATGGAAGATTTCTATAAAGAAGAAAAGAAAGAAAAGAAACATATATTTGTAGGATTCTTATTAATAGTATTATTTTTTATATCACTTGGATATTTTGGATTACTATTATTAGATAAGAATACTTCTATATTTAGTATTGTTACTAATTTATTATTAGTATTATTTTCTATATTCTTTGTAGCTATATCTTTTACTTATAATAGAAATAAAAAAGGTATGATTGGACTTAGTTCTCTTTTATTAATAGTTTATTTCTTATTAGGTTTTAATAGTCATTTTAGTATAGTTAAAACACCTATTACTACTGTACCAGATTTTAGTGGTAAGAGTTTAACAGAAGTTATGAAATGGGCAAGTAAGAATGATATTACTATTACTCAAGAATATGAATATAGTGATATGATTCCAGAATATAAAATAATTAGTCAAAATGTTAAGAAAGATACTAATTTAAAAGATTTAAAAGAAATTACTGTATCAGTTTCTGAAGGAGCTAATCCTTCTAAAGAAATTATTGTTCCTAGTATGATAGGATGGGATACTGAGAGAGTTATTAAGTTTGTTAAAAATAATTATTTAAGTAATGTTAATGTAGAGTTTGTAGAAAGTGATAAAGCACAAAATACAGTTATTGAACAAAGTGCTAGTGGTAATTTAAAAAGAGATGATGAATTAAATTTAGTATTCTCATATGGAGAAGAATTAGGATTTAGTGAAGTTACTTTGATAGATTTTACTAATAAGAGTAAATTTGAAGTAGAGTTTTATATGAAACAGAATCAATTAAATTATGAGTTTGATGAAGATTTTGATAAGAGTATTAAACGTGGATATGTTAAGAGTCAAAAGATTAAAGCTGGAGAAAAAGTTCCAGTTAATGATATGGTAGTTAATGTTACTTTGAGTAAAGGTCCTAAGATAAAGGTTCCTGATTTAACTAAATATGATATGACTAAGATTACTGAATGGGCTATTAAGAATAAATTAAAATTAAAATTCAGTGATACTTATGATTCTAATGTAAAAGAAAATAGTATTGTATCAGTAAATCAAGAAAAGAATTCTATAGTAGAACAAGGTTCTGTTATAGAAGTAGTTATCTCTCGTGGAGCTTTAAAAATGCCTAAGTTCAAATCATTAACTGATTTCTATGAATGGGCTAATAAATATGGGATTGATTATGAAGAAGTACATGAATTTAGTACTACAGTTCCTGCAGGAGAAGTAATTAGTTATTCTTATAAAAAAGGTCAAGCTATTAAGAATAACGATACTATTAAAGTTACTATTAGTGATGGTAATAAGAAAACTGTTCCTAATGTTAAAGGCTTAAGTAAGAGTGAAGCTACTAAGAAGTTAGAAAATGCTGGACTTAAATATACATTTATTTATGATAGTAGTAATACAGTTAAAAAGAATTATGTTATTGGTCAATCTATTAGTGCAGGTAGTGAAATAAGTGATGGAATTACTATTACTGTTACATTAAGTAATGGTGAGAAAGAATCATCATCTACTAGTCAAAGAAAAGCTACAGTAGAAACTAATAAGAATAATAACAATAATAATTCTAATAATAGTGGTAATAATGGAGGTGGAAGTACACCTACTCCTCAACCTACTCCACAACCCGATCCAACACCTAGTTGTAATTCTTGTACTATAACAGGTTTAAAAAATATTATAAGAGATAATTTAAATGGTGGTTATAATGCAGTAGCTTCTGCATTAAGAAGTAATATTCAAGGACAATGTCCTGGAGTTAAAGTTAATATAAGTTCTGATTCAACATCTGGTAAAGCATCTGGATCATTTATATCTGGATTCCAAGGTGGTAATACTGATTCTTGTAGTACAGTATCAATTACTTTAGCAAATTAAAGCAAGGTTTAAACCTTGTTTTTTATTTCTTTTAAACTTCTATTAGGTGTTGGTAAATCTTCAGGCATAGTTCCACCAAGTTTTTTTATTGTATTTCTAACTTCTTTTCCTACTTCATAATGAGTGTTTGTTGCGATACGTTCACTCTTTTCTTTTTGTTTATTTAATAAATCATCAGTTTGAGTAATTCTAAATATATTAGCACCTAATTCTACACTACCCATATTATCTAATATATCTTCTCTATATCTTAATCCTTTACGTTTAGCTATATCATTTGCTGTTTCTCCGTTATATAGACCTTTATATCCAGCATTAGTAAATTTATCAAAGTTTTTAACACCTTTAAGACTAGCTATTTTATTTAAAGATTTATTACTTTCCTTAACTTGTTTTCTTCTATATATTCTCTTTTCATCTATCTCACGAAATCTTGTTTTATAAGAAAAATACTTTTGTCCTAATGCAACTACTTCTTTATTTGGATCGGCATTTTGTACTATTAAGTAACATGCAAGCCTTGACATTTTATAATTTTTAATTAATTCTTCTTTACCTTTACCAGTTTTAATTGGGGTGTTGACTTCAACAACCCAAACCTCTTCTGTAGAATCACTTTTTTTTGAAGATATAATAGCCTTATCTATTACTTTACAAAAATTTCTCCAATCCTTATACTCTAAAACTTTTTGTAAATCACGTGCATACCAATATTCATTTCCTTCTTCATCAATATGTTTAACACTTTCAAATATAGTTTCACTTACTTCTTTTAGTTTCATAAATTCATCTCCTTGAGGAAGAACTATATAATAGAAAAAATTATTATGCAAACTATGAATTATAATAATTTAAGACAAATTAAAACTGAATTTTAATAATTCATTATTAGAAAAATTAAAATTCAGTATACTTTTATTATTCAAAAATTATGTTTAGTAATTATTCAAATATTTCACTGAAGTTACCATCTACAAAGATAGGTACTTCTTTTCCATCTTCTGTAATACCTATAATAGACATATCTTCGTTACCTACCATAAAGTCTACATGTGAATCACATTTATTTAGATGATATTCATTAAATAATACATCTTTATCTATCTTAGGACCATTTTCTACACATTCTGGGAATGAATCTCCTAGTGCTATATGACAAGCTGCATTTTCATCAAATAATGTTTCTAGGAACACTTCATTCATATTAGATATTGGAGAATCATAAGGTACTAAAGCTACTTCTCCTAGCATATTAGAGTTTTTACATATATTAACCATTTCATTTAATATATCATTACCCTCTTCTGCATATGCTTCTTTTACTTTACCTTTTTCAAATTCAAAATAGAAATCTTTAATAATGTTATCTTGGTATGCTAATGGTTTAGATGCACAAATCATACCTTCAGCACTTGTACAATCAGGTGATGTGAATATTTCTTCTGTTGGAAAGTTTACTAATACTTCTTTTCCATTTGCAAGCACTTCTTTACCTGATGCCCATATATGATTCTTTGGTAAATCTATTTTAAAGTCTGTTCCATTAGAACTCTTATACTTTAATGTTTTAAATTGATAAGAATTTAATTTATTAGCTCTTTTTTCTAATAATTTAATTTTCTTATTCCATATTGATACTGGATCATCTTCTTTGATACTACACATATCAAATATTTTATCCCATAAAATATCTTCAGCATAATCTACATGATATAATTCTTCTGCCCACGCTGCAGTAGGTACACAAGCTATACACCAAGCAAGCATAGATTTATCACGTAATGCATCAAATTCTTTTCTAGTTTCATATGAATATTTTGTCATAGCTGCTAATTTCTTAGAATCAATATCTTTCATTAAACCAGGTGTTTCACTAGCTAACATAAGAAACGCTGCATTCTTTTTACCATATTCATCCCATTTACTTTTATTCCAAAATGGAAGTTTTTTTAATTCTTCTACTTCTAAATTCTTTAATGCTTCATGTTTTATATAAGGATCAGATGCATCATAATAAATATCTTTTACACCTAATTCATAAGCAATCTTTGTAACTATACGAACAAAGTCACTTCTTTCTACATTATAACTAATAAATAGTGGTTGATCTTTCTCTACTTTTAGGCAAGACTCTAATAATACTCTTGCATATTTTTCTTTTAATTCTTCCATAATTCCTCCTATATATTTATTATAACACTAAAAAAGGTAAAATATTAATTTTACCTTTTATTCTACAGTGATTTCTATTCTATCTTGTTTATCTTTATTATATGTTACTGTATATTTCTTATTATTTATAGTAGCTGTTTCTTTAATACTTTCAAACATATCAGATAATTCACCGTAGTCCTCAGCATTAGAAGTTTTACTATAAACTAAGATAGTATAAGTACCTTTTTCTAATTTAGAAATATCTAATTCTTTTTCATACCAAGCATATGTTTTATCTAAATTATCTTTAGTAGATAAAGTATATGGTCCTTTAGTACTTCCTACATCAAATACTTCTTGTTTATATGTTTTATTATTTTCTAAAATTACTTTTCTATTAATAGATAATTGATTATTATATAAACCATTATAATTATATGAATATCCTTCTATATATAATTTATTATTAATAAATTTAATCTCTTCAAATTCATTAATCATATTTCTATATGTAGGAGCAACACTAGTTGTATATAATTCATCTCTTACATTTAGTTCAATTGCTTGTGTTTTTAAATTACTTAATACTTTAAAATTATATCCGTGATTATTATCTTCACCACGTCTATCTATATCTTGATTAAAGAAGTTATCAACAAGTTCAATAGCAAACTTATCATCAGTAGAAGCTAACATATATAAATCATAATCTCCATTAGGAATATCAGTGAAATCTATTTTTCCTTTAAACCAAGATTCAGTATAAGAATATCCATTTTCAGTACCTAAATCATATGGTGTATCTTTAATCCAACTATTAATATCTATTGTATATGCTTCTTCACTATCTTTATCAACTAATATTAAAGCATATTCTTTATTAGTATTATTAGTATTTAAAATTGTTAGATAACCACTTATTGTAAATGATTTGGTATTCTTATCCCATTCAAGACTTTCTAAGTAGAAATCTCCATCACCTTGATGTTCTAATAACTCATCAATATCTATATCATCTATATCTATTTCTTCATCATTAGTTGGTTCTTCTATTATAACTTCTTTTTCTTTTACTACTACTTTAATTTCTTTAGTAGCCTTTTTTCCTTTAGAATCAGATACTTCATAAATTACTTTATAAGTACCTTTATTATTTGTATCTACTGTATTAGTAGTTACTTTAATATTTTTAGTAATATCTCCATCTTCAGCATCTGTTGCTTTAACATTATCAGTAGCTTTGAATTCATCTCCTACTGTTAATTCTATATCTTTAGCATCAATTACTGGAGCTTTGTTTTCTTTTACTGTTACTGTGATTGTCTTAGTAACAGATTCACCTTTACTATCTGTAACTTTATATGTAACTTTGTATGTTCCAGCAACACTAGTATTTACTGTATTCTCAGTAATTTCAATTTTACTTGTTAGATCACCATCTTCAGGGTCTTGTGCCGAAACATTAGCTTTAGGATCAAAGTTATCTCCTTCATCGAAGGATTTATCAGTAGCTGTTATTGTTGGTTTTTGATTAGTTACTACTGCTTTATCTGTAGTAATTGATACTCCTGGTGCACTAGCTAATGTATAACCGTATACATTATCATTACCAGTTAAGTTTACTGGTACTTTATACCAAGTATCATTTCCTACTTTTTTAGATTCTAATACTGGTACATAAGTATTTGT
>CACZQV010000073.1 GCA_902783435.1 uncultured Erysipelotrichaceae bacterium | reverse complement strand
TTGTTTAAGAAGATTCTCATGAGATTTACTTCCTAGCACTACTGTAGTGTAGTTCATCATATCCGATATTACTTGTAAAGACTTAGTAATAACATCAGATAGAGCTAGTTGTTGATTTTTAAAGACCATTTGAAGTTTTAACATATCTTCACCATTCATTTTCTTTAATTCCATTAAGTGGTCTACATAATATCTATAACCTGCTTCAGATGGAACTCTACCAGATGAAGTATGTGTTTTTTCTAATAGTCCTAGTTTTTCTAGTTCACCCATTTCGTTTCTTACAGTAGCACTTGAGCAACCCAATGCTTTCGAAATTACTTTTGAGCCTACTGGAATAGGGTTTTTTATATATTTTTCAACTATTAGCTTTAAGATTTTTTCTTGTCTTTTTGTCAACATAACTTAAAACCTCCTAGCACTTCTTTTCTTAAAGTGCTAAGTATAGTCTACTCTTATTTTTAGCACTTGTCAATATTTTGTGCTAATTTTTTTTATATGTGTAAATAAAAAGTGGTAACTGTTAGTTACCACTACTATAGTCTGCTGAAATAAATGTAAATCTTGCGGTTGTTACATTGTTTTTAGCAATAATCAATTTCTTTGAATTAGTTATATTTGGATTAGTTTGAACAATAATATTACCAGTACCTGATTGAAAAGGTTCAACTTTAGTAATAATTTGATATGTACCATTACCTAGTGGAACTATTCTCCAATACTGAGTTGTATCTTCTCTATTACTATTAAATTTGTTTTCTGCTCCTACCCCATTACCATCCATGTTTTCGTCTTTAATTATTGATAATGCTCCATATCTAGCTAACTCATATACTTTATAATATTCTGTACCAGGAATTTTTTCTATAGACCATCTTTGTCTCTTATATCCATTTATTCCTGTTGCCTCTAGTGGGTTTGATGAATTAGTAGTTGTATTTGCTCCTGTAAGTACTCTAGATTCATATAAAACTGGTTTTATATAATAATTACCTCTATCTGGTAAGTTTTCTGTAGATTTAAATTGATACGCAGAAAATCTTGTACCAGTTACTGTTTCTGTTTCAGATAATGGTGTATTTGGAGAAGTATTTTTCAAGTATTCACATCTACCTGATGATTCACATATTTGAACTGTATTATTTTCATAATCTGTTCCTGATTTATGGAATACAGCAATCTCATCTACAAATGTGCTAGCTTCTCTTAAATTTGCAGTTCTACAAACTTTATTACCTGTTCTTGATGGCGCACTTAATCCACTTGAATTTAACATTTCTTCACCATTTGCAATTATAGATATATCTTCTATAGCATTATTATCAGTTGAATCTACACAATCTATAACGTATGCTATATTCATATTAAATTTATCATTCTTTTTAGTTAATTTTTGTGAATCATCTGTTACTAAAACCATTCTTTCTATTTTTGCTTTTCCTTTACCTGAGCCTTCAGTATTAGCACTTGCTAGCATTAAACCATCTATAAAGTGATAAGTTCCTTTTTCTTCTCCATAATTTACTGTTCCATTGTCAGAATTAATATCATATGATTGATCATATATAGTTACTTTTGGATTTTTTTCTACTATTCCTTTTATAACCGGTCTAGATCCTGCATATCCTGCAATAAATGATACACCACCTGTATTAGGATCATCACTTGGATAATATCCGTCTCCACCACCAGAATTTGTAGTGGCTTTAGGAGTAAAACTTTCTCCTACGTTTTTTTGTTTAATACTACTTACTTCATAATTGCTTGGAAATCCTACTAATGTACCATTAGTTGTATTTACTGAATTTTTCTTACATAAATCTGCTTTTATATTATAATCAGCATTTGAATTAATACATCCTCCTACTGATTTCATTTTACTGTTATATCCATATAATGTACCACCAGGAGCATCATTACCACTACCTCCACCTGCAGCTACCATAATTCTAGTTCCTGCAGAATATGAGTCATTATAACCACCTGTTATTACCCTTACATCTGTTTCTCTTCCGTTTTCACCTACATAGAAATATAAAACTTCTCCTTCTTCTAGTTTTATTAAACCAGATGTATAAGCTCCATAACTATCTGTTCCACCTTTACTTCCCCATAATTCTATCTTGTACCAACCTGATGTTGGAACAATATATTCTTGTGATGTTGGAACCCCAGAACTACTTTTTGGATTAAAAAATGTTTCTGTTTTACTAAATCTATTTAATTCATCTTCTATTGATTTTGCTAATTGTCTTGAATTAGATCTAGTAGCTGCCATTGTAGCCATTACAATAGCTATTAATAAAATACCCATTATAGATAAACCATATATTACAGTAGATATCGCAAACCCTTTATTATTCAATTTCATTTAATCACCGTCTATTCTAAAATATATTTTATCATATTTTTCTTAGTAAGACTATATATTTATCTCCATACTTTTTATCTTTTACAGATTTATATTTATCAGTATAAACTATTCTATCTAAATTATCACTTTCACATACTATTATTCCATCATCTTCTAATAAATCATATTCATCAATTTTTATAATACTTTTTTCAATATAATTAGTTTTATATGGTGGATCTAAAAATATAATATTAAATTTAATATTTTTATTATTAAAGTATTTTAAAGCTTCAATATAATCCATATTTAATACTTCTATATCAGTAATATTAATTGTATCTATATTCTTTTTAATAGTTTTAATTGCTTTATAATTAGAATCAACTGAATATGCATATTTTGCTCCTTCAGATAAAGCTTCTATAGAAAGGTTACCACTACCACTAAATAAATCTAATACAATACTATCATCTATATAATTTTGAATCATTCCAAACAAAGATTCTTTTACTCTATCCATAGTAGGACGAATACCAACTAAATCAAATCCTTCTAGAATACGACCTTTGTATTTACCACTAATTATTTTCATCTGCAACTCCTACTACTATTTATTTCTTTTAATTTTTTATTAATTTCTAGTATTATAAAATTTAATTCATTTTCCTTATGTTTATATTCTCTAAATAATTTATGATTTATTATCCTTTCTTTTATATTATTATCTTGTGTTTCATTATATTTTTTTATATTATTTAATAATTCTTGATCTTTCATAATACTATTATTAATTTCTTTTAATTCTTTTATTTCTTTTGTATTATTAAGTTCTTCTTTTAATTCATTTACTTTTTCTATTAACTCTTCCATATAATTATTTTATCATAAATATTAGTCTATGACACTTAGAAATGTTTTAATTAAATTTATATTATTTATTAATCTTTCTACTTTATCTATATTAGTTTGTTTATATTTCTTTTTAGCTAGTTTTTCTAATACTTTTATATAATTATCATCTTGGTATAAATATTTATAATGATATGATTCTTCTCTTAATATATTATATATAAGAGGATTAGTTTTTATTTTAATTAGAGTTTCTTTTTTCATTGAAACCTCTTATATATTGGTTCTTTATTATTTATACCTATATCTTGAAGTAAATTAATTGTTTTTTGTATATTAGTTATTCCTTGTTGCACTGAAGACATATCTAGATTTTTTAATGTATCTAGGAAATCTTTTATTGTAGATGCTGAAGAAGTAATATTTTCAGTTATACTAGGTGTTTTTATATATTTATTCCATATATTACTATGTTCTCCATATATTTCATATAATTCGTAGAGTTGTTGCCACGAAGTAGATTTATTTAATACGTGTTCTGCTAAAGATGGGTTATTTCTCGCAAATTCTTTAAAACTTTCTTTTGACATATTATCACCAATATATTTTATGAATAAAATTAAAAAAGAAGAATAAATTCTTCTATTTTCTATCTTCAGGAATACTTACTTTATTACCTGCAGGTTCTAACATTAATTCTGGGGTATCAAAGATATATTCAATTAATTTTAAAGCTTTACAGAAATAGAAACCGTCTGCAATACGTTCATCTATTGTAGCTCCCATTTCCATATACCATTTACCGTTTTCTTCTACTATTTCTCCGAATGTTATTAGGGATGACGCTGTACCAAAATTAGTTAAATTATGATAAATAGCTCCTACTTTAAATGTACCTATATTTGAAAGAATTGCACTTGAATAATATAAGTTATCATCAGTAATACTTTTTGGTAACATACCATGACTATCTAAATATTTCATAAATCCAACAATTGGTACTCTTAAGATTTTTGGGAGTTTTCCTAAAGTATCAGCTGCACCATTAGCATTACCTTTACTTTCCAATTTCTTTTGTCTTATAATATCTACTTTTTCTTTTGTTTTTCTAGATATATCTAATAGTGTATCTTCTGGATCTATTTTTAATACCATTAGCATTTCTACTGAATTATCTTCAAATTCTACTTTTATTGTTTGAGCTAGTGATACATCTTTATGCATATACATTGTTCTACCTGCAATAAATCTATTCATATAAGGTCTTGAATAAATAGCTTTAGCCATTACATCTACAATACCATGGTAATATGTTAATCCATCTATTTCTTTCTTTTTCTTTTTCATAAATTTAACAAAGTTAGTCATATCAATTTTACGATTCATGTATACAGCTGAATCACATCTGTTTGGTTTAAAATCTATTAAGATATTTTGAACTCCATGAATATCTTTTACCTTATAAGCATCTCTTCTTCCCATACTATCCCTACTTTCTAAAATTATTATATCAATAATTAATAAAAAAAGACAATGTTAATGCATTGTCTTTTTATTATTTTAAGAAATCATCTATTGTCATTAATCTATCATCTATTTCCTGAAGAGATATTTGTTCTTTCTTAGGAGTAGTTTTTTCTTCTTTTGTAATAAGTACTGGTTCTTCATCTAATAGTTTTTCTTGATGTTCTTCTAGTTTAGACAGATTGGCTACTATAAAGGCATCAGTTAATTCATGTTTAGAAATACTAGTACCTGTAGAATATCTATCTGCGATTGGGAACTCAGTAAATTTAACAATATTTATATCACCATTTCTAAGTCCTATATGATTTTTAGCATCTTCTATAAATGTAGTTAAAACAATATATGGATTAGATTTAACTTCTCTAATTACTTGAACACCTCTACGAGTTCTTGAAGATAATTCAAATTCAGTTAATCTAACTCTCTTAGCAGTTCCCTTAGTAGTGATAATACCAATATATTCATGAGTATTATAACTAAAGTTATTAATAGCTACTATGTAATCATCTTTTAATTTCATAGCTTTAACACCACTAGCTTTAACTCCTACTACTGGAATTTCTTCAGTTTTAAAACTTAATCCATATCCTGTATTAGTAGTTAAGAATACTTCAGGGTAAGACTCAAGTATTGCGCTTATTACAACATCTCCATCTTTTAGTTTCATACAACTAGATGCTTTATTATATCTTTGTAATTTAAATTCTTTTAATTTAGAACGTTTAATCATACCATCACGAGTTGTGATAATTATATTTTGATCACTCTTGAAGTCATATGCAGGAATTGCACCTATTACATTTTCTTCATTTGGAACTTCTATTACGTTACTAACGTGTTTTGGCATATCTTTCCATTTTAAATCAGGTATTATGTGAACTGGTATATGTAAGTAGTTACCACCACTTGTAAATACTAATAATGTATCAGTGGTATTCATTTCATATAATCCAATTAAATAATCATTATCTTTAAGTGTTAAATCAGACTCTTCTGAAGCTGAATAACTTCTAAATGAAGTACGTTTAATATAACCATCTTTAGTTATAGCTACTACTACATCTTCTTTTGGTATCATTGCTGCTTCATCTATTTTTATTTCAGTTATTTCTTCTTTTATATCAGTAAGTCTTGGTGTATCATACTCTTTCTTAATATTTTGAAGTTCTTTCTTCATTACATGTTTTAAAGCTTCTTCATTATTAAGAATTTGTTCCCAAATAGCAATTTTCTTTTCTAAGTCAGCTAATTCTTCTTGTAGTGCAACTACATCAGTATTAGTTAATCTATATAATTGTAATGTAACAATAGCTTCTGCTTGAGCTTCAGAAAATTTAAATTCTTTTACTAAGTTATCTTTAGCATCACTTTTATTTTTACTTGCTCTAATTACTTTTATTACTTCATCTAGAATAGAAATACATTTAATTAAACCTTCTACTATGTGATATCTTGCTCTTGCATGAGCTAAGTCAAATGCTGTTCTTCTTCTTACTACTTCTTTTTGATGAGCAATAAAAGCATCTAATGCTTCTCTAAGTCCTAATAGCTTAGGTCTTCTATTTACGATAGATACCATGTTGAAGTTATAACTAATTTGCATATCAGTATTTTTTAATAAGTAATTAATAATTAAATCTTTATTAGCTGTTTTCTTTAAATCAATTACAATTCTAATATCTGCAGCTGATTCATCTCTTACTTCAACTATTCCATCTACTTTTTTATCAATTCTAATATCATCTATTTTCTTTACCATTAAAGCTTTATTTACTTCAAATGGTATTTCTGTAATTATAATTTGATCTTTTTCTATAGTATATCTACATTTAACAACAATACGTCCACGACCTGTAGTATAAGCATCTCTTATTCCATCTAATCCTTCTACTATTCCTCCTGTAGGGAAATCAGGTCCTTTTACATATTTCATTAATGTTTCTAATTGACAATTAGGATTATCAATTCTATGAATTGTGGCATCAATTACTTCGCCTAAGTTATGTGGTGGTATGTTTGTAGCATAACCTGCAGAAATACCTTGAGCACCATATACTAAAAGTGCAGGAAATCTTGCGGGTAATACAGTTGGTTCTACAGTTGTATCATCAAAGTTAGGGGCAAACTCTACTGTATCTTTATCAATATCACGAAGCATTTCATTAGAAATCTTTGAAAGCCTTGCTTCAGTGTAACGATAAGCAGCAGGAGAATCACCATCAATTGATCCATTATTACCATGCATATCAATATAAGGTAATCTTGTCTTCCAAGGTTGACTCATTCTAACCATGGCATCATAGATAGATGTATCACCATGTGGATGGTAATTACCTATAACGTCACCAACAGTTTTTGCAGACTTTCTATATCCTTTATCATAAGTATTATGTTCCTTATGCATAGAATATAAAATACGTCTTTGAACTGGTTTTAACCCGTCACGTGCGTCTGGAATAGCACGATCTTGAATAATATATTTAGAATAAGATCCAAATCTCTCACCCATTATATCTTCTAGAGTATAATCAAATATCTTCTCTATTACCTTTTCTGTTTCAGTTTTTTTAACTCTTGGCATACTACCACTACTTTCTATCTATTTTTTGTTTTATAAATTCATTTGTTTTTTCTTGCGTTCCATATCTATATCTTTGTAGGAAACATCTCATCCATCTTTTCTCGTCTTCATCTGAATTATCATAATTTTCTATTATATATTCTTCTATTTTTTTATCAATTGTCATTTCTTTATATCTTTCACAATTATCAAATAATATTGTTTTTCTTATATAATTTCTACCATTAATTTGGCCATAACCTAAATCTATAGCAGAATGTTTAAAATTATTATAAGCAGTAAAAATAAATGCATCTTTAAATTGAAAACCTGATGTAAGTTCTAATACTTCCTTTACTTTTAATCCATCTATTTGACTAAAATCTATAAATCTAACTTTTTCACAATTAGAAATAACTTTTTCTAAAGTTTGTGTAACTAAATCTATATCATTTGAATTAATTAAATCACTATATTCTGGTAACTCACTTGAAATTATAATACCAAATTTGATGCCTGTGGCATCATAACTATTTTCTAGCATATCGAACCTCCCTAAAATTACTATGCTATTTCATAATCATCTTCTAAGGAGAACTCTACATTTTCTTCAATCCACTCTTTACGAGGTGGAACGTCATCTCCCATAAGAATTGATACACGTTTTTCTGCAAGTTGTGCATCT
>CACZQV010000072.1 GCA_902783435.1 uncultured Erysipelotrichaceae bacterium | reverse complement strand
TCCAAAAATGAAGGAATATATCTTCACTACAAGAGATGATATTTATATTATCGATTTACAAAAAACTGTAAAAAAATTAGAAGAAGCATATGATGCTTTAAAAGAAATTGCACAAAAAGAAGGAAAAGTATTATTTGTAGGAACTAAGAAACAAGCTCAAGAAGCTGCAGAAGAATGTGCTACAAGAACTAACATGTATTTCGTTAACGAAAGATGGTTAGGTGGTACATTAACTAACTTCAAAACAATCCGTTCAAGAATTAGAAGAATGGAAGAAATCGAAAAAATGGAAGAAGATGGAACTTTCGATGCATTACCAAAGAAAGAAGTAATCGGACTTCGTAAAGAATATGAAAAATTAAATAAAAACTTAAGAGGAATTCGTGAAATGAAGAGAATGCCTCAAGCTATGGTAATAGTTGATCCTCGTAAAGAAGAAATAGCTATTAAAGAAGCTCATATCTTAGGAATTCCAGTATTTGGTATCGTAGATACTAACTGTGATCCAGATGTAGTTGATTATGTAATTCCAGGTAATGATGATGCAGTTAGATCTGTAAAATTATTAGTTGGTGCTTTAACTAATGCAATCGCTGAAGTTAATGGAAATGAAGTAATCGATTATATTAGCGAAGATGACAAAAATGTTAAAGAAGATTCTAAAGAAGAAGTAAAAGAAGAAAAGAAAGCTCCTAAAAAAGAAGCTAAGAAAGAAGTTAAAGAAGAAGCTCCTGCAAAAGTAGAAGAAGTTAAAGAAGAAAAAGTTGAAAAGAAAGAAACTAAGAAAGCTGCTAAAAAGAGTGAAGAAGATTTATCTAGTTTAACATTAGCTGATTTAAAAGCAAAAGCTAAAGAAGCTGGTGTTAAAGGTTACTCTACAATGAAGAAAGCTGAATTAGTAGAAGCTTTAACTAAATAGTTTACAAAAAAGGAGTGAAAAATTCATTCCTTTTTTCTATTTTTAAGTTATAATATATGTGGAAATATAAGGAGGAATAATATGTTTAGCGCAAGTGATGTTAAAGATTTAAGAGAAAAAACTGGTGCTGGAATGATGGATTGTAAGAAAGCACTTGAAGCATGTGAAGGAAACATGGAAAAAGCAATCGATTGGTTAAGAGAAAAAGGAATTGCTAAAGCTGCTAAGAAGGAATCTAGAATAGCTGCTGAAGGTTTAACTGTTACAGAAGTTAATGGTAATGAAGCAATTATTTTTGAAGTTAACTGTGAAACTGATTTCGTTACTAAAAATGAAAAATTCCATGAATTAGTTAATGAATTAAAAGAAGCTTTAATGGCAAGTGATTGCAAAGATACTGAAGAAGCTAAGGAAGTTAAATTAAGTGATGGAAAAACTATCGCTGAAAGAATAGTAGAAGCAACTGCTACAATTGGAGAAAAAATTTCATTTAGACGTTTTGAAAGAGTTGTTAAAACTGATGAAGAAACATTTGGAATTTACTCACATATGGGTGGTAGAATAAATTCTATCGTTGTAGTAAAAGGTGCAAATGAAGAAGTTGCAAAAGATGTTGCTATGCAAGCTGCTGCAATGAATCCAATTGCTGTTAATCGTGATAGTGTTGCTGCTGAAGTTGTAGAACATGAAAAAGAAATGATTAAAGCAGAAATGAAAAATGATCCTAAGAATGAAAGCAAACCAGAAGATATTTTAGATAAGATGGCTACTGGTAAATTAGGAAAATTCTTTAAAGAAAATTGCTTAGTAGAACAAGATTTCATTAAAGATTCTTCTGTAACTATTGAAAAATATGTAAAAGATAATGGTGGAGAAGTTATTTCAATGGTTAGATATGCAGTAGGTGAAGGAATTGAAAAGAAACAAGAAAACTTTGCTGAAGAAGTAGCTGCTCAAATGAATGCTGCTTAATAATATATATAAAAAGAAAGTTTTACTTTCTTTTTTTTTGTTTCTCTATTATACTTATATATAATAGAGGTGGATAGTTATGGAAAAGGATAGTATTGATAAGATTAATGAACAGATAGATAGTTTATTAAATGAAGGTAAACATGCTTCTAAAGAAGATAATTCACATGAGGTTATAATAGATAAAAAATATGAATATGATGATATAGAAAGTACTAAAAAAATTGATAGTATCGAAGAACTTGATGTTGAAGTAGAAGATGGTGATACTAAAAAAATTGATACTGTTGATGATATAGAAGAAATAGAGGAAGAAAAGGAAGAAGTAAAAGAAGAAAAAGTATCAGAAGAAAAAAGACCAGAAGAAAAAACACCAGAAGAAAATAATAATGATAATAAGAAAAAAGATAAAAAACAAATGATTATTATGATATCTATTATTTCTTTTTTCGCAGTTCTTTGTATTATATTTATTTTAGTTTTTGCATTACCTAGCGGTAATAAAACAAAAAGTACTAAAGTAACAAAGAAAGATACTTTAACTAAGCATGAAGAAAAGAAAATTATTGAGGGATATGGTGATGCTTTAAAAGGTATTATAGGTGTAACTTATGAGAAAGATAAGAAAGTACTAGAATATGATGAAGCAGTAAAATTAGTTAAGTATGACTATAAAGTTGTATGTGATGAACATGAGATATATGAAGATGGCTTAGTTTATTTAAATAAATGTAGTATAGATGGTAAAAAGACTAAGTATTCTTATGGTGAAAAACAAGAGAAGAAAGAAGAACCTAAGATTAGTGAAGATGCTATTAAAGTATATGTATCTAAAAAGGGTGGTAAGGCTACTTTAAATAAACCTAAAAATGAAGATGATTATGATGTATATTATTTTGAAATAGATGGTAAATATAGTGGTTTAGAATTATTAGATTCATCTAGTGATTATGTATTTTATATGGATGAGGAATATAATACTCATATGATTAATTTTAAAACTGGAAATAAGATATTTGAAAATTTAAATTATTCTTCAGTATTACCTATAAAATTGGATGAAATGTATGATACTAATTACGTAGCAGTTTGTGTTAATAATAAATGGGGAATTTATAAAATAAGTACTAATGAAAGAGTTGTATATCATAAATATGATACAGTAACTCCTATGTTATATATGGGTACTAGTGGTCCTGCTTCTTGTGTAACTACTTTAGAAGAAGGTATTGTTGCAGTTGCAAATTATGGTTATAGTAGTAGTGAATATGGTATTGTTGATTATCATACTGGTAAGGAAATATTATCACTAGATTATAAACAAATGTTAAAGAGTGGTAATTATTTATGGGCTGTTGATGGTTATGGAGATGGTCATATATTTGATTATCATGGAAATGAATATTTAAAAGATAAATATAATACTATTTATTGGATAGTAGATGGAAAATATGTTTTAGTTAAAGATTCTAATGATATAAAGTTAGTTTCTATTAAAGGAAAAGAAATTTATAATTATGGAAATGTTGAAGTTGGAAGAATTAATTATGGTTTAACTTATAAAGATGGTGCATTATTTCAATTTGATAATCCTAATAAAAATGATGAAAATTCTAGCTGTTTAGAAATAATTTATGATTCTAGTGAGAAAAAAGGAGAAGTAAAGGAAAGTTATTGTGGTGGAATTGCAAAACCTATTCTTTATTTATATCCTAATAAAACTACTAAAATTAATATTAGTTTTGAACATCCAGAGTATTTAAAAACTACATATCCTAAGTATATTAATAATTGGGAAGTTACTGCTCATAGTAATGGTGATTTATATGATAGTAAGGGTAATTATTATTATGGTTTATATTGGGATGAAAGAAAAGTACATGATGTTGATTTTAGCGAAGGATATTATGTAGAAAAAGATGATGCGATAGAGTTTTTAGAAAAGAAATTAAGTTATATAGGTTTAAATCCTAAAGAGAGAAATGAATTTATTATGTATTGGCTACCTATACTTGAAAATAATGAAAAAAGTTTAGTTTATTTTGAATTAACTTCTGAAAGAGAAAGTTATAATAAAATTAATATAACTCCTAAGCCAGATTCATTATTAAGATTAGTAATTCATATAAAGAAAGTTGATAAGAAACAAGATATTCCTAAACAAAATCTTACAAAATTCCAAAGAAAAGGATTTGTTGCTGTTGAATGGGGAGGAATAAATTACTAAAAAAATAAACAAGTAGCAATTAACTACTTGTTTTTTCTGTGATTTTTGATATAATATAAGCGCATACAAGGGGATGAGTGCGATGCCTAGAACTAAGAAAACTTCTAATAATGCAGTTAAGAAGATTGATAAACAATTAGATAAGCTTTTAAAAGATAAAAAGGAAATGGAAGATATTCCTGTTATTAATCGTGCTGAAATAGAAAAGAAATTAAAAGAAGATGAGAAAAAAACTACTAAGAAAACTACAACTAAGAAATCTACTACTAAGACTACTACTAGTAAATCAACTACTAAAAAGACTGTAGCTAAAAAGAATGCCGCAAGTAAGACTACAACTAAAAAGGGTACTACAAAGAAAAGTAATTCTAAAAAAGAAGATATTGTAGTAACTGATAAGAAAGATTCTAAGAAAAAAGAAGATATTGTAGTAGTAGAAGAAATTAAAAAAACACCTAAGAAAAAGACAACTAAGAAAAAAAGCGTAACTGTTAAAAAGACTGAAAAAGAAAAATTAAAAAAGAATAAAGAAGTAAATGATGAAAAACTTGATAAATTATCTGAAGAATTAAGAAAAATATATGAATCAGATGAAGTAATAGAAATAGAACCAGATAAAAAAGTCAGAAAAAAAGGTCCTAGAAAAGATAAGTTTATTGTTATAGATGAACCTTTAAAAGATAAAACTATGCCTATAGAAATTGTTAAACCTGTAGGTGAAGAAATTGAAACTTTAGGGTATAAAATTATAAAGGTTATAGCTATTATATTATCTGTTATATTTTCACTTATGTTAATAGCTTTACTAGTGTTTATAATTTATGTATGTACTTATTAATTTAAGTACATTTTTTCTTTATTTTATAGTTATAATATAATATAATATTTTTAAGGAGAGATAAAAATATATGGATAGTGATATGATTATTTTAGAATTAACTGAAAAATTAGATAAAACAATAGAAAATTTAGGAAAGAAGTTTGCAACAGTTAGAGCAGGACGTGCTAATCCTTCAAGTTTAGATGGAGTTATGGTTGATTATTATGGATCTATGACACCATTAAAACAACTTGCTACTGTTTCAGTTCCTGAAGCTAGACAATTATTAATTAAGCCATTTGATAAAGGGGCTTTAGCTAATATTGAAAAAGCAATACTTGCCTCTAATCTTGGATATACTCCAGGTAATGATGGAGAAACTATTAGAATAGTTATTCCTGAACTTACTGAAGAAAGAAGAAGAGAGTTAGCTAAACAAGTTAAAGCAATTGCTGAAGAAGCTAAAGTATCAGTTAGAAATATTAGACATGATGGATTAGAAGATGTTAAAAAATTAGAATTACCAGAAGATGAAGAAAAAGGTATGGAAAAAGATATTCAAGACTTAGTTAATGAATATAATAAAAAAATTGATGAACAACTTAAAGAAAAAGAACAAGAATTACTTACTGTATAGTAGGTGATTTTTCATATAGGAGGTTTTATATGGAACCTGTAAGATTTGATTTAAAAGAAATAGTTAATGAGTTTAGTAAGGAAGAAAAAGAAAAGTATTTTATGGAGAGTTCTAGTAAATATTTTAAGTATTTGTATGATACTCCTGCATTTAAAAAAATTTTATATAAACTTGATAATGATTATATTATAAAAGAAGAAGAATGGATGTTTCTATTTAAGAGATTTTTTGCGGTTACATGTAAAGCTATTGAAGAAAATGAAAAGATATCTTTTTTAGATAGAGTTATTTATATGTTTTCTAAGATAGGCTATAGTCTTAGTAAAATGGATACTAAACTATATAATGAATGTTATAAGATGAGAGAATATATTAATTCTATTAAAATGAATAGTGATATAAATAGTGATTTATTGTTTGGATTAGAAAAGACAGGTTCTGGAAGAGATTATAAAAACCTAGAAATATTATTAAATCAACATATTGTTGCTTCTAGTTATAGGGAGTATAAAGATTTATTTTATGAGAGTTATAAGAAATCTGAAAATAGTAATATTTCTTATGAAGAGAGAATTGCGATTAATTCTTTAGGAAGATATTATAGTAGAGAAAAAGAACTTGTAAAAAAATATAAATAGTGATATAATTCTTCTATCAACTGTGAAGAGGAGTAGTAGTTAGATTATTTATTTTTAGAGAGAGTATGGTTGGTGAAAATACTTAATAAAGTCTTTCGAATTCGCCTTGGAGTTCTTATTAATAGTAAGCGTTTGACTTTCGTTACAAGTTTAGAGTGTATAGTAAATAACTATAAAGTAAGGTGGTACCACGTGAAAGCGTCCTTATATTTATAGTTATTTTTTTTGGGGGAATACTTATGGAGAAAAAGAGATTTATATTTGATTTAGATCATACTTTAATGACTGCGAATTATGGTGTTGAAAAGGAATATTTTAAAAGTGTATTAGGAGATGATTGTGAATCATTTACTAAAGAAATTCCAGTATTATTAAATGAATATGAAATGACTTTTCCTAGATATGAAATAGGAAAATTAAGTGAATTTTTAACTAATCGTACAGGATTTAATATTGATGAAAATGTTATAAAAGGATGGATAGATTCATTTGGTGATTGTCCTAGTATTATTGAAGATGGTGTTGTTGAAACTTTAGATTATTTAAAGCGTAAAGATTATAGTTTGGGAGTACTTACTAATTGGTTTTTGGAAAGTCAAAATAGAAGATTAAATAAAAGTGGTCTAAAGGTTTATTTTGATAATATATTTGCAGGTGATTTTGTATTAAAACCTAGACAAATGGCTTATCAAGCTGCAATGGATTTATATAAACCTGATTCTTGTGTATATATTGGTGATAATTTAGATAAAGATTATATAGGACCTAGAAGTGTAGGAATATATTCAATTCTTTATGATAAAAATGATAGACATAATGAGAATATTGTTAAGATAAAAAGAATGAATGAAATAAAGAGTTTATATTAGGAGGGATAATATGGAAAATAAAAAGATATTAGAAGTAAAAGAAGAATTAGAAAAAGATTTAGTTCAAGATATTGATATTAAAGAATTAAATGATTTAAAAGTAAAATATTTAGGTAAGAAGGGTTTAATTACAGAGCTTAATAGTGAGATTAAGAATGTTCCAAATGAAGAGAAGAAAGAATTTGGAATGAAAGTAAATGAACTTAGAAATGAATTTAATGAGTATTTTGATAAAGTAAAAGAAAGATTAGATTTAGAAGAATTAAATAAAAGATTAGAGAGTGAAAAAGTAGATATTAGCCTACCTTCTACTGAAATTAGTTTAGGTGCTCCTAATATATTAGAAAAAGTAATAGAAGAAGTAGAAGATGTATTTATGTCTATGGGATATGATGTAGTAGATGGTCCTGAAATAGAAGAAGATAAATATAATTTTGAAATGTTAAATATACCTAAAGGACATCCTGCGAGAGATGCTCAAGATACTTTCTATATTGAGGGAGAAGAAATACTTCTTCGTAGTCAAACAAGTCCTGTTCAAGTTAGAACTATGTTAAAGGGAAAAGGTGAAGTTCCAATTAGAATGATTTGTCCTGGTAAGACTTATAGAAGAGATGATGATGATGCTTCTCATTCTCATCAATTTATGCAAATAGAAGGATTACTTGTTGATAAAGATATAAGTTTAAGTGATTTAAAAGGTACAATGGATGTATTATTTAAAAGATTATTTGGTAAAGATGTGGAAACTCGTTTTAGACCAAGTTATTATCAATTTACTGAACCTTCAGTAGAAGTAGATATTACATGTGTTAACTGTCATGGAAAAGGATGTAATGTATGTAAACATACTGGTTGGGTTACAGTAGTTGGTGCTGGTGTAGTTCATCCAAATGTTTTAAGAATGAGTGGATATGATCCTGAAGTATGGAGTGGATTTGCATTTGGATTTGGAGCTGAAAGACTTGCAATGATGAAATATGATATTAATGATATTAGAACTTTCTATAATGCAGATTTACGTGAAGTAAGTACTTTTGATAGGGAGGATGAAGAATAATGATAAGTTTAAATTGGGTAGGAGACTACATTGATATAAAAGATCAAGATGTACATGAGTTAGCTACTAAGATTACTAAAGCTGGTATTAATATTGAAGGTGTTTATACTCATCATATTGATAATTTAGTAATTGGTGAAGTTTTAGAATGTAAGGATCATCCTGATAGTGATCATTTACATGTATGTAAAGTTAATCTAGGAGATGAAGAAGTACAAATAGTTTGTGGAGCTCCTAATGTACGTAAAGGAATTAAAGTAATAGTTGCTAAAGTAGGGGCTGTTTTACCAGGTGACTTTGAAATTAAAAAGAGTAAGATTCGTGGAGAAGAATCATGTGGTATGATTTGTGCTTTATTTGAACTTGGTTTAGAAGAAAAGACTGAAGAGAATTATAATAAAGGTATTCATGAGTTAGATGATGATGCACCTGTAGGAGAAGATCCTATTAATTATTTAGGACTTGATGATACTTTATATGATTTAGATATTCATAAACATCGTAATAATGATTGTTATTACCATATTGGATTTGCTTATGAAATAGCTTGTATACTAAATAGAAAAGTAACTTTACCTAGTTTAGAATATAGTCCAATTAGTGATAAGATTAAATTTAATTTAAAAGTAGATACAGATAAATGTAGTTACTATGTAGCTCGTGAAGTTAGAAATGTTAAGATTGGTGAATCACCAGACTTTATTAAGAAGAGATTAACTGCTGCTGGTATGAGACCAATTAATAATGTAGTAGATATTTCAAACTATGTAATGTTAGAATTTGGTCAACCACTACATTTCTTTGATAGAGATAAACTTGGAGATACTATTGTAGTTAGAGATGCTAAAGATGGTGAAAAGATTACTACTTTAGATGGAAAAGAAAGAGAATTAGATTCTAGTGATATAGTTATTACTGATGGAGAAAAATCAGTATGTATTGCTGGAGTTATGGGTGGAGAAAATACTGAAGTAGATGAAAATACTAAAAATATCTTAATTGAAGCTGCAATATTTGATCCAGTTAGTATTAGATATACTGCTCGTAAGTTAGAACTTCCTAGTGAAGCAAGTATTCGTTATGGTAAAGGATTATCTTCTGAATATACAGAAATGGCATCACGTCGTGCTTGTCATTTACTTGAAAAATATGCAGATGCAGAAATAGTAGATAGTTATGTACTTATTAATAATGAAGATGAAGAAGAAAAAGTACTTGAATTCTATCCTGAAGATGTAGATAAAATTTTAGGTATTACTATTTCTGAAGATGATATGAAAAATGAGTTAGAGAGATTAGATTTTCCTTATACAGTAAAGAATGGTAAGTTTATTGTTACTATACCAAAAAGAAGATTAGATATAGATGCTAATGTTAATGATATTGCTGAAGAGATTGGTAGACTTTATGGATACAATAATCTTAAATCTAGTATTCCTACAGTTCCTGTTAGAAGAGGAGAATATGTAGGAGATGTTAAATATCGTAAGATGGTATCAAGAAGACTTAGAAGTTTAGGATTAAATGAAGTTAAAACTTATACATTAACTTCACCTGAAATGGCTAATACATTCAAATATGAAGATAGAAGTCAAGTAGTATTACCAAATCCTATGAGTACTGATAAGAGTGTCGTTAGAACTACTTTAATTCCGTCACTTATGAATGTGTATGAATATAATAAAGCTCGTGGTGTTAAAGATGTTAATATTTATGAAATAGCTAAGACATATGATACTAATTATGATGAAATTACTAAGATATGTGGATTAATGACTGGTAGTTATATTACTAATAGTTGGAAGAAAGATTTTGAAGTTGATTTCTTCGTAGTAAAAGGTATTGTAGAAAATTTATTAAAATATATGGGTTATGAAAATAGATATTCATTTACTAGAAGTGAATGTTCTTCTTTCCATCCTGGTGTTCAAGCTAATATTATTTTAGATGGAAAAGCTATTGGTATTATAGGTAAAGTTCATCCAAGTATAGTTAAGAAAGATATATTTGTATTTGAACTTAACTTAGATAGTTTATATGGAAAAACAGCTAAATTAAAATATAAAGAAGCATTTAAATATCCAAGTATTACTAAAGATATGGCTTATATCTTAGATAGAAATACTGATGTAGGAGATGTTATTAAAACTATTAAGAAAGCTTCTAATAAAACATTACAAGATGTAAAAGTATTCGATGTATATGAAGGAGAAAATATTGATTCAAATAAGAAGAGTGTGGCTTTCTCATTAGTATTTAATGGAATAGATAGAACGCTTACAGATGAAGAAGTAATGGAAGTATTTAATAGGATAATAGATAAAGTAGTATCTACTCATAATGCAGAATTAAGAGATAAGTAAAATAAATGTAAATAAAAAAAGATAATAATTTATAATTATTGTCTTTTTTTTATATATTAATTAAAATTATAATAGGTGATAATATGAGAAAGAATAAAAAACAAAGAAGAATAATGTTTCTGTTAATTTTAATATTAGGAATAACAATAGGATTTGCCTTACTTAGTACTACATTATATATTAATGGTACTGCAGCAATTAAAAGTAATACATGGAATATACATTGGGATGATACTAGTGTTAATGTAACACAAGGAAGTGTTAGTGCTTCTGCTCCTAGTGTAACTACAGCCACATCAACAAAAGATACAGTAAGTTTTGATGTAGAATTTGAAATGCCAGGAGACTTCTATGAATTTGAAATAGATGCGATAAATGAAGGTAGTGTAGATGGAGCATTACAATTAAGTAATAACTGGATAACATATAAATCTAATAATGTAGCTACAACATTACCTAGTTATATGGATTTTAAAGTAACATATGATGATGGTACTACTGTTCCAGCTAATGGGGATGTCCTTGAACATGGTGAAAGTAAAACATATAAAATAAGAGTAGAATTTAAAAGTAGTGTAGAAGAATTACCAGAAGAAGCAGAACCTATTACAATAGAAGTAAATCTTCCATATGTTCAACATAAAGAAGAAGATTCATGTTCAACTCCAGTGTCATTTAGTACTGATAGTTGGGAAACAATTGCATGTAATGTAAGAAAAGGAAACACTAATGCTTATAATATAGGTGATACTAAAGAAGTTACAATAAATAATTTTGGAACACATATAGTTAGAGTAGCAAATAAATCAACTCCAAGTGAATGCAGTACTCAAGGTTTTAGTCAGTCAGCATGTGGATTTGTAGTAGAATTTTCTGATATTATTATCCATAATGCTATGAATCCATATGATAATTATGGTGATACAGATGGCGATGGAAATAAAGGTGGATGGGAGCACTGTCAAGTTCGAGGTTTCTTGAATCATTATCTAAATAATCTTTTACCTAGTGATTTAAATAATGTTATTATTAATACAACCGTAGTATCAGGACATGGAAATCATGATACAGATAATTTTACGACAACTGATTTACTTTATTTATTAAGTACGAAAGAAGTATATGGAGAAGATCCTTCAAATTATGATACTGCATCAGAATTTAGTCGTCAATTAGATTATTATTCTAGTGCCAATGTTACAATGAATAATTATTCTGCAGTTATGAAAACAGATAATACTGTATCAGATTATACTACAGGACAATGGTGGCTTCGTTCTCCTTATAAAGAATTATCTGGTATTTTTAGTAATGTCGAAAGACTTGGTAGTTATAATACGGGAGTTAGTAGTAGTGTTAATAATGGTGTTTCTCCAGCATTTAGAATAGGTTAGTAAATAAAAAGGACTAGAGGTTATCCTCTAGTCCTTTTTGTACTCTTTTTCGTATTATTTCTATTATTTCATTTTTTAATTCTTTATTTGCATTTTCCCAAATAAGTTCAAAGAATACTCCTAATCCTGGTAATACATTTTCATCATAAGTAGATACTGATTCATCTATTGCTTTATATAATGTTTCATAGTCATCTCCTTCAAAATTATTAATAATATGTTGTCTTATGTTTATATCCATACTATTCCTCCTATAGGTATTATGTTATAAATAGTTTTAATTTATACGATTTTTTGATAAAATAATGTTGGTGGTAATTATGCAATTTATGTATAATGATAAAAGTTATGAAATAGTAATAATAAAAAAAATGGGACAAAAGAATACTTATATAAGAGTTAAGAAGGATTTAAAGGTTACTGTTACTACAGGTTATTTTGTTACTAAGTTTTTTATTAATAATTTAATTAAAGAAAATTATAATAGAATATGTGAAATGATAGATTTTCAAGAAAAGAAATGTAAAAATAATGATGGTTTCTTTTATTTAGGAACTAAGTATATTCCTATATATAGAGATGGTAATACAATTGAATTTTTAAATGATAAGGTTTATATAGGTAATGAATTAGATTTAGATAAATGGTATAAGAGTAAAGCTAAAGATTTATTTTTAGAAAGACTTGATTATAATTATTCTAAGTTTACTAAAAAGATACCTTAT
>CACZQV010000071.1 GCA_902783435.1 uncultured Erysipelotrichaceae bacterium | reverse complement strand
TTATTGTAAAATAAAAATGGTATTGCCCCATAGCCAAGCGGTAAGGCAGTGGACTCTGACTCCATCACGCGTTAGTTCGAATCTAACTGGGGCAGCCATTTTTTTGTTTGAAATAAAAAAATATATGGTATAATCGTATATATATAAAATAGGAGTGTTGTTATGTTTTGTAAAGAATGTGGTAAAAAACTACCAGATACTGCTAAATTTTGTTCTGGATGTGGTACAAAAACAAAATTATTTAATGAACTACAAGAACAAAAGAAAGCAGAAAAAGAAATAAAAAAAGAAATAGTAGAATTAAAAGAAGAACCAAAAGTAGAAGAAAAGATTGAAGTACCAGTAACACCTAATACAATTGAAGTAAAAACTGAGCCAGTTAAGAAGAAAAAATCACCAGTTCTTCCAATTGTATTAATATCTTGTTTTTCCGTAATTTTCTTAGTTGTATTAGCGGGATTAGGTATGGTTGTATTAACACAAAATACTGGTGGTAGTGGTAGAGTAGTTATGATTTATATGGTAGGATCTAACCTTGAATCTAAAAGTGGTCTTGCTACTCGTGATCTTCAAGATTTAGATTATAAGAAACTAACAGCTAATAATACAAAAGTTATTTTAATAGCTGGAGGTACTACATCATGGAAGAATAATTATATAGATGTTAATGAAACATCAATATATTCATTAGAAGCAAATGGTTTTCAAAAGATAAACGCTAGACCTAAGACTAATATGGGTTCAGCTGATAATTTATCATACTTCTTAACATATGTTCATAATCATTACAAAGCTAGTAAATATGATTTTATTTACTGGAATCATGGAGGAGCTGTAGATGGTTCAGAATATGATGATTTATCAGGAGATCATTTAATGTTACAAGAAATGTCAAGAGCATTCGAAAACTCTCCATTTAAAAATAAAAAACTAGAAGTAATTTCATTTAGAACATGTCTTAATAGTACTATAGAAGTAGCAAATATATACAAAAAATATGCTAAATACTTAGTTGCATCTGAAGAAGTAACTATAGGTTCACCTGCAGATTCTGCAATTAGATTTTTAAACGATGTAAAAATAACTGATAGTGGAATAGATTATGGTAAAAAACAAATAGAAACATATAAAGATGTAGTATCTAATACATGTAATTACTCATCATATACAAAAAAGAGAGATAATTATTGTATTGATTCAACATATGCAGTAATAGATTTATCTAAAATAGATAATATATCTAATAATTTAAATGATTTTTCTAAAGACCTAGATAAAAGCGTATCTACTAATTATAAAGAATACTCTAAAATACGTGCTAATATGGAACAATATGGGGCAAATGAACCTTCATATGATATGGTAGATTTATATGATTTTTCAGAAAAATTTAATAAATATTCAAATAGTGGGAATAAACTTAGAAATTCAATAGATGATGCAGTTGTATATAATTGGAGTAATACAAATCATTCTCATGGATTATCAATATATTTTCCATATAATAATAAAATATTCTTAGAAGGATATAATACAATATCAACTTCTAGAAATTACACAAGTTTTATTACTAATTTCTATAAAACAAAATCAAATTTAAGAATAAATTCATATGATGACTTTAATATATCAAGTGATAGTAAATTTACTAAAAAGAAAAAAGAAAGAAAAAAAGATGTAGAATATGAATTAACAGATGAACAATTAGATAATATGGCTAAAGCAGGATATTTAGTATTTATAGATACTAAAGATGGATATTTCCAAGTAGTACATAGTGGTAAAGATGTAAAAGTAGAAGGTAATAAATTAAAAGTATCTATTAAAGATAGATTATTAAAAATAATGGATAAAGAATATGAAGATGATTCTACATGGTTACTTACTATTGAAAATAAAGTAACAGATGATTATATAGAATTACAAACTTTTGTATATTTATCAGATACAACTGATATGATGTTTGGAAAAATAGAACCAGCTACAGCTATAATACGTATCGATAAAGCTCATCCAAATGGATATATTAAAGCAGTTTATACTAACCTAGATGGTAAGAGTAGTGAAAAACAAGAAAACTTTAATGTATTCTCACCAGCAGGTACAAAATTAACAGATTATAACTTCATTACAGTAGCTTCATCAAGATATCAAATGTTAGATGAAAATGGTAATTATAATCCAAATTGGACTGAAACAAGTAATAATGCGCTACAAGGAACAATCCATCGTACAAATATGATTAAATTTAAAAGAGAAGATTTTAGAGACGATTATGATTACTATATTGTGTTTAGAGTAATAGATATAGCTAATAATGAATATAACTCTAAACCAATAAAGATTAATTAGGAGGGATAACATGAAAAAGAAAATAATAATTCCTAGTATAATAGTATTAGTAATAATAGGAGTAATATTAACTATAATGTTATTCCCTAAAACTTATACATTAAAAAATAATAATACTAATAAAGTATCTATTACATTAAAGAAAGATAAAGAAAAGATAATTAAATTAAAAGTAGAAGATTCAAATAAAAATATTATATTAAAGAATTTTAATACAAAACAAAATACTAATTACATAGTATATATTCTAAGAAAAGATAATAAGATTATTAATAAAGGATTAATTCATAATACAGATAATACTATTATTCCTAATATAGAAAAAGGAGAATACGTATTAAGTATTATTTATAAAGGATTAAATAATTTCAAAGTAAATGGAAAAATCTATTTAGAAGAAGATAAAAAAGATGAGTATTCTACTTTAAAAAGTGGTATTACTGTAAAAGATAAAATAGGAGAACTAATAAATAGAGACTATAAGGATTATACAATTAAAAATATTAAAAAAGCTAAAGAAATAAAAGAAGAGTATATGAATGATAATTATATAGTTTCTACTACTAATTCAAAGAAACCTATATATATGTGGGTAGAAGAAGATACATTATATTTCTATAGTGAAAATAAAATAGAATATGGTAGTGATACTTCATATATGTTTTCTAATTTAAGTGGTTTAACAGATGCAGCTGATTTAAAATATATTAAAGCAGACAAACTAGAGAATATGTCTAATATGTTCTTCCAAGATGAAAGTTTAAGTGATATTAAATTTTTATCTTACTATAACACCCCTAAGCTAGAAAATATTGATAGTATATTTTGGAAGTGTTATTCACTAATAGATATAACTCCATTAATAGCTATAGAAACTGATAATCTAGAAGATATATCTTCTATGTTAGAAGAAACATCAATTAGTGATATAAGTATATTAAAATACTTTAATACAAATAAATTTACTAGTATTTCTGGATTTATATCAGATACAAAAGTAGTTGATTTAACACCAATTAAAAACTGGGATATAAGTAAAGTAAAAACAATGTCAGGAGCATTTTCAGATACTAAAATAACTAATGTAGATGCATTAAAGAATTGGGATGTATCTAAAGTAGAAAACATGTCATTCTTATTTGATTGTTGTGTAGAATTAAATAATATTAATGGTATTAAAAATTGGAATACTAAATCATTAAAATCATTTAATAGAGCATTATCTTATACTAATTTAACTAATTTAAATGCTTTATCTAAATGGAATACTAAAAAACTAGAAAACTTCGATGGAGCTTTTGAACATATAAGAAATTTAAAAGACATTAAAGGTATAAGTAAATGGAATACTAAAAAGATTAAGAGCTTTAGATATTTATTCAATTATACAAGTATAACTAATGTAGATGCATTAAAAAATTGGAATACTAGTAAAGTTACTGATATGGAATCAACATTTTCTCATACCAAATTAAAAGATTTAAATGGACTAAAGAATTGGAATGTATCTAAAGTTAAAAACTTTGATGGAACATTTAGTCATTTGAAAGCAAAAGATGTAAGTGGCATAAATAAATGGAATATAAATAATGGTGATAGTTTTGAAGGTGTGTTTTATAAGAGTAAATTAACTCCTAAATGGAATGGAGAATTTAATAAAGAAGGCACTTTTATAAAATAAAAATATTTTAAATTAAAAAAAAGTATGTTATCATTATAATGAAATAAAAATAAAGAGAGGTATTTAATATGTTTTGTAAAATATGTGGAGCAACTTTAACAGGATCTGAAACAGTATGTCCTAATTGTGGTGCTCCAGTAGAAAATGTAGTAACAACTACAGAAACAGAAATCTTACAACCAGCACAACCAACAGTAGAGCAAGCTCCAGTAATGGAACCAACACCAGTTGCAATTCAACCAGTAGAGCAAGCTCCAGTAGTAGAACCAACACCAGTTGCAATTCCACCAGTAGAACAAGCTCCAGTAATGGAACCAACACCAGTTGCAATTCCACCAGTAGAACAAGCTCCAGTAGTAGAACCAACACCAGTTGTAATCCCACCAGTAGAGCAAACTCCAGTAGTAGAACCAACACCAGTTGTAATCCCACCAGTAGAGCAAACTCCAGTAATGGAACCAACACCAGTAGAGCAACCTGTAGTACAACAACCAACTGGTTTTGTAGAACCAGCAGTAGCAGCTATGCAACCACAAACAGCTGCACCATTAGAAGCTACTACTCCAAAAAAAGATAAAAAAACCATTATTTTAGTTATTGCATTAGCTGTAGTAGCAGCACTTGCTGTAGTTATATATTTTACAGTATTAGCTCCAGCAAATGAACCAGAAGCACCAACACCTAATAATGGTGATAATAGTGGTACTCCAACAACAACAGAGACAGAAAAAACAGAAAACTATGCAGGATATACATTTACTATTCCAGAAGGATATACTGCAACAACAGATTCTGAATATGGATTAATGATTACTAATAAAGAATTAACTTTCACAATTGCAGCAGATTATTCACATGCATATGATTCATATAAAACATCATTATCTGCAAAATATCCAGATCAAAAAGATAAATTAGTAGCTACTGTAGAAGGAAGAGAGTACTTAGCTTTAATTTTAACTGATACTGATGGATCACAAGGAACACAATATGTAACTAAAGCAGATGATAAAACTACATTTGTAGGTATGGTAGTAAAAAGTGATTATGCAGCACCAACTACAGTAGAGTTTACTAAACTAACTGAAATTTTAGGTGAAGCTAAAAAAGGTACTGAATCAATTAATCCAGGTGATGATAGTGACGCTGGTAAAACAGGAGAAAAAATTTATACATTTACTAAAAATAAATTTAGTTTTGAAGAAAAGGGAGAATAATCTTCCTTTTTTTTTGAAAATAGTGTAAAATACTAATAGTTAAAAAAAGAGGTGTAATTATGACAGATGAAGAAAGATTAGAACTAGCAGAAATATTATTTCCTAATATAACAAAAACAAGAGAGTATTATGAAGAAAAATATCCAGAAAGAGATTTACCAGAAGGAGCAATGGTAACACGTTTTGGACCTTCTCCTACAGGCTTTGTTCATATGGGTAGTTTATTTGGTTCTTTTTGTGATAGTATATTTGCTAAACAAAGTAATGGTGTATTCTTTTTAAGAATTGAAGATACTGATCAAAAACGTAGTGTAGAAAACGGAGTAGAAGGTATTTTTAATGATTTAGACGCATTTGATATTATTCCAGATGAATCAACTAAAGTAGGTGGAGAATATGGCCCATATATTCAAAGTGAAAGAACTGAAATATATCAAACTTATGTAAAAGATTTAATTATTAAAGGATTAGCATATCCATGTTTTATGACAGAAGAAGAAATAGCTAATATCCGTGAAGAACAAGAAATTAATAAAACAAAATTAGGAATATATGGTGTTTATGCAGTAGATCGTGATTTATCTTTAGATGAAATAAAAGAAAAATTAGCTAATGGAGAAGAACACGTTATAAGATTAAAATCTCCAGGTAATAGTAAAAATGAAGTAGAAATAATAGACTGTGTTAAAGGAAAAATTAAATTCCCAGAAAATGATATGGATATTGTTTTATTAAAGAAAGATGGAACTCCAACATATCATTTTGCTCATGCTATAGATGATCATTTAATGCACACAACACACGTAATAAGAGGAGATGAATGGGTATCATCTGTTCCATTACATGTACAACTATTTGAAGTATTAGGTTTTAAAAGACCTGAATATGTTCATACTGCTGCTATTACAAAAAAAGAAGATGGAATAATAAGAAAACTATCTAAGAGAAAAGATCCAGAAGCCGCAGTATCTTACTATGATGAAGTGGGTATTCCAATTGATGCTGTTAAATTATATTTAGCTACAATACTAAATTCTAATTTTGAAGAATGGTATCTACAAAACTCAGATAAATCATTAGAGGATTTTACATTTACATTTGATAAAATGGCTATAGGTGGTACATTATTTGACTTAGATAAACTAAATAATATATCTAAAACATATTTCTCACATAAAAAGGCAGAAGATGTTTATAATGAAACACTTAACTGGGCATTAAAACATGATGAAGAATATGCAAAATTATTAGAAGAAAATAAAGAAGATATGATTAAATTCTTAAATATAGAAAAAGAT
>CACZQV010000070.1 GCA_902783435.1 uncultured Erysipelotrichaceae bacterium | reverse complement strand
ATAATGAAAACTATCATTAAATTTATAATTAGCCCAAATACTAGAAGATGAATATATCATTATAATTCCAAATAAAGATAAAACAATAACAGTATAAAGTAGTATTTTATCAATCTTCATATAATCACCTAATTAATTATATGTATAAAAAAAAGAAGTATTTCTACTTCTTTTTTAACCTATACGGAATGCTGGTGAAACACCATAACGACTAGCTGAATAATATCCTTGATAATTATATCCAGTACTACTAACCATATTAAATCTATCATTATTTCCAGAATATGCTGCACGAAGCCAATAATAATTTGCATAACCTTTATAATTTTTCTTAGCGTTTGAATAACTAGATGTTGTTACTCCTATAGAATGATAATAATCTAATTGTCTTGATAAATTCCATGCAGTATCTGTCCTTGCTTCATCATATCCTGGTACTTGTTCCCATATTTCAGCTGGTGATAATAGATACAACTTATCTGTGGTAGTAAAGTTATCTGACTGTGAATATCCATGACTTGAAACTACAGTAGTAGTTATTATTACATTTTGTAATTCACTTGGTAGTTTACTATATATTCCATTATTACTATAGTCAATATTCTCTTTTGCATATATACCATCATTTAAATAAGCTCTCATATCTGAATATTCCCATCCACCATGAGCACCATCACCATTAGTAGTACCATCATAGTATAGATTCATTCTATGCATATCAATTATTTCTTTAAATTCTACTACAAATCCACATGCTGTTTGTGAGAATCCTTGTGTAGAACATTCTGCAGGAGTTGTGTTGTTTGCTACTCTTAATGTATATGTTTCATTTGTATTATCTCCATCTATATCAATTTCAATTGTTTTTTCAGCTCCTAATGGATAACTTAAAGGATTATTTCTAACATTACATTGAATTGTATCCCAACTATCAGCTTGGAATGTTGTAGGTCTTTGACATGCATTTTCATCTGCTTGTTTGTATTTAACAACAAATTTAAATACTGTTGTTTCTGCACTACTTGGTAAATCTCCTGGATTTACATCTGTTTTAAATTCTACTCTTACTTTTATCTTTTCACTAGTTTGTTTTGCTAATAAATGATTTTTATTTATTGGTGTTCCATCATTATATGTTACGGTACTTTTTAAATATGCTGGTAGTTGTTTTTCTGTTTCTCCATCTGCTTGATATGTCTTATTTGTTACTAAATCTACCATAGCATTAATTGTACCATCATTTGCGATATCAGTAGTAAATTCATAATAATCTCCTGGTTGAGTAAAACTTGCTGCATATGTCATTTCTGTAGTTGTAGTATTATCACTAACTGGCACTGTTGTCGCAGTAACACTTCCAGGTGTAACACTTACATTTTCAAAATGGACATCCCATCTTGCACTATCTATAGTAATAGTTCCATTTATCTTTAATGTTGCGGCTAAGGCTGCAAAACCTATTCCTAATAGTAATAATAGTACTAACAAATAAATATGTTTTTTATCTCGCTTAGTTCTTATCATTATAATCACCATCCATATCTTATATTATAGGTTCACTACACTTTTAATACAAATATTTAAGTATTTTTATTTGTAAAAAATGTCAACAAAAAAGAGTTTGTTATACCCAAACTCCAAATATAATTCCAGCCATAGATAGTATTAAACCAACTACCCAGAATAATTTAACTATATCTGTTTCACTCCATCCTAATTTCTCAAAATGATGATGAAGTGGTGTCATTAAGAATAATTTTCTATGTAATACTTGTACCCAGAATGTTTGAATAATAACTGAAAGTGTTTCAATAACAAATACACTTGCAACTACAAGTAATGTTAATTCTCTGTGAGTAAGTATTGCGATAGCTCCCATTACTGCACCAAGTGCAAGAGAACCAGTATCACCCATAAATACTTTAGCTGGGTGTGTATTATATATTAAGAATCCTACTAAAGAACCTACTAAGATTAAACTAAATATTCCTATATCTTCAAATCCAACTGATAATGAAATAAGAGCAAACGCAATAAATGCAATAGCTGAAAGTCCTCCAGCAAGTCCATCTAATCCATCAGTTAAATTAACTGCATTAGATGCCCCTACTAATATAAATAATATTGCAAGTCCATATAACCATCCAAATTCTATATCAATATGAAGTGTACCAACAACCCAAGCTGTTTGTCCTCCACTTCTCATATATATATAGAAAAATCCAATTGCTATTAACACTTGCATAAATAATTTTTGATAAGTAGTTAATCCTTCATTATTTCCTTTTCTAATTGATAAAAAGTCATCTAAAAATCCAATACACGCATAACCTATAAATACTAAAAGTACTATACCTAAATTAGAAGTATAACTAATTTTACCAATAATTATTAATCCTAACGTAGCAATAACCGTTGGAATAATAAATATTAAACCACCCATAGTAGGAGTACCTTCTTTTTTTCTATGAGCTTCACCAACAAAAATAGATATTTTTTGCCCTAAACGCAATTTTCTTAATATTGGTAACATAAAAAGTCCTAGAACTGTAGAAGTTAAAAAACCAATCATAATTGCAAATATAGCTTTCGTTAATAATAACATTTTGCACCCTCCATCTCTTAAATAATTATAACATAACTAACTAGTTAATATTACAAATAAAAAACTATTTACAAGTTTTTTACATTGGATATTCTCCTCTAGTTAAAACTTTAGCATTATTTTTTTCTAATTCTCTCTCTTGTGCTTTCTTTACTCTTTCCATTTCATATTCTTTTTCTGCTAAATCACTTTTAATTTTTTGCAAATTACTAAGTAATTCATCACACTCTTTAATTACTCCTATATAATCTTTAAACTCATCATATATCTGACTAATTAATTTATCTACTTGTTTACTAGTCTTACCTAACATACCAATAGCATCTTCTATAGAAGAAATAGTATATTCTATATCACTAGAATAATCTTCTACGTTAATCACTCTATATCTTCTAGTAGTAGTTCTAGGATTTAATATTTGTCTTACAAAACTTAAATATGCAGCAGTAGTAAGTGCAGTCCCTCTTGCAATTCTAGTACCAGGAAATAACATAGCCATAGTCAATCTTCTAAGTAATCTTCTACTTTGTAAATTCATAGCTTCCATTTCTACTTGAACTCTTTCACTAACAGTAACTGCATTAGCAACTTTTTCTTGTACTTCTTTAAGTAAAGCATCTTGTTGTTTTTGAAATTCTATTAATTCTTTATTAAACTTATCAATACTATAATATTTTTCTTTTAATTTATCAAAATCTATTTCTTTTTCTACTAATTCATCTTTTTTATCATTTACTTCTTTATTTAATTCATCTTTTCTTTTATCTAATTCATCTAGTTTTTCAGCAATCATTATATATAAAGGTGAATCCTTTATTTCTGATATAAGTTTCTTATCTTTAAACTCAGTTAAATAATCTTCTATTAAAGTATAAATATAATTATCATCATATTTATCTAAATTATCTATTTGAATTTTACTTTTTAATTCATCTACTTTCCAAATAATTTCACTTAATTTATCAAGTATATCTTCCATTTCTTTAGAAGTTATCGCATTATCTTTTTCATCTACTAAAACATTATATTCAGATATTAATTTTCTTAAATCATATCTAATATCTTTTAATTGTTTACTATATTCATCAATTATCTTTCTAGCTTTTAATTTATCAAGTTTATCTTTCATAGCTGGAGTTAAATCATCAAAAGATATATTCTCTTCTTTTTCTATTTCTTTTGTTTCTGTTTTTAAAATATTTTCTTCCTGTTTTTTAGAAGAAATATCCTCTTTTTCTTTTTTAGTTTCTTTTATTTCTTCATATTCTATAACTTCTTTTTTTATTTCTTTTTCTTTTTCAATTTCTTTTTCTTGTTTTTTATTATTACCTTTAATAACTTCTTCTTGCTTATTAATTTCTTCTTCAAGTATCTTTTTCTTTTCTTCTTTTTTATCTTCTACTATTGAATGATCTATTTCTTTTTTATCTTCTTCTATTGGTACTAAAACTACTACTTTTCTACCATCAGGTTGTATTACAACTACCTTTTTCTTTTTCTTTTCATATTCTTTTTCTTGTCTTGATTTAACAGACATATCTGCATCATATTCTTTTACCTTCCATTTAGAATATTCTTCTTGTTTATCTATATTTTTTTTACCTGTACCTATATCATATAAGATTTTAAAAGTTCCTCCACCTATAGCTATAGGTAAAGATTTAATTAAAGTATAAATTTGTTGTTTTTTAACTTTTTCTTCCAACTCTTTTAATTCTTTTTCTTGTTGTTTTTCTTTTAATTTTTCTTTTTGCTTATTAGTAATTATAAGAGTTCTTCTTCTATCATTATATCCGCCTTTAGCTCCTATTGTTTCATCCATAGTATCACCAAACTAATTTTATCATAAAAAAATTAATTTCTATAGAATTATTTTAATAAAATTCTTACTTTACTTTGATCTTCTAATCTATAACCTGCTTTAGGAGATTGTTCTACTACAGTATCTCCATTACCTTCTATAACTATTTGAAAATTAAATAAATCTTTTTTAGCATCTTCTAAACTTAAACCTACTACATTAGGTACTTCATAAGTTACTTTATCATTCCATTCTAAATCTTTTGGTATTTCTCCTTCTTGTTTTTCTATTTTTAAAGAATCTATTATATCTAAAAGTATTCTTCTAGCTATAGGAGTTGTAGTGTATGATGATAACATCGCAGTATGTTTAGGATTATCTATCGCAAGATAAAGTACTGCTTCAGGATCATTTGCTGGTACTACAGACATAAAACTCATAATATAATTATTAACTAAATATACTCCATTTTCTTGTTTTTGAGCTGTACCTGTCTTACCACCTATTCTATATCCTTCTATATACGCTGAACGACCTCCTCCTTTAGCTACTACATTTTCTAAAGCTATTCTCATAATAGAAGATGTCTTAGAAGAAATAACACTCCTTCTTAATACCTTTTTATTTTCTAAAATAACAGAATTAGTATTATCAGTAATATCTTTAACAACATATGGTTTATATAAATAACCTCCATTAACTACAGCACTAACTGCCATTACTTGTTGTATAGGAGTAACACTAGGTCCTTGACCAAACGCAGATGTAGCAAGTTCAACATTTCCAACCTTCTCAAGAGGAAATACTATTCCCTTACCTTCACCATTCAAATCAACACCTGTTTTTTCTCCGAATCCAAACTTAGAAATATAAGAAAATAACCTTTCTTTTCCAAGTAATTGTCCTAACTTTACAAAACCAGGATTACAAGAATTCTGAAGTACTTCTAAAAATGTTTGATCACCATGGCCTCCAGCTTTCCAACATTTTAAAACACTTCCATCTACATTGACTTTACCTGAATCATAAAAATGATCTTTAAAAATATCTACTACATTTTCATTAATTGCGCTTGCCATCGTAACTACTTTAAACGTAGAACCAGGTTCAAATGACGCCCATATAGGTAAATTTCTACTTAATACACTACTATCATATTTTTTATAATTATTAGGATCATATGATGGATAAGAACTAATTCCAAGTATTTCTCCACTCTTAGGATTAACCACTATAGCCAAAGCCATATCTGCTTCAAACATATCAGCAATATTTTTCATTTCTCGCTCAAGTGACTTTTGAATATTTATATCTATAGTTAAATTAATATTCATACCACTAACAGGTTCTACATACACATCATTTAAATCTAATTTATTACCATGTGCATCACTAAAATATTTAATTGCCCCATTTTTACCTTTTAAATATTTGTCATACTGAAGTTCTATTCCAGCTAAACCTTGATTATCTATACCTACATATCCTAAAGTATGAGATAACATTTCTTTATAAGGATAAAATCTTTTAGATTCTTTTACTAAATAAACACCATCTAATTTTAAATTACTAATCTTTTCAGAAATTTCATAACTTAATCTTCTACCTTCAGGATGAACCCTCTCAATAGAAGTTTTCTTATAAACATGTTTTTTCATATCATTATAACTAATTCCAAGTATATTAGCTAACTTCTTAGTAGTATTCTTTTTATCCTTAATTTGATTAGGTACTAATACTAAAGAAGTAGTAGTAATATTATCTACTAATACAATTCCATTTCTATCTAATATTTTACCTCTATCTGCCTCTATACTTAAATTTCTACTCCATAAATCATGAGATAAACTATTTAATTTCTTATACTCAAATACTTGTATATAAAACACTTTAAATACTATTAAAAATAAAGGTATTAAAAAAACTAAAAAAAGTATTTTGATTCTTTTATTTATACTTTTAAGAAACATATAATCACCAATAAATTATATAAAAAAAAGAGTGATTTTATCACTCTTATTTATCTTCTTTTAACATTTCTACAAATTTTTTAGTAGCAGCAGTTAAAAAACTATCTATATAAACACAACATACATCTAAAGAAGGTAATTCATCTTCAAAAGTAATTATTTCAAAATTATCTTTATCACTTTGCATATTAATCACATCTTGTGTAAAATAACCTATTCCTACTCCACGACGAACCATATCAAGTAATACTTCAGTACTCCATGCTTCAAGAACTGGATTTAACTTAGTATTTTTACTTTCCATATATTCATCAAGTTTTATTCTTATTGAAGCAGATTGATTAGGTAAAATTATTGGATAATTTGATAAATCATAAACATTATTTATTTCAACATTTTTTAGTTTCTTTTTATTATATGCAAAACAATTATGTAATTTTGATAAAGATACCTTAGTAACTTCTTTTTTACTATTAATAGGCAATGTATCAACTATTATATCCAGTTTTCTAGTCTCTAACATCTTTATCATATCCGCAGTAGATTTACATACTATTTCAAATTTTATACCTGGAAATAATTTTCTAAATTCTGCGATATAATGAGATAAATAGAAAACACAAATATGTGAAATAGTACCTATTCTAATACATCCTGTATTTAAATCATTTAAATTTTTTATATGTTCCTCTGCATCATTTAAAATACTAAAAGCAGTAGAAATATAACCATATAATTCTTTAGCTTCCATAGTAGGTTCAATACCTTTAGAATTTCTATAAAATAAAGTATAACCAAGTTGATTTTCTAATTCCTTTAAACTATAACTAATAGCAGGTTGAGAAACATAAAGTTTATTAGCAGTTTTACTAATACTTTTTTCTTCATAAAGATATAAAAATATCTTATATAAATTATAATCTGTATTCATACTAATCCCCTCGAGGATTTATTATATGTTAAGTTTATATAAATGTCAAACAATATAATTAAAATTTATAAAAGAAAAATAAAAAAAAAGAAAGTATAAACTTTCTTTTATTATCTACTTCTTGAAGTAGTATTTACTTTTCCATTGTCATAATCTTTAAACATATCTGCAACTTCTTGATTTTCTTTTCTAACTTCAGCAGTTGTATTATCAGCAGCTTTTCCAGTAGTATTCATAACTCTTTGAGCTAATCTTGCAGCAGTAGCAGCTCCTAAAAGTGTAGTTAAAACATCATTATCCAAACCTGTAAATACATAAGCTTGAGTATCTGATAAACCAGCTAATTTAGCAGCTTCAAATAAATTATCAATTCCAGCTTCAGTCATTTGAGTAATTGCATCTGGATGAGCTGAAAGATATTCCATTGTACTAGTTACAGCAGTTAAATCATGTTGTGGATGAGCAGCAGCATAATCTTTTGCAATTCCTAAATATTGATCAATAACACCATTTAATGATCCTTGTGTTGTAGATTGAATATTTTTAAGTTGTCTAATTGCCGTAATTTGATCAATTTCATTATTTGTAAGTTTTGTAGTAATACTTTCAATTTGACTTTGTGTACTAGAATATAAATCATTAAATCTAGCATGATTTGCAGGATCTAATTGATGATATGCATCATTAAATTCCCAAGCTTGTTGATCAAGTATACCTCTTTCAGATACATCAGCATCTGTTAAAATATTTTGATTAGAACCAGCTTTAAGTCCTTCAATATATTTATCACCAGTACCAGTAATATTATCACCAATTTGATGAGCTTGATCTATAGCATCAGCATTTGCTTTATTTACTTGTTCAAGTTGTGCATTATGAGCTCTTACTGCTTTAGCATTATTAATTGAAGTACGAATTGAATTAGCAACACTAGCAGCAGATGCTACAATAGCCACAGTAGTAATTAAATCTGTTAAGAATGGATCAGGTCTATAATCTAATTCTTGAATTAATGGAGAATAATATGTTTTACCAACACTCTTCTTACCAAATAATCCACGTTTAATCTTAGTATTATCAATATATAATCTTTCATAATCTAAGAAACCATTAACTGCATCTTCCCAATCACCATTAGCTAAAGCTTCTCTATAGAAATCTTCTTTATCAGCTTGTTCTTTAGCTAACTCATTATCAAATTTATGTTTCTTAGCATGATGACGTCCAATTATATTCATATAACTATTAGCAGCTTTAATATCTTCTTCAAATCCATGTTTACCACCACTCATAAATTCATTACCTTGAGTACGTAAATCAATAATATTTTGAACACATTCAGCAGCTTTCTTCATTAATACTGATTTTCTATAATCCTTTTCTTCTTTAGATAATTTCTTATCTACCATAACTTCATCTACTTTAGATAATAAATTAAAGTAAATTGCATAATTAGTTTTCATTTGTTTATTAATTATATTCATCTTTTCATATGCATAACGTTGCATTCTAGCATTAATTAATGGATCAATTGAAACACTCATATCAGAAAGAACTACATTACCACGATATTCAGTCCATAACACTTCTAATTCTTCTTCACTTAATTCGTTTAAACGTCTTTCTACTTCAGCACAAGCTCGTTTAGCTTTAGGAGTTTGTAGTAGTTTAGCACTCCATTTACTAAATGTAGCAGCAATTGCTTTTGCTGAACTTCTTATAACACCAACGATATTATAATCTATTTGACCAGTTCTTAATTCTGAAATAAACACTTGATCAGGATTAATATTTCTAGCAATAAAACGTTTACCATCATTTTTACCTAATGGAAGATCTCTTGTAATTTTTTCCTTAATTCTATGAACAGTAACTACTTTAATTCTTTCTTGAGGAGCTTTTGTTTGTTCCTCTTCTTCTTTTTCTTCTTTTTCTTCTTCTTCCTCTTCTTGTTCATCATCATCAGTTTCTTCTACTGTTCTTGTATCTTCATCCTCTTCAGTATTTTCATCTTCATCATTGTTTTCATCATCACCAGTATCATCAGGTGTTTCTGTATCCTCTTCTTCTATTTCACCAGTTGTCTTTGTATCTTCTTCTACATCTTCTATTTCATTACGTTTAATATCTAATTCATATACTGTAAATGGTGAAACAGGATTATCTTGCCAATTTCTTAATCTTTCAGCATCTTCTTCTGAAATTCTATAACATAAAGAATTATTAATTCTTACTTTATCTTCTGTTCCTTCAAGAACATCTTTATAACGATCTAGGGCACTACTTCTAATAAAGTAATCACCAGTATCAGCATCTCTATATAAAGTAACTCTCTCAACTAAATCATTATTTGGTTCTTCAGTACCAATTGTTTCATATGATTCTTCTTCTTCAGGAGTTATATTATTTTCTTCTTTCTTTTTAGGAACTTTCTCGAATATAACTAATTCTTCATAAGGATTATCATCAAATCCATTTACACCTTCATCTATTCTAATATCATATTTATCTGGATCAAAATCAAATCCCATTATTCTCTTGAATTCATCTTCCTTATTCATAGTCATAGAATCAAAGTCAGATCTT
>CACZQV010000069.1 GCA_902783435.1 uncultured Erysipelotrichaceae bacterium | reverse complement strand
TATATACTTCTCCCTCAGTACCTGATTGAATAAATTTTTTCTTCTTAGAATTTATATATAAATCCAGGTCAGTACCTGATTTAAATTCTTTAATATTTTTCATAATATCACCTATTGTTTTCTTTTTTTTATTTTTTCTATCGCAGTAGTAAAAGTATCAAATACAACAATACCACTATTAGAATCATGCTTTCTTAATTCGCATACTAATGCATTATCTAAAGAAGTTATATTTCTTTTTAATGGAACTTTTTTCTTTTTATAATTAAGAGTATCTATTGCGACTAAGCTTTTATTATCAAATAATATGTTACCCGCAGCATCATATAAATAATAACCTTCTTCTGTGAGTACTTTTAAATCTTTTATAAACTTTTCTCTAGCTTCTAATAAAGCATCTATATCAATATCTTCTATTTTACCATTACGTTTCTTTATTATATTATTAGGAAAATAATTAGATTTATAACCTACTATTTTATCCCCAATTATAAATAATTCTGTTGGGAATAAGAATGATAATAGATCTAATTCTGTAGACATAATAATATCAGTATAATCTATTATTTTAGGATTCTCTTGTATATCTTTTATCGTTTCATTTGCTTTAGTTAGATAAACAGTTCCTTCTACACCATTACCTAATATACTAGATTTATTATCTTCAATATATGTATTAAATTCTTTTGTATTTTTAAATTCCATAATATCACCTAATATTTATAATTAATAAAAGGCTATTATCTAGCCTTTAACATTTCTTTAATAGTATGATGTGTACAGAAACAACCAAATCTTTCATTTTCTAAATGTGCCTTATAACCTTCTATATCTTCATGTTCCTTTAAATACTTTTCTAAGAATTCTTCTGTAGGATGATGATCAGCTAATTCTTTTAATGCAAAATATTCATGTTCACTTTGATGAGTTTTTATAGTATACATATAGTCAGTGTCATTGTCAGTTTTTGCAACATTTACATAATCTAATTTTACACCTGTCAATAACTCTCTTACCATTTTAGGTTCTTGTATTATGGTAGGTTTCTTTATAATAATATCTCTATGGTCTATCATAGAACGACCTTGTATTTTAATAACATCTACCATATAACCATATTCTTTACACATATCATATAATTCTTTACTGTTAACATATCCTCTAGACGGAACTACTTTACAAAGTTTAACAATTAATAAATCATCAAGATTTATTTTACATAAATTTATTCTAGACACATTATCACTCCGTTTAAATTATTATATTTAACTATATTATTAAAGTCAATTAATTAGCTATTTTCATTTTTATTTTAGGATTATTAAATATAGTATTTTGAACTCTTAATATTACTGATGCGATAGATATACATTCTTCATTACTTAAAGTAGGATTTATTTTTTTAGTTTTAAATATTAATTCATCGATAGTAGTATTTTTTAATTCAATTACATTTATTCTATCAAATAATAGTATACAAACTTTCATAATTCTAGGATTATTTTTAAATTCATCTAATCCTTCTTCTAGTAAATGTTTTCTTATATCTTTTATAAAAGCATTATATTCTTCGAATTCTTTCTTTTGAATATGAAGATTTTTACTATTTTCTTTTAATTCTTGTAGGTACTTTTTATATTTTTCAACATTTCCATGTCTTTCTATATATCTCCATAATTCTTCAATAGTTACTTCTTCATAAAAAGAAGTCATACCACCTATTACAAAAGTATCTAATTCTTTATGAGAAGAAGAAATATGATTAAAACGATGGGTTACGTAATCAAAAGATTCTCCTGTTAAATATTCTGTTACTTGTTTAGGTCTTATTAAAGGATTTGGCTTAGTAACAATAACTCTTTCTTGTATAAAATCAGTAGAACTAGGACAAAAACATCCCCAATAATCATGTGTTTTTAGTAAATTTTTGGGTAAAACATAACCTAACTCTGGATTTTTTATAGAGAATAATGATAGTTTTATTAATTTACTTACATCTATATTATTTTTAGACATTATAATCACCCCTATTATTTTACATGTTCTTTATACTTTTCTTCTTCATTTAATTGAAGTTTTAATATAACTCCTACTACAGATAAATACTCATTATTATTTAAACCTTTATATTTATCTTTTATTCTTTTTAATAATTTATCTATAGGAGTTGGTACTAAATAAGATTCATCTTTTACTACATCAAATAATACTTTTGTAGCTTTTTCACTACAATGATATTGTTTTACTGTTTCAGGTAATAATAATATTCTTTCTTTTAAATCATATTCTATTTGATCTGTAGATTTTTCTACTAAATAAGGTTTATTACTAATACTATTTTGACTTTCTATACGAAGATTAGTACTTATTGCTTTTATTCTTCTAAGTTCTTCTCTATATTCATCTACATCAATATGATCTTCTACATATTCAAGTAAATCAGATGAGTTAGGTTTACATGGAACAGTAGTATCTATTCTTACATAGGCATCCCAATCATCTTCTTTTCTTTCTGTTATATAACGAACTGTTCCTACTCTTTCTCCATCTTTATACTCAGTATATTCTTGAAATGATTTGTAATCGAATTGTTCTCCTGTTAAATATTCAGTAACTTTCTTATCTGTTTTAAATAATCTTCTTTCGGGATCTACTATAAGTATATCTGGATGTTCATCTAGTACTAAATCCCATTCTTGTGTTACTTTGTTTTCTTTCCAATAATTTATATTTTTCATTCCATATGTAGTTAATATTTCTTCTCCACATATAATTTTATATGGAGCTATTAATTTACCTATATATAAACTATTAATATCTATCTTTTTATCTTTTTTCTTAAATAACATATTATCACCCTACATTACTTTTAAGTAACTTTTATTCTTATCATTATTTATACATGTAGTACTTTGTACTCTTAATACTACAGCTACTACATCTCTATATTCATCTTCATTT
>CACZQV010000068.1 GCA_902783435.1 uncultured Erysipelotrichaceae bacterium | reverse complement strand
AACCTTCTTTAGATTTAACAGTATATAAATCAAGATAATATAAATTATTTATATTTAATTTAACTTTATTCTTAGACATAATAATACCCCCTATTATTTCACATGTTCTTTGTTTTTTTCTGCTTCATTAGATTGAAGTTTTAATAATATAATTACTATTTCAGTATATTCTTCATTAGTTAAATTTGGATACTTTTCTTTTAATCTATTTAATACTACATCTATAGGTGATGATTTTAGATATGCATCTTCACTAGATAGTATTTCTAAACATATACTTGATAGTTGAGGATACTTCATAAGTTCATCTAAACAATTTTCCATAAGTTTAATTTTATTTGATTTAATATTTTCTTTTATAAATTCTTCTTTTAAAGTTTGACCTGATTTTTCATAGCAAAATTCTTTTATTCTTTGTAGTTTTCTTTTATATGATTCTACATCACTATGTTTTTCTATATAATCATATATATCTTGATCACTAAGATTATGGTAACGAAATGCAAAAACATCTAATACCTCATGTTCTGAAAAAGCTTCTCCTGGAAAATACTCTACATATTTAAATTGTTCTCCAGTTAAAAACTCAGTTACATAACCATCTTTGATTTCATCTCTAACAATTATTTTTCTTTCTTTTAATACTTCTTCTTTTGGGAAAAAGAACCAAAGTCCTGGTACACCTGGACTTCTTTCACCTTGATGAAACATACCTACTAAATCATTTTTCTTTATATAACCTTTATCTGTTTTAACAGTAAATAAACTCATTTTACGTAATTTATCTTTTGTTTTCTTTTCTTCTTCTTTTTTCTTTTTTCTAAATAACATTTTGTACCCTCCTACTTTATCTTTTTCTTATCTGATTCATTAACTGATTGTAATCTTAATAATACAACTATTGTATCTGCACAATCTTCATCACTTAAGCTATATTTTTGTTTTATTCTTTTTGTTACTTCTTCAATAGATGCATTTTTTAAGTACTCCATATCATTAGATATTATATCTATACAAACATCTATTATTTTAGGGTTCTTTTTTATTTCTTCAAAGCCTACATTTAATAATCTATATTTTAAAGCTTTAATATTTTCTTTTCTTAATCTTTCTAGTTCTTCTTGTCTTTCTCTTTCTTTAACATCGAAACGAATTATTTTAGTGTTTTCTTTTAGTTTTTGAAGTTCTTTTCTATATTCATCTATATCTCCACATTGTTTCATATATTCAAAGAAGTCATCAGTAGTGATGTTTTCATCTTCTTCTCTTGGATACCAACTTAATATAAATGTATCTAATCTATCATGTTTTGATATAGCTATATCATATTTATCAATTCCATCTCCAAAAAAAAGTTCATCTATATCCATAAAAAGAAATGCAATTTTACCTATTTTTCTTTGTATAGTTGCATAGTTAAATGATTCTCCAGTTAAATATTCTTTTACTTCTGACGGAACAAATTTCTTAGATGGTTTTTTTATTATGATGGGTTTAATAGTTAATTTCGAATTTTCTCCATACCAAACTTTTTTTTCCTTTTTCCATTCTTCAATATAAATATCATAAAATGAATTTAATTCACTTGGTTCTATATAACCTTCATCATTTTCTACTTTTATTAAATAAGCTTTTCTTAAAGATTTTAAATTTATTTCATCTTTATTCTTTTTAATTAGCATTTTATAATCACTCCTAAAAGTGATACATATTATAACATATTTTCTTTTAAATTTCAATAAAAAAAGACTAATTATTAGTCTTCTATTTCTTTTAATTTTTCATATATTTTAACCATAGCGTAAGTATCTAATTCACAATACTTTAATAGACTATGTCTTAGTTTTAATTCTTCTGTCTTTTCTAAATCTTTTAAAGATAAGTAGGCATTAGATGCTTCATCACCTTTATGGACATCATTTAAGTTATGATAATCTAATTCAGGATCATTTGGATATAAGGCAGGTAATACTTTTTTAATAGAGAAACTTCCACCCATATCTTTAGTGTAATAATATTGATTAGAGAATATTACTGCGATATCTACTATATTATCTCTAATATCTAATAAGTGTTTACTAAAGTCAGGAAATAGTTCTGCCATTTCTTTAAGTCTAGTTTTTTCAAAAGTTTGATTATAGACTATTACACAAGAGTCTTTTGGAATATCTTCACATAAAGCTTTACATAACCCATACATTGGATTACCATTATAATCATCACTTAAGAATTCTTTATGAGTTAAATTATTATTTTCATCTAATATATGTAGACTATATTGAAAACATATTTGTTGGTAGGGAACAGTTCCATCTATATTAGGAATTACTGCTTGATATGATTCAAAGTCTAAGAAATATAGAGGATACTTTAAAGTACTTAAAAACTCTTTTATTCTATCTTTATTAATTATAGGTTTTAGATTATTTACATACATATTTACTTGATTATATGCTTTATCATTTAATTGTTCTACATCTAAAATATCTTTAAAAGAATATAATCCTTTTTCATACATTACTAGTTTTTTAGAAAAATTAGTATGCCATCCAATATCAAATATATTTGGTTTTGGTAGAGATTTAATACAATAATTAAAGAAAGGACAATCATATGGATCATGACAAGATTTAGATATATCTATATTAGGTTCTATATCTACATCAATTACTTTCTTTAACTTATTTACTCTTGTTTCTATGTTTTCATCTAAATCATTAGTTACATCTTCTATTTTAAAATACTTATTAATATCTAATTCCTTATTAAATACATAATTACTATTAATGTAGACAAGATAACACTTTTTAACATTTAAGCCACATTTTTTAAGTACCCATGTTTGGTATGAAATATCATCTAAGTATATTTTTTCAACATTAGTAGATGATTTTACTTCATATATTTCTACTCCATCAGGATTATTTTTTAAAATATCTACACTACAGAAATTACCATTATAATTAAATGATGCTTCACAAATAATATTAGGAGATTCTTTCATATACTTTTTAGTTTCATCTAACATACTTTGAATACCTTTATCAAAGTCTATTAAAATATAATCATCACCAAATAGGTGTCTTGCTAAATCTCCTACTCTATTACCATTTTCAAATACAGAGTTATCAGTTTCAATAGCCTCTTCAGGTTTAAAACAAGATAACCATAATTTCTTAGGACAAGTAATACCCATAGTATATCTAGATTTAGATAAATTCATATAACCACCACACTTTAATTTATTATAACATATTCTCTAGAAAGTATTCTCTTATCACTACAATATTCTATTACATATTTATTATTCTTTCTACAAATAATAATTCCTATTGTATTATTTTGATTTATCTTTTTTAGACTATTATCTATATAATTCATATATATTTCAATTTGACCTATATGTTCCTTCTTTAATTCAGTTACTTTTAATTCTACCACTACATAACAATTAAACTCTATATTGTATAAAAGTATATCTATATAATTATATCTATCTCCTAACTTAATCTTATATTCATTATCAATAAAAGAATAACCTTCTCCTAATTCTTTCATAAAACCAGTAATATCTTCTAATATTAGTTTTTGAAGGACTTTTTCACTTATTATTTCATTATTATTATTCTTTATAATAATAGGATCCTTAATATTATCTTCTATAGATATAGATTCATTTTTAATTATTTTATTTTTAGTACTTTCTGGTAATCTTTCATATTCTTTGTTTTTTATTCTTTCTCTTAATTGTCTAACTGATAAATTATTTTCTATAGAATATATTAAATAATAATTTATAGTATTAATATCTGATAAAGCTAGTAACTCTACATAGTGTGACCAACTAGATTGGTGCGACAATGTCGCACCTTTTTCAATTAGTAAATAAAATTTTCTAATTCTTTTTAATAACGTAGTATTATATTTCTTATCTACTTCTTTAATTAGTCTTTTTGAATATTCTTTTATTAAACCATTTCCATACTTTGCACGAGACTCTCCTCCTTGTGCTTCAATTAACATTTTACCTACATTATAATAAGTATTTAAATCACTTTTATTAATAGAATAATTCTTTACTTTTCTATTAATTTCATTATTTATAAACTCTTGTTTTATTGATTCATAATAATTCAAATAATCACCAACCTTTCTTAGTTATGTTACTTTGATGCATTTTTTTTAAAGTTCTTGTAGTCGTGTTTTAACTGCAAAGTATGTCTTACCTAATGCAATTACCTTCTTTCTAGGATCACAGTTTAAAACTATTAAATAGCAAGCATACCTTGTTAGTTTGTAGTCTTGTATTTTTCTTTTAGTATTCGAACCTATGTGGACCATTTTGTCGGCGTCGACAAAATGGTCTAACTCATCATAATTACTACCTTTGCAGTTAATAATTGCTTTATTAATTACTCCCTTAAATTTGCGCCATTCAGTATATTCAAGCAATGGCATTAATTCTCTAGCTAACCAATATTCCCTTCCTTCTTCATCAACATGTTTAATACTTTCAAATATAGTTTCGTTTATATTTTCTAAATCCATATAATCCCCCTGTCGCATCACTATACAACAAAAGAAAAAGACATGCAAACGATGAAAAATACTAATTCAAGATAAAATAAAACTGAAATAAATTAATTCACTTAGTGAATAATTTAAATTCAGTTTATATACTCTATTCAATTATTAAATTTGGTCTTTTTACATTACTTTTAAATAACTTTTATTCTTATCATTATTTATACATGTAGTACTTTGTACTCTTAATACTACAGCTACTACATCTCTATATTCATCTTCATTT
>CACZQV010000067.1 GCA_902783435.1 uncultured Erysipelotrichaceae bacterium | reverse complement strand
TTTATATCCATCACTTTCAAACTTACCACCAGCATGTAATATAGTAAATATTACTTCAGGAGTAGATTTACCAGATTCATGTTTACCTGTTGGCACACCACGACCATGATCTTCTACTGATATTGAACCATCTTTATGAAGAGTGATTTTAATAGAATCACCATAACCATTTATAGCTTCATCTACAGCATTATCAACAATTTCCCATACTAAATGGTGAAGACCTCTCTTATCAGTAGAACCGATATACATACCAGGTCTTTTACGAACTGCTTCTAATCCCTCTAATATTTTTATTGACGATGCATCATATTTTGCTGCCATATTTTATCACTCCTAATATCTCACTATCTTTTATTATAACTAATATTTCCTTATATTTCAACAAATCTTTACAATTCTTTACACTAAGAAAAAATATCTAAGTTAGATATTTCTTTTTACTTTACTATATACTTTTTGATGTATTTCATCAATTGGTAACATCTTACCATCTTGACTACAATCAATCATATCCCAATTTAAGTAATCTGCTACAAACATAGCATTATCATAAACTTTTTTTAAGAATTCTCTATTTCTTTCATGAATATCATTACTAATACCTTCATTTTCTTTTCTTTCGTTTCTTTGTTTTTCGATTACTTCAAATGGTGCATGTAGAAAGATAATATTATCAGCTTCAGGTATACCTAATTTGTTATATTCATAATCACATACATAATCTATAAATGCTTTTCTTTTTTCTATATCTTCTATAGATGCTCCTTGATATATAATACTTGAAGTTGTATATCTATCAAATAATAAAGTTCTTCCTAATTCATATTCATCTTTTAATTCATCATTCCATGTTATAGCTCTATCTATAGCGAATAAACTATTTATAATATATGGAGATTGATTTTCTATTGGACCAAAATCTCCTTTTAAATATTTTGTTACTAATTCTCCTTGAATTCTATTATATGTTGGAAAATGGTGTTTTCTTACTATTTCTCCATCTCTTTGTAATCTAGCTTTTAATAAATCACTTTGAGTAGATTTACCTATTCCATCGCATGATCCTTCTAATACTATTATTTTTCCTTTTTTCATATTCATCCTCACCCATAATAATTATAACAAAAATAAACAATAAAAAAAAGGAGAAATTAATCTCCTAATATTCCGTTAATATCTAACATATTATTAGAACCTGTAACTTTTGGTAAATGTCCATCCCATTTTTCAATAAACTTTTCACGAATAATATTATCAGTTAAAGATTCTTCTTTTAATTCATTAGATCTTTTTTCAGCTTCTGCTTTAACAATTTTCTTTTCTGCTTCAATTCGCTCTTTTTCTAATTCTTGTTTAGCAGTTAATACTTTTTGTTCAGCTACTTGTTTTTCTTCAATAGCTTTATTAAATTCTTTACTAAAATTAAAATTAGTTATATTAAAATCATTAATAGATAATCCATATTTAGATACTTTTTTATCTAATTCTTCACGACATTGTTTACTTACTTCACTACGATTAGTAATTAATTCTTCGGCAGTATATTTTGAAGTAACTGCTTTTATACCTTCTTCAATAGCTGGTTCTAAAATTACTTCATCATAGTTACTACCAACATTTTTATATAAATTAACAGCTTTTTTCTTATCAATTTGATAGTTTACTGCAAGTGACATTTCTACATCTTGTAAATCTTTACTTGATGATGAAGTAGTTACTTCTATTTTTTGTACTCGAATATTCATTTTTTTAATTTCTTCTACAAAAGGTATTTTTAAATTTATACCTTCATGTGTTGGTTGATTAGATGCTTTACCAAATCTAACTCTAACACCTACTTCACCACTTTCTACTATCCTAACTGATGAAGCTAATAATATAACAACTGCGATAACAATTATTCCTATTGTTCTAACATTTTTATTCTTTAATAATTCTTTCATAATTCCTCCTTAAGTTTTTATCTATTATAATTTATTTTTTGTGCTTTATAATTTTTCATATTTTCCTCACCCATATTTGTTATTATAATATAAAAATATTTTTTTTCAATCTTCTTTTTCATATTTTTTCATACCTATTCTTCCCTGTTACTTAAGAATATAAAAAAGACCCTTAAAAATCTATATTCTTAAAGGTCTTGCGAATACTAACTGTATTTATATATACCGAAAGCAAAGCTTTGTCTTGACGATATTATATATAAGGCTACTCCCCTCTAACTTACATATTTAATATAACATAAATTAATTAGAAAGTCAATAATACCGTTATATATCAACGTATAATCACTTTTAACCTATTCTCTTTCTAGTCTTTATATCTATTACTTGTCCTCTTGATTTTCCAATATCATAACAGGCATTACCTACTCTATATAATTCTACTCCTGATTCTTGTACTTTTTCATATAAATCAGATAAAGATTTACGCATTTCTATTTTCTTTTCTATGGAATCTTCATCCATATAATCATATAGTCTTTCTCTTAATTCTTCAGATGATTCGTATAGAAAGTCTCCTGTTTGAATTTCTTTTGTTTTTCTTTTTAAAATTTCACATTCTAATCTCATACGATTAGTAAATGATCTTATTTCTATTTTATATCGTGTATTTCTTATATCACTAGCTAATATACTACCTATAATGCTCTCAGTAGATAAGTATTCAGCTACACATGGATTTTCCATTACTTTTCTATGTTGTTTTTCTATTTTATGTGCTTTACCAAGCATAATCATATATTTATATATAATTAACTTATCTTTTAATGGTATACTACGATGTGGAAATTCTAAAAACATTTTTAAATCACTTATTGTAGTATTATATACAATATCTTCTAATAATCCTGATCTAAAATTATTTATTTTTGACATATGTTTCCTCTTTATTATTTTTTATAACATTTTTCTATTTCTTTTTCTAATGCTTCTTTAGTTTCTTTAACTTTCTTTTCAGATTCAGATATTCTTATTCTACCTTCATCTTCTGATTCTCTGTATTTTATGTTTGCTTCAATATATTCTTCATCAACATAATCAGCTAATCTTTCTCTTAATTCATTTTCTCTTTCATATACCCAGTTATCATATTTCATTAAATTGGTTTTACTTTCTAAGATTTCAGTTTCTATTTTCATTTTATCAAAAATAGATTTGATTTCTTTTTTATCCTTAGCTTTATTAGCAGCGTAGAATAAGCTTTCAGCTATAAACTCTTCAGTTGCGATATAATCCCATGCAGGATATAATTCTTTATCTTCATTCTTTTTATGAGTCTTACGAGCTTGTTTGTATACGATATAATATTTTGATGCTATTAACTTATCTTTTAAAGATATATTTTTCTTATGTTCTAATAATAATGTTAAATTTGCTTTAATAGATTTACGCATACTCTTTCTATGTTTTTTATTAAGTCTTTTAAATTCCTTATCCATATCTTCTGCTGTTCTAATATTTAATTTTCTTTCTAATTCTTTTATTGTCATAATATTACCCCTTTCAATATCGGTATATTATACTACAAAATCCCTAAAAAGTCAATTTTTCACAAATAAAAAAGTAGCATGGCTACTTTAATCTCTTGAAAATATATCTCTAGTATATACTTTTTGTTTTACTAATTCTTCTTGAAGTATATTTACAAAGTCTAATAAGCTTTCTGGAGTTTCAACTATATCTTCTTCACTATATGGAGTTTTTTTATTAGTTCCATATACTGATGATGAAGATGCTTATATTAAATGCTCTACATTATAGTTTTTACAAGTTTCTAGAATATTATAAAAACCAACTATATTTGTTTCTATATAAGCAATAGTTTTTTTAATATCTATTTTCTTCATAGTTTCTTCTTTATAAATATATTAATAACAAGTAAATTATAACATAAGTCAAATATAATAGTAAAAAAGAATTAATTTCTTTCTTTATAGAAATTAATTCTTTCTAGTATTTTATCTTTACCTAAGATTTTCATTATGCTGAATAAATCAGGTGATTTAAGTCTTCCAGTAACCATTACTCTTATAGCTTCACATATATCTCCTACATGACCTTTGAAATTTTCTGGATCATTTTTATATTCTTTAGGAGAAGCTGCATAACCATTCTTTATAGCAAATTCTCTTACTGTATTAAACCATGTTTCATTATCAACGTCTAAGTCTAAATAATTATTTACATAATCTAATATCAATTCTGTATCATATGTTTTTTCTGATTCATTTTTAGAATAGTTTTCTTTTTCGAATAAAGAGTCTATTGCGTAAGAAAACTCTTCTTTAACATCACTATATTTAGCAATATCTTTTCTTGGACGTGGTCCATCTTTTTCTATATTTAAGAATTTAATCATATCTTCTTTATTTTCTTCTAATAATTTTGCATATTCTTCATCATGTTTT
>CACZQV010000066.1 GCA_902783435.1 uncultured Erysipelotrichaceae bacterium | reverse complement strand
TAACAATATGGTGGAGCATAGCGGGATCGAACCGCTGACCTCCACGGTGCAAACGTGGCGCTCTCCCAGCTGAGCTAATGCCCCATATTTAGTGTCTTTCTCAACACCAGTAATCAAATTATAACAAACCCCCTATTTAAAGTCAATAACTTTTTATCATTTTTTGTATATTTTTTCTAAGTATTCTTTTTCTAAATAATACTTATTATTACTCTTAATTATATGTTTTTTGTCTCTATAGAAATTATTAGTACTAGTTATTATCTTACTTTTTTTAAATTTATAATTATTTAAATATCTTTCTAAAATAAATTTTTGATAATAATAATTTAATTTATTTTTTTCTTTTGTGATTAAAAATATTAAGAATATTGTCATTATTATAATATTTATAGTTATTTTTTTATTACTTATAAATATTATAAATACTAAGATATAACTAATACCTATTATTAATTTAAAACTATTTTTAAAACATATAATACTATCAAATAGTATTTTTAATAATTTACCTCCATCTAGTGGGTATATGGGTAGTAAGTTAAATCCTAATATATATAAATTATATATATTTATTATTTTTTTACTATCAGGTAATATCTTTATAAGAATAAAACTTCCTAATACTTGAAATATAGGACCCATTATTAATATTAGAAATTCTCTATATCTTTTTTCATTTAAATCTAAATTAAATTTAGAAATACCTCCTAATGGATAAATATATATTTCTTTTACTTCTATACCTAAAATATAGGCCATTATACTATGACCTATTTCATGTATTATTATTAAAAAACTAATGATAAAGAATTCTTTAAAGGATGCGGTTAATACTGAGATTAATGCGAAGACATATACTAACTTATTTATTTTAAATATTTTCTTTATAATCTAGATACTTCCCATCTTTTTGAAATTTTAAATATAAGTTATCTCCATTAACTTCTCCTAATAATTCTCCTTTTTCTACATAATCATATAGTTTTATATTATTTAAGTTAACATTACCATATAGTGTTTCTATATTATTTACTTGTTGTATGATAATGGTATTTCCTAGACCTTCTTTTTCTCCAATAAATACTACTACACCACTTTCTATTACTGGTACCATATAATTATTAGATACTTTTAATTTATATCCATCATTATACTTATCTAATTTTTTATATGATATTTTTTCATTAAAAACAGATTCTTCTTTTAACTTTTTTTCTACTGATAAGATATCTCCAAAATACTTTTCATAAGATGATCTTATTTTTTGAAACTTAATACTTTTTTCAAACAAAGATACTTGAAGAGGTGTTTTAATACTAGGATATTCTTTTACTATGATCATTCCTATTATAAATAATATTATAGATACTAATAATTTATTTAGTGCATTTCTTATACTTTTCTTTAATACTAATCTTTCTTTCATATAATTCTCCTTTGTTAATTATATGAATAAAAAAAATAAGTATTCTAATTAATACTTATCTTTTTATATTTTTCAGGTATTAGTTTTATTATTAAATATAGTATTTCAGAATATATTATATTTAATAATAAGCTATGTATTATTTTATAAAATACTTTATATATAGTTACTGGGACTAATCTAAATATAAATAGAATTAATCCAGTTATTGATTCATAGAAGAATACAATTATAATTATATAAATAATTAATCTTAATGGAGTTACTTCATAGTTTTTATTAATAAATTTAGATATTAATCCAATAACTAAGAATAGTATTCCATTAAAAAATAATAAATTTGTATATAATAAATCATATATTATTCCTACTATAAATAATATAATATAATATTTTTTTTCATGTTTTCTATAAAATGGATAAATTATAAATATTGAGACTACTGTTAAAAGTGGGGTAAAAATAGATAAATCATTTACTAAGAAAGGTAGAAAGTTAGTTAAAATTCCATCTAATAAGATAGATATAATTAATATAATTATTGGAATCATTCTTTTACCTTTAATACTGTTACATAATGAATATCATTGAAGTTTTGATATGTTTTTATATATACAGTTTTACTTAAATTATATTTATCACTTTCTACTTTTTCTACAGTACCAATATATATTCCAGCTGGGAACATTTCTCCAAGTCCACTAGTTAATACTACATCTCCATTATTTATTTGTGTTGTTTTATCTATACCAGTTGCTTTTATAAGAGAAGTATCTTTATCATATCCATTAAGTATTGCATAATTATCTACTTCATTAGTTTTAATAGCTATACTTACTTTAAAATTAATATCATCAGAAGTTATTAATTTTACTTCACTAGAAGTTTTATATACTTTACTAATCTTACCTACTAAACCATTTTTAGTTATTACAGCCATATTCTTTTTTATACCTTGTTTACTACCTTTATCAATAGTTAATGTATTAAACCAATAACTTTTATTACGAGATAAAATAGTAGCATTTATAGGTTTATATTCAGTTAATGTTTTATTTAATTCTAAAGATTCTTTTAATTCCTTAATTTCTTTTTCTAAAGATGAATTAACATTCTTTTGAATAATATAACTTTCATTTTGATTAGTATCTTTATCTTTTTTAAAAGAAGTAAATGGTTTCATTACTACTTTATTTATTGTGATAAATGTATCTTTTAATATACTTTCTATTTTACCTGTTTTTCTATCTATTATTAGTGATACTGTTAATAGTATTAATAGAATTGATATTATAGTTATAATTATTATTTTCTTCTTTTTATTTTTGTTCATATAATCATCATCTCAATTTTTATTATATTATATTTTTTTAGTTCTTACAATTACTATGTTCATAGAAACTATAGAACGAATTCTCTCCTACTATAATATGATCTACTACTGGTATTCCTTGAATAAACCCAGTTCTCATTAATTTATCAGTAAAATTAATATCTTCCTTACTTGGAGTTGTATCATTAGATGGATGATTATGAAGACATACAATAGTAGCAGCACTTAAAAGATATGCTTCCCTAAATATTTCTCTTGTATGAACACTCGCATTATTAATAGTACCTATAAACATTAACTTTCTCATTATTAACTCTTGTTTATTATTAAAATAGTAACAATAAAAATGTTCTTGTTTTAAACCATCAAATAAGTATTTAGAATCTTCCCATATACTTTTAGCGTTATCTAACTTAATTAGTTTTTTACTTTCTTTTAAAAATATTCTTTTACCTAATTCAATAGATGCGATTAATTCAATTGCTTTAGTCTTACCTATTCCTTTTATTTTTAATAGATCATTAATAGTAATATTTTTTAAATCTATTAGTGAATAACTATTTAATATATCTAGAGCTAATTCTTCTACATTTTTACCAATAGTTCCTGTTTTCAAAATAATAGAAATAAGTTCTTTATCAGATAAATTATTTACTCCTACATTTAATAATCTTTCTCTAGGTCTTTCATTAGCAGGTAAATCTTTTATTTTATACAAATACATCCCCTTTATATTATTAACATTTTTTATAAAAGTTATTATTTATTTTTAATAATTTCTTCATAATTAGCTAATACTACTTCTTCTATAGTTAATATATTACTAGTATCATTATTATCTTTTATTAATAAATCAAACTGAGTAACATTATTATAAAATTCTTCATTTGATAAATATTTTTCTTTTAAATAAATATTATATCCATCATCTTCATATATTTTCATTATCTTTTTAGCTACTTCTAAATCTCTAGTAATACCTACATATACATAGTATTTATTATCTTTTTTATCTATTATTTTATTATTTAAACTATTTAAATTAGTTTGAAGATTTTCTTTATTAGAATATACTCCTTCTTGGAGAAAATAATATTTTTCTTCTTTTTTATATTTATTAATAATCTTCTCATTAAATATAAATGTACCTAAATAATATCCTAATAAAATAAATAGTATTCCTAATATTAATGTTTTCTTCATATTATCACCAATAATAAAATATCAATTTATTATTAGTTTTTTTGTCGAAAAAAAAGAAGTATTTCTACTTCTTAATTATCCAATACGGAATGCTGGTGATACACCATTAGGAAATTCAGAATTATCATTACTCCATGTACCAGTAGTATTTATATTATAAAATGCATAATTTCTACCATCATTAGCTGTACGAAGCCACCAATAATATGTAGAATTTCCAAAACTTTTTTTCGCATCAGAATAATTTAATGTTGTTACTGCTTTTTCTTTATAATAATCTAATTGTCTTGTTTCTACTTCTGCACTATCATTATATACTAAATTATTTTCTAACTCTTCTTTTCCAAATACTTCTTTAGTTGATAATAAATATAGTTTATCAGTCGTTTTAAAATTACTTGTATCTTCTGAACCATGTCCTGATACTACTTCTGTATCAATTATTTTATTTTTTAATTCTGCTGGTAATGCATTATATATTCCAGTACTAGAGTAATTTATATTTTCATATGCATATGTTGTACTATTTAGATATGATCTCATATCTGAGTCTTTCCAACCACCTCTATTTCCAGTGGAATTTACTGAACCAGATGGATTCATTCTATGTTTTGAAATAATATCTTTAAACTCTATTACAAATCCACAAGCTGTTTGTGAAAAGTCAGTTTGCCCACACTCTGCTGGTGTAGTATTATTTGCAACCCTTAATGTATATGTCTCATTAGTATTATCTCCATCTAAATCCATTTCTATTGTTTTTGTTGCTCCTACTGGATAACTTTGTGGATTATTTTTTACATTACACTCTATTGTATCCCATGAGTCATTTTCGAACGTTGTTGTTCTTTGGCAAGCATTCTCATCTGCTTGTTTATAATCACCTTTAAATTTGAATACTATTGATGTATCACCACTACTTGGTAAGTCAGAAGATGATATATCTTTTTTAAACTCTATTCTTACTTTTATTTTTTCAGATTCTCCTGCTTCTAATAAATGATTTGGAGCTATTTCTATATCATCATCATAATTAACTGCATTTATTAAATATGTTGGAGTTTCTATTTCTGTTGTTCCTGTTACGTTATATGTTTTATTTGTTACTGAATTTACCATCGCATCAATAGTTCCTGCATTCACAATATCTACAGTAAATTCAAAGAAATCTCCTGGTTTAGTAAAATTAATTGTATAAGTCATTTCAGTTGTATCTGTATTATTTGTTGTTGGAGCTGGATTCGCTGTAACAGAACCTTCTATAATACTTACATTTTCAAAATGTACATCCCACGTAGTTTTATCTACATTTACTGTTCCATCTATTTTTAATGTTGTTTTTAAGGCAGCATAACCTATTCCTAATAATAATATTAATATTAAAGCTAGAAGTTTTATATTTTGTTTTTTATTTCTTTTCATAATGTCCCTCCTATTATTTTTATTATACATCGTTTTTGTAAATTTACTAATACTTACATTTTTTCTTTTTGTAAATAAATGTAAAAAAAAAGAGAATTAATTCTCTTTATTTTTTTTACTTCTTTCATTATATTGTTTAATTTTTTGTTTAGCTTTAGCTGTAATTGCGTAGTTTTCCCAGTTTTCTTGTTTTATTTTTCCATCTGTTCTTATTTCTACTCTATCATTATTTTTTAATTCTTGGTTTAGAGGAACTTCTCTACCATTAATTAACACTCCTGTAACTCTATCTAATTCACTACCATATACTTGGCATACAAAGTCCATTGCAGTAGAATGCTTTGGTAATTCTTGAATAGCACCACCGGCAGTATATACATATACATGAGATGGAGTTAATACATCACTAAATACATCTTTATAGAATTCTTCATCATCATGTGCTGTTTCATCAATCTCTTTTAATTGTTTAGCTATTGGTAAATTATTATTTATAAGTATTTGTGTTTCTTCTATTGTTTTTCCTCCACGTTCAGGATCTAAATTCCAATATGCAGGAATACCAAAACCAGCTATTTTATTCATATCAAAAGTTCTTACTTTGATTTTTTTAGAATCTCCATTAGAATCAGTTATTGTTGTATGTAGTGATTGATAATTATTAGTACGAGGATTACCTATATAATCTTTAAATCTTCCATTTATTGGTTTATACATATCATGAATTATATATACAGTATAATAACAATCTTTCTTTTCTGGTACTAATACTTTAAAGTAACATGTATCATATATATTTCCTAGTTCATAACCTTTTTGTATTTTTTTATAAAGTGTATTTACTGTTTGATGTCTAAATACAATTTCATTTTTTATTCCTTCGTTATCTAAGTGTCTTCTAATATTTTCAGCCATTACTTTAAGATATGGTAATTGTTTTTCTTCTAATTTATTTCTTTCTTCTAATATTCTTTTATAATCATCTGGAGCAATATACATTAAAGAAGAATCTTCTAGTTTATTTTTCAATTTATAAGCTCCTAGTCCTAAAGCTATAGGTACAAATAGAGACATTGTTTCTTTGGCATTTTCTACTTGTTTTTCAGGTTTTTTATATTCTAATGTTTCCATATTATGAAGTCTATCTGCTAGTTTAATAAATATAATTCTTACATCTTTTGTAAGTCCATTTATTATTTTTCTTGTGTTAGCATTATTTTGTGCTTCTTTTGTATCAAATTTCATACGACGCATTTTAGTTACACCATCTACTAATTCAGCTATTGTAGGATTTAATTCATTGGCAATATCTTCTTTAGTAAATTTCTTTTCAGCATCTTCAATAGTATCATGAAGTAATGCAGCAGCGATTGTATCTGGATCATATATTTCCATTTCTAATGCGTTATTAGCGACATTTAATGGATGAATAATATATGGTTCTCCACTCTCACGAGTTTGATTTTTATGAATATCATCAGCTATTTCATAAGCTAATTCAACTTCCTTAATTTTATCTTCTGAAACACCATGAGCTCTTAATTCATAAGTAATATTATCAATTGTTAACATAGAAACACCTCCTAATAAAAAACGACCCAATTAATTTATAATTGAATCGCATATTTTCTTGAAGTATTAGTAAAAAGTATAGTTATAATCATTATTAATAATTCCATACTTCTCACCTCTTTTGTATAGAGTACACGATATCATTTTTTTATAAACTTGTCAATTCCCTTTTGTAGTTGCATATTATAACACAATTTATATTTTTTTACAAGAAAAAAGAGTTATTTTAATAACTCTTCTAATTTTTTCTTTTCTTCTTCTAATTTTTGTCTATCCATTTCTACTATCTTTTCTGGAGCTTTTTTAACATAGTTTTCATTAGATAGAAGTTTTTCTCTTCTTGCGATAGAATCTTCTAATGCTTTTATTTGAGTAGCTTTAATTGCTTTGTCGGCTTCAGTTTCTATCTTTTCAAAGAAGATTTGGGCTTTTACTCTAGTTGAGAATACTTTGTATGCTTTTATACCTAAAGGTTCTTTTACTAAATGATCTTCTAGTTTTAACATTTTTACTATTAAATCATTATCATCAGTAGTATCAAACATTACTTTCATATCTTTAGTAATATTATTTTCTGCTTTTACATTTCTAAAGTTT
>CACZQV010000065.1 GCA_902783435.1 uncultured Erysipelotrichaceae bacterium | reverse complement strand
TTAATAGAAGAATTAAAGAATAATTATTCTATAGAAAGATTAAAAATAGTAGATGTACAAGAAGATGTAGATGTTTGTAAGTACTTGTTTGAATTAGAAGATAATGAACATATAGAAGCTGTATTAATGAAACATGATTATGGTAATAGTATATGTATATCTAGTCAAGTTGGATGTAATATGGGATGTAAGTTCTGTGAATCTGGAAGAAGAAAGAAAGTTAGAAACTTAGAAGTACATGAAATGGTTCTACAAATACTTATGATAGAAAAACTACTTGGAGAGAGAATTAGTCATGTAGTAGTTATGGGTATAGGAGAACCTTTTGATAATTATGATAATTTAATTAAATTCTTTGAAATAATTAATAATCCTAAAGGATTAGCTATAGGAGCTCGTCATATAACTGTATCTACTTGTGGATTAGTACCTAAGGTACTTGAATTTAGTAATTTTCCATTACAAATAAATCTAGCTATTAGTTTGCATGCTCCTAATAATGAATTAAGAGATAAGATTATGCCTATTAATAAGGCATATCCTTTAGAAAAATTAATTCCTGCTATTAAGACTTATTTAGAAAGAACTAATAGAAGAGTTACTTTTGAATATATTTTATTAAAAGATGTTAATGATAGTGATAAGTGTGCAGAAGAATTAGCTAAATTAGTACGTGGAATTAATTGTTATATTAATTTAATTCCATATAATGAGACTAATAATATTCAATTTAAGAGAACAAATACTATTCAAATTATGAGATTTTATGATATACTTAAAAAGAATAATGTAGGAGTAACAATTCGACGCGAATTCGGTGGTAATATTAGTGCTGCCTGTGGACAACTTAGAAGTAAAAAGGAGGAGTTATGAAATCTTTTTATTTAACTGATGCTGGTATGGTTAGAAGCCATAATGAAGATAGTGTTATAATTGTAAAAAATGAAGAAGGTAGCTATTTAATGGCAATAGCTGATGGAATGGGAGGTCACTCTGCTGGTGAGGTTGCTTCATCTATTGCGATTGGATATTTAGGAAAGCATTTTAAAGAAACATTTAGAGATATGAGTAAAGTAGATGCAGTTAACTGGATTAGAGATGCTGTTGATGAAGTTAATACTTTAATCTTCCAACATGAAAAAACTCATCCTGAAAGTAAAGGTATGGGTACTACTTTAGTTATGTCTATACTTACAAAAGATTATTTATTATTTGGTAATGTAGGAGATTCAAGTGGATTTGTTATGAAGGATGATAAACTTCATAAAGTTACTTATGATCATACATTAGTTAATTTACTTGTTAGTGCTGGGGAACTTACTCGTGAAGAAGCAAGTGTTCATCCTAAGAAAAATGTGCTTATGAAAGCACTTGGAGCAGCACAAAATGTGGATGTAGATATATTTGATTGTGATATGGATATTACAGAAATACTTTTATCAAGTGATGGTTTAACTGGAATGCTTGATAGAGAAGGAATAGAAAAAGTACTTTTATCAGAAGGAACTGTAGAAGATAAAGTACTTAAGCTTATACAAAAAGCAAATAATAGGGGTGGAACAGACAATATTTCGGTTGCTTATTTAGTTCGCAGTGAAGAAGGTGAAGATAAGTGATAACAAAGGGTCAAAAAATTAATGATCGTTACGAAGTTATTAAGTCTATTGGCGAAGGTGGTATGGCTAATGTTTATTTAGGATATGATACTATACTAGATCGTAACGTGGCAATTAAAGTATTACGTGGTGATTTAGCTAATGATGAAAAGTTTGTACGTAGATTTCAAAGAGAAGCATTGTCTGCTTCAAGCTTAGCACATCCAAATATCGTTGAAATGTATGATGTTGGAGAAGATGATGGTACATATTACATAGTAATGGAATATGTAGATGGAAAAACTTTAAAGCAGCTTTTAAAGAAGAGAGGTACTTTGACGCTAAGTGAAGCAATTGATATAATGAGTCAATTAACCGATGGTATGGCACATGCCCATGACTCTTATATAATACATAGAGATTTAAAACCTCAAAATATTATGATTAAAGATGATGGACAAATCAAAATTACTGATTTTGGTATCGCTATGGCACTTAATTCTACACAATTAACTCAAACTAATAGTGTTATGGGTAGTGTACATTATCTACCTCCAGAACAAGCTAGTGGTAAAGGTTGTACTATAAAGAGTGATATTTATTCTATGGGTATTATCTTTTATGAATTACTTACAGGAACACTTCCATTTAAAGGTGATAATGCAGTAGAAATAGCTCTTAAGCATATGAGAGAACCTGTTCCTAGTGTTAGAGAAGATAATCCATCAATACCTCAAAGTATTGAAAATATTATAAAAAGAGCTACTGCTAAGAATCCTAAAAATAGATATGATAGTGCACGTAGTATGCACGAAGATTTATTAACAGCATTAGATGATGAAAGAATGGATGAAGCTCCTTATGAATATAAGTATCCAGAAAATGAAAATGAAAATAAGAGAACAAAGAAAAAAGAACAAGAATTAGAAGAAAAAGCAGAAGATTTAAAATTAGAAGCAATAGGTGAAGATACTACAAGTGCTAAATTAGATTTAGAAACTGATACTGATATATCTACTAAATTAGATGAAGATGATGATGATAAGAAGAGTAAAATACTTATAATTGTATTAGGAATAATATTTGCTCTTATAGTAGTTACATTAATTATAGTATTCTTTGTAGTACCTAGATTTGCTAATGGTAAAACTGCAGAAATACCTGATTGTACTAATTTAAAAGTAAGTGCTTGTGAGAAAAAACTACAAGCAAAAGGATTTGAAGTTAATACTAAAATTAAATCTATTCCTAGTGATAAGATTGATAAAAATAGAATAGTTAAGACTGATCCTGCTAAGGGACGTAGTGTTAAAAAAGGTACTAAGGTTACTATTTATAAATCTTCTGGTGAAGATACATTTGAATTAGAAGATTATAAAGGACAAAATGCTAATTCAGTTAAAACATTATTAGAAACTAAATATGAAATTACTGTTACTATAGAAAAAAAAGATGTAGAAGATAAGAATAGAGATTATGATGATGATGAAATTATTGGACAATCTTTAGAAGCAGGAAGTAAAGTTAAGAAAGGTGATTCACTTACTTTATATATTCCTAATTTAGTAGATGAATTCCCAGATATGGCTGGTGAAGGATGGAGTTTAAGTGATGTGGAAACATTCTGTAATAAGTATGGTTTAGTACTTGAAAAAGTAGAACAAGAAACAACTGCATATTCTGAAGGTACTATTATTTCTCAATCTAGAACTGCAGGTACTACTATTGTTAAAGGAACTACATTAAGAGTAACAGTTGCGGTTAAGCCTAAAGCTAAACCACAACCTACACCTGAACCTGATAAAAAAGATGACGATAAAAAAGAAGAAGAAAAGACTGAATAAAGGAGATTTATGAAAGGACAAATTATAAAAATAAGTAGTGATTTACATTTTATAAGTTGTGAAGATGAAGTTTATCCTTGTAAATGTCGTGGTATATTTAGAAAAGAACATATTACTCCAGTAGTGGGGGATTATGTTCTTTTCAGTAAAGAGAAAATGTTAGTAGAAGAGATTCTTCCTCGTAAAAATATTTTTTCTAGACCTAAGGTTAGTAATATAGACCAAGCTTTTCTTATTACTAGTTTAAAGTTACCTGACTTTTCATTAAACTTATTGGATAAATTTATAGTACTTATGGAATTAAATCATGTAGAACCAATTATTTGTATTACTAAGAGTGATTTATTAGATGAATCGCAATTAAAAGAGATAAAAGGGGTATTATCTTATTATGAAAAGATTGGTTATAAAGTTATTTATAATTATGAATTAGATAAGATTAAATCTTTATTAAAAGATAAGACTAGTGTATTTACTGGACAAACTGGTGCTGGTAAAAGTACCTTACTTAATAAATTGAATCCTAATTGGAATTTAGATGTAGGAGAAGTGTCTATTGCGTTAGGAAGAGGACGTCATACTACTAGAGTAGTTGAGTTATTTGAATTTAATCATGGTAAAGTGATGGATACTCCAGGATTTTCTTCATTAGAATTAAAAGATTATTCTAAAGAAGCAATAAGAGATGCTTTTATAGAATTTAAAATGTATCCATGTCCTTTTAAAGATTGTTCTCATACTAATGAGAAAGAATGTATGATAAAAAATGAAATTTCTGCTAATAATATATTAGAGAGTAGATATCTCAATTATTTAAATTTTATTGGAGTTGATGTTAATGAAAAAAATTAGTGCATCTTTTTTAAGTAGTAAAGATATACCTAGAGATTTAACTTTACTAAATGATACTGATGTAGATTTTATACATGTAGATATTATGGATGGAAAGTTTGTTAAGAATAAAACTATGCCATTTAGTGAAATGAAACATATATATAAATATACTTCTAAAAGATTGGATGTTCATTTAATGGTAGAAGATCCATCTAAGTATATACCTCTATATGCGGAACTTAATACAGAGTTTATTACGTTTCATTTAGAAGTGGATGAAGATATAGTAAAGGATTTAGAACTTATTAAGAGTTATTCAATTAAATGTGGATTAGCTATTAATCCTGATACTAAAGTAAGTGAATTAGTACCTTATCTTCCTTATTTAGATGAAATACTTGTGATGAGTGTTTATCCAGGTGAAGGTGGACAAGATTTTATTAAGGAAACAGAAAATAAAATAAAAGAAATAAGAAGTTTAATAGATTCTTATAATTTAAATATACTTATAAATGTAGATGGTGGAATAAATTCTGATACTAGGAATTTATGTAGTGAAGCAGATATTATAACATCAGGTAGTTATATTACTAGTAGTAATAATTTTCAAGAAAAAATATCTAGTTTAAGATAAATAGTTGTGTTATAATGTCTATAGATAAAATAGGGAGTTGATATAGTGGATAATAATAATATTAATAATAATGAACAACCTACAGTAGTAACACCTAATAATAGATTTGCGATTAGTACGGATAATAATGTAGTACAAAATCAAGTTCCAGTTAATTCTGAACCAGTTATTACTACACCAGTTAATCCTGAACCTGTAGTACAAAATAGTGTTCCAGTTAATCCAGAACCAGTTGTTACTACACAAGTAGTAGAAAATACTACGCCTCAAATGAATATACCAAATGTTAACACTCCGGATTCTAATGCAATTGTTAATGAAAATTTAAAGAAAGTGGAAATTAATTATACTCCACCTAGTAAATTTAAGATTGTAGTATTAGTATTATTTTTTATAGCTTTACTTGGATTTATTATATTTTTACCAGATATTACTTCTTTAATTAATAAATATAGAAGTGGTGTTGGTGGAGAAAAAGAAGAAATTATTACTACTGGTAGACTTGAATGTAGTTTAAGTACTAATACAGCTAATTTAGATAAGAATTATGATGCGATGTTTAGATTTACTGATAGTAAGTTAGAAAAAACAGAATTTGTTTATACTACTAGAGGTGATGTTACTTTAGATGAAGAAACATTAGATGAATTAGCAAATACTTGTAAGCAATTAAAAGAAAATGTTAAAGGTATGCAAGGTGTAACAATACAATGTAATTATTCAGATGGTAAATTAGAAGAAATTCAAACATTTGATTTAAGTGTTATAGATGTTGAAAAATTAGGTTCTGCATTTACTGAAGCAGGAGGTACTAATCCAACATATCAATATGGACAAGATATAGATAAGATTGAAAGTAATATGAAAGCTTCAAATTATACTTGTAAAAGAGTAAGATAGTTGTAAACTCTTTGAATAAGTGGTAAAATACTTATACAAGGAGTTTTTTTATGAAAAAGATTAGTATTTTTATAAACTCAATATTAGTTATATTAATTATATTAGCAATTACATATAGACCTACTACTAATAATACTTCAGTAAATGCTACTTATAGAAGTTTAACAACTAGTGCTTTTAATAGTATAGTAGTTGAAGAAAAAGAAGAAGTTCAAGAAGAAACTAATAGTATAGAAGAAGTTGTTTCTGATTTTGAAGAAGAAGTATCAGATAATACAGTAGAAGCTAGTGTTATTACAGATGTACTTGAAACACAAGTTGGTACAATGTCTGCTTATGGATTAGATTGTGTTGGTTGTAGTGGTAGAGTAGGTGCTTCTTATGATGCAGCAAGTAATAATGTTAGATATTATGATCCTACTTATGGAGAATGTAGAATAATAGCTGCTGATCCTAAATATCCATATGGTACTATAATTAGAGTAGTTAATAGTAATATAGGTACTTTTAATGCAATAGTACTTGATCGTGGTGGAGATATTGGTATAGGTAGAAGATATATGGCAGATTTATTATTCCATACTGAAGCAGAAGCTAGTGGATTTGGATTATCTAGAAATGTTACATTTGAAGTATTAAGATATGGTTATTAAAAAACAATAATGTCAAATTATTGTTTTTTTCTTTTGTAATAAAATATATTTTGGTATTATATAATGGAGGTGTTTAAGATGAATGAATTAATAATAAAAGAAATAGCAAATAATTTAAATATAACAGAGAAACAAGTTAATACAGTTTTAACTCTACTTTCTGAAGATAATACTATTCCTTTTATTGCGAGATATAGAAAAGAAGCTACAGGGGCACTTGATGAAGAGACTATTAGAAGTATAAATGAAGTGTATGAATATCAAGTAAATCTTTTAAAAAGAAAAGAAGATGTTATTAGATTAATTGATGAAAAAGGTATGCTTACTGATGAAATTAAAAATAATATAATGAATTGTAGTAAGTTAGTAGAAGTAGAAGATATTTATAGACCTTATAAAGAAAAGAAAAAGAGTAAAGCTACTGAAGCTATTGCATTAGGACTTGAACCTTTAGCTAAGATGATGATGACTTTTCCTATGACAGGAGATATTGAATCTTTAAGTAATAAATTTATTAATGATAAAGTTAAAGATACAGATTCTGCAGTTGGTGGTGCTTGTTATATAATAGCTGAATGGGTAAGTGATAACGCAAGTTATAGAAAATGGATTAGAAGTTATTTTTATAAGAATGGGGTTATTGTTACTAAGAAGAAAAAAGATGCAAATGACGAGAATAAAACATATGAAATGTATTATGAATATAGTGAAGCAGTTAAGTATATTAAACCTCATAGAATACTTGCAATTAATAGAGGAGAAAAAGAAAAAGTACTTAGTGTTTCAATAGATGTTAATAAAGATGAGATAATTGATTTCTTAAAGAGAAAATTAATTAAAAATGATAAGAGTTTTGTATGTAAATATATAGTATCTGCTATTGAAGATTCTTATAAGAGATTAATTGCTCCTAGTGTAGAGAGAGAAGTTAGAAGTGAATTAACTGAAAAAGGAGAAGAAGCAGCAATAGATAACTTTGGTAAAAACTTAGAAGCATTACTTCTTACTCCACCTATGAAAGAACAAGTAGTACTTGCATTTGATCCAGGTTATGTTAATGGATGTAAGTTAGCAGTTATTGATAAGACTGGTAAATATTTAGATAGTACTGTAGTTAAACCTTTCTTAAAAGGACAAGAAGAAAAGAATATTAAAATTAGTAAAGAAATAGTAGCTCAACTTATTAAAAAATATAATGTAGATATAATAGCTATAGGTAATGGTACTGCATCACGTGAATCAGAAAAGTTATGTAGTGAAATGATTCATGAATATAATCTTTCTTGTAAGTATGTTATTGTTAGTGAAGCAGGTGCATCAATTTATTCAGCTTCTAAACAAGCTATTGAAGAATTCCCTGACTTAGCTGTTGAAAAAAGAAGTGCAGTTTCTATTGGTAGAAGATTACAAGATCCTTTAGCTGAACTTGTTAAGATACCACCAGAAGGAATTGGAGTAGGATTATATCAACATGATGTAAGTCAAAGTAAATTATCTAGTTCCTTAGACTTTGTAGTAGAAAAATGTGTTAATAGTGTAGGAGTTAATATTAATACGGCTTCACCTTCATTACTTAGCTATGTATCTGGTATTACTAAGACTGTTATAAAGAAGATTATTGATTATCGTGAAAAAGTAGGTAAGATTTTATCTCGTGAAGAATTAAAGAAAAAGAAAGTTTTATCAGATAAAGCTTATGAACAAGCAATAGGATTTTTACGTATTACTGGTGGAGATAATATACTTGATTCTACTGCGATACATCCAGAAAGTTATGATATAGCGAATAAGTTATTAGAAGATATTGGTTTTGGTATAAAAGATGTAGGTAGCGAAGAACTAATTAAGAAATTAGATAATATAAATATAGAAGAATACTCTAAAAAATTAGGTACAGATATTTATACTTTAGAAGACGTTATTAACAGTTTAAAGAAACCTAATCTAGATCCTAGAGATAATTATCCACAACCAATACTTAAAAGTGATATCTTAGATATTAAAGATTTATCAGTAGGTATGAAACTACAAGGAACAGTTCGTAATGTAGTAGACTTTGGTTTGTTTATAGATATTGGATTACATGAAGATGGGCTTGCACATATTTCTAAGATATCAAGAGACTTCGTTAAACATCCAAGTGACTTATATAGTGTAGGAGATATTGTTGATGTTTGGGTAGATGATATTTCTTTAGAAAAGAATAAAGTAAGTTTAAGTTTAATAGAGAGGTAGATATGAAAGTATTAATAGTATCTGATATACATGGAGGATATAATAATTTATTAAAAGTAATAAATGATAATAAAGACTTTGATTTATTACTTATACTTGGAGATATATTATCAGGGTATAGTGATTTTAACTCTGAACTTATAGATTTACTTAATAGTTATAATACTAAGATAATTGCAGTTAGAGGTAATTGTGATAGAAATGTAGATAAATTAGATTTTTCTATGGAAAATCTTTATATAATGACTTCTATTAATAATAAAATATTTTATTTAACTCATGGTCATTTATATGATAGAAATTCTTTTCCAAATATAGATTATGATGTATATGTTCAAGGACATAGTCATGTACCTATGATGGAAATAGATAATAATAGATTATGTTTAAATCCTGGTAGTATTACTCTACCTAGAGGTGGAAGTTCTAAATCATATATAATATATGAAAATAACACTTTCTATTTAAAAGATGTTGATACTAATACAATAATAAAAGAAGTAGAGTTTTAATCTACTTCTTTTTTAATATAAAAGAGTTATTTTTTTACCATTAGTTTTTATAAAACCTTCTTCTTTTAAATAACTTATTTCTCTTGTCATTGCGCTTCTATCTACTGATAAGTAAGATGCTAGATCTGTAAATGTTATTGGAATAGTAAATGTTTTACTACCTTTTTCACTTGATATAATTCTAAAGTATTCTAATATTTTATCTCTAGTAGTTTTTTTAGTTAATATTTCTATTCTTGTATTTTTAGCATTTACTTGTTCACTTAGAAGTTTAATTATATTTTTAGTAAATACTACATAAAAGTCTGTTTTCATTATTTCATCATTTACTATATCATCATATTCTATATAAGTAATTTGAGTTTCTTCTTTAGTAATACATTCTATTTCTTCACCTCTTAGGGAATATGTAATAGTACTAATAAGATCTCCTTGGTTTAGGGTTTCTATTATTATTTTATTACCATTATAATCACTATATTCTAATTGGACACTTCCACTGTCAACTATAGCTATATAATTATCTTGATTTACATTAGATAGAATATTTACATTTTTTTGATATTTAATAGTACTAGCTTTTAGAAAATGTTTTAATTTCTCAATATTTTTATCACTGATATTTTCAAATAATTTAGTCATATTTACACCTCTATAAATTAATTGTATCAAATTATGTAAAATGTTGCAAATGCAACATTTATTTTCTCTAAATTAATTATATAATTAATTTATAATTTTAGAGAGAATTATATTAGAGAGAAAATTTAGGGAGAAATGAATATGAAGGTAATTAAGAGAGATGGGCATATGGTCGATTATTGCCCAGATAAGATTGAAGAAGCAATCGAAAAGGCCAACTTAGAAGTTGAGGAGGAAGAAAAGGCATCTTCTGTTCAAATTAAAAATATTATCAAGTATATAGAGAAACTTGGTAAGAAAAGAATATTAGTCGAAGATATTCAAGATATTATTGAGATGAAGTTAATGAGTATAGGTAAGTATCAGTTAGCAAAAAGATATATTACTTATCGTTATACTCGTGAATTAGTTAGAAGAAGTAATACAACTGACCAATCTATTAAAGAATTAATAGATGGAGAAAATGAATATTGGAATACAGAGAATTCTAATAAGAATGCACAAGTTGTTACTACTCAAAGAGATTATTTAGCGGGAATTACAAGTACTGATATTACTAGAAGATTTTTATTACCTGAAGATATAGTACAAGCTCATGATGATGGGGTAATTCATTTTCATGATGCAGATTATTTTGCACAAAATGTATTACATAATTGTGATCTAATAAACTTAGATGATATGTTACAAAATGGTACTAATATGAATGGAGTTATGATTGAAAAACCTCATAGATTTTTAACTGCTATGACTATTTCAACTCAATTAATAACTGCTGTTACATCTTCACAATATGGTGGAGCAACTATTACTTTAACTCATTTAGCACCTTTTGTTAGAGCTAGTCGTGAAGCTTATGAGAAAAAATATAAAGCTAGAAAACTTACTAAAGAACAAATAAAGAAATTTGTTGAAGAAGATTTAGCTAAAGAAATTACTGATGGAGTTCAAACATTCCAATATCAAATTAATTCTTTAACTAATACTAATGGTCAAGCACCTTTCTTAAGTGTTTGTATGTATTTAGGTGAAACAGATGAATATAAAGAAGAACTTGCGATGATTATAGAAGAATTTTTAAAACAAAGAATTCAAGGTATTAAGAATGAAAATGGAGCTTATATTACTCCAGCTTTCCCTAAACTTTTATATGTACTTGAAGAGGATAATATTAGACCTAAATCTAAGTATTATTACTTAACTAAATTAGCTGCGAAATGTACTGCTAAGAGAATGGTTCCAGATTATATATCTGAAAAAGTAATGTTAGAGTTAAAGAAGAATGAAAATGGTGAAGGAGATTGTTATCCATGTATGGGTTGTAGAAGTTTCTTAACACCAGATAGAAGTATTTCTTTAGGTAATATTGCGAAAGCTAAGAATTATGTACCAGGTAAAGGTAAATATTATGGTAGATTTAATCAAGGTGTTGTTACATTAAATTTAGTTGATGTAGCATTATCTAGTGATAAAGATTTTGAATTATTCTGGAAGATTATGGATGAGAGACTTGAATTATGTCATAGAGCTTTAAAGATTAGACATAAGAGATTATCTAAAGCTACAAGTGATGTTGCTCCTATATTATGGCAACATGGAGCACTTGCAAGACTTGAACCAGGTGAATCAATTCATGAATTACTACATCATGGATATTCTACATTATCTTTAGGATATGCAGGGTTATATGAATGTGTTAAATATATGACAGGTCATTCTCATACTGATAATGGTGCTGGTAAAGAATTTGGTTTACAAGTAATGCAATACTTGAATGATGCTTGTAAAGTATGGAAAGAAGCTGAAGATATAGATTATTCAGTATATGGTACTCCAATTGAATCTACTACTTATAAGTTTGCTAAATGCTTAAAAGATAGATTTGGAGTTATTAAAGGTATTACTGATAGAAATTATATTACTAATAGTTATCATGTACCTGTATTTGAAGAGATTGATGCATTTACTAAATTAAAACTTGAAAGTGAATTTCAAAGACTTTCACCAGGTGGTGCAATTTCTTATATTGAAACAGCAGACCTTAATAATAATTTAGATTCAGTAATGGAAGTAATTAAGTTTATTTATGATAATATTATGTATGCAGAACTTAATACTAAGTCTGATTATTGTCAAGAATGTGGTTATACTGGTGAAATATTAATTGATGATGATTTAGAATGGTATTGTCCTAACTGTGGTAATAGAGATCATAATAAATTAAATGTTGCGAGACGTACATGTGGATATATTGGAGCTAACTTCTGGAATAAGGGAAGAACTCAAGAGATTAAAGAGAGAGTTATTCACTTAGATAATAAGGATGCAGCTTAATGAATTATAATAAGATTAGAAAAATGGATATTGCGGATGGTGAAGGTATCCGCGTATCCATATTTTTTCAAGGATGTGATTTTCATTGTAAGAACTGTTTCAATGAAGAAACATGGGATTGGAATGAAGGATTAGAATTCACTGATTCTGAAATAGATAAAATAATTGATTTAGCAAAAGCTGATCATATAGCGGGATTATCTATTTTAGGAGGAGAAGCAATGCATCCTAAAAATATAGAAGGAGCTACTAAGTTAGCGAAAAGATTTAAGGAAGTTTATCCAAATAAAACTATATGGGCATGGTCAGGTTTTTTATTTGATTATGTACAAACAAAAGAAATATCTAAATACTTAGATGTATTAGTAGATGGACAATTTGTTGATGAACTTAGAAATCCTAATTTAAAATGGAGAGGTTCATCTAATCAAAGAGTTATTGATGTACAAAAGAGTTTAAAAGAGGGTAAAGTAGTATTATATTGTGAATAGGAGAATTAAAATGAGTAGAGGATTTGAAGTAGTTAAAGGTTATGAAGATAAAAATATAAATTTACCTGTTAGAAAAACAAAGTTTGCAGCAGGTTATGATATAGAGGCAGCTGAAGATATAGTTATTCCTAGTTTTAAAAAAGGAATGGCACCAACATTAATTCCTACAGGAATTAAAGCTTATATGGAAGATGATGAAGTATTATATTTATATAATAGAAGTTCTAATCCAAAGAAAAAAGGTTTAATTTTAGCTAATTCTGTAGGTGTAATTGATAAAGATTATTATGGTAATCCTGATAATGATGGTCATATTATGTTTGCTTTCTTTAATATAAAAGAAGAAGATATTACTATTAAAAAAGGTGAAGCTATTGGACAAGGAGTTTTTGCAAAATACTTAATTACAGATGATGATGTAGCAGGTGGAGAAAGAACTGGTGGATTTGGTTCTACTGATAAGTAATTTGCATAAAATATAAGAATGTGTTAATATTAATACATAAGAAAAAGGGAATACTCAGTTTTTGCATGTTGAGTACTCACCTTGTTGGGTTTTGCACTTAAGCTATGCTTGAGTGCTTTTTCTATTTTTTATCATTATCATTTGTATAATAAGATAATAAGTAGGAAGATGATAATGATTAAAGATGAGATTAGTAAATCTTTCTTTTTCATTAACATCACCTTCTTTCTGGAGGTAAGCACTCAACAACTAATTATTCCCTTAACATACTATACTAACATGTAAACTATTTAAATACAATCGAACATTTATCATTTTACATATAGTTCTAGTTTTATCTAGTTTTGTCGAAGTTGTGGAAACAACTTCTTTTTTGTTTTATATTATTTTTGAAAGGAGGATAATGGAAGAGGTTTTAAACTATGAAGGGTTAATATATAGTATTATTAATAAATATCCTAAAAGATATGATAGAGATGATTTATATCAAGTTGGAATGTTAGGATTAATAGATGCTTATAAACATTTTAATAAAAGCTATGATACTAAGTTTTCAACTTTTGCATATTACTATATCGTAGGAGAGGTCAATAAATATATTAGAGAAAGTAGTAGTTTAAAAGTAAGTAGAGATTTAATAGAATTAAAAAAGAAAATATTAAAAGTAAAAGATATTATGATTCAAAAATTAGGAAGAGAACCTAGTAATTTAGAAATATCTTTATACTTAGAAGTAGATGAAGAATTAATAGATGAAGCTTTAATTGCGACTGATGAAGTTACTTCTATTGATGAAGTATATAATATAGGAGATTATGACAATGTAAGTGCAGATATTCTTGATTTAAAAAATGAGATAGATAAACTTCCTATTAATGAAAAAAAATTAATATTATCTAGATATTATAATGATATGACTCAAAGTGAAGTATCTAAAGAATTAGGTATTTCACAAGTACAAGTATCTAGAAATGAAACAAAGATCTTACAAAAACTTAAAACTAATTTATAGTTTTTGTATGATTTTTTTTATTTTGGGTAATTTATTATTAGGTGATAATATGAAGAATACTAAATATGATAAAATTGCGGATAAACATAAAGTTAGTGAAGATAAAATGAGTAATGCTTTTATTACTTTTTTAAGTGGTGGGTTAGTTGGTCTATTTGGTGAATTAATAATAGAAGTATTTTGTAGTTATGGAATAAGTAGAGTAGATGCTTCTACTTATATGATAGTTATATTTATATTTTTAGGTAGTTTATGTACTGCATTAGGTTTCTTTGATAAGTTAGTTTCTATATTTAAATGTGGTTTATTAATACCAATAACTGGTTTTGCTTCTTCTATGACTAGTAGTAGTTTAGATTGTAAGAGGGAAGGATTAATATATGGAATTGGTTCTAATATGTTTAAACTTACAGGTAGTGTAATTTTATATGGAATAGTTTCGGCTTTTGTTTTTGGATTAATTCGTTATTTGATAGGAGGGGTATAATGACCTTTAGTTATAAGAATGTTTATTTAAAAGATACTTCTACTGTAGTAGGTCCTTATGAAAAGAATGGACCTTTACGTGATTATTTTGATAAGACTTATGATGACTTATATATAGGTGAAAAAAGTTTTGAAAAGGGAGAAATAAAATTAGTTAGGGATAGTTTAAGTTTATTATTAAAAAAGATAGGTATGGTTAAAACTGATATAGATTTAGTACTTGGTAGTGATTTAATGAATCAAATAACTGCTTCTACTTATGGATGTTATAGTGTTGGGAAAGGTTTTATAGGAGTATATGGTGCTTGTAGTGGAAGTGTATTAGAGTTAATTATTGCATCTAATTTTATAGAGAGTAAAGCTATTAATAATGCTTTATGTGTAGTATCAAGTCATAACATGACTAGTGAAAGACAATATAGATATCCTATTGAATATGGAAATATTAGAAAGAAGAGTTCTACTTTTACTTCTACTGGGGCAGCTAGTTGTTTTTTAAGTAGAGAAAAAAGCAAAGTGAGAGTAGAATGTGCTACTTTGGGGGAGATAGTTGATTATAGTCAAAATGATCCAAATGACATGGGAAGAGTTATGGCTCCTTCAGCAATTTCTACTTTAGTTAAACATTTTGAAGAAACTAAAAGAACACCAGAATATTATGATTTAATTCTAACTGGTGATTTAGGAATATATGGTAAAGAAATAGTTAAAGATTATTTAGTAGATAGATATGGAATTACTCTTAATAATTATAATGACTGTGGAACTATATTATATGATTTGGATACTGATGAAATAAATGCAGGTGGTAGTGGAGTAGTATGTTCTCCATTAGTAGTTTATTCTTATATCTTTGATATGATGAAAAAGAAAAAATTAAGACGTGTTTTATTTTTAGCTACTGGAGCTTTATTTTCTCCAATTAGTATTTATCAAAAAGAAAATATTAATTCTATATGTCATGCAGTTAGTTTGGAGGTGGTTTAATGTTACTTATAAATTCATTTATATTTTGTGGATTTATTTGTATGATAGCTCAAATAATACTTGATAATAGTAAGTTAACAGTAGGTCATATTACATCTATGTTAGTGGTATTTGGAGCTTTTCTAGATACTTTTAGTATATATGATAAGATAATTGAATTAGTTGGTGGAGGAGCTCTTTTACCAATAACTTCATTTGGACATTCTTTAATACATGGAGCTTTAGCTTCTACTAGTAAACATGGTATATTTGGAATACTATTTGGTATGTTTGATATGACTGCAGTAGGGATTACTTCCGCAATTATTTTTTCATTTTTATTTACTTTATTGTTTAAACCTAAAGATTAGTTTATAATTAATATAGAGGTGGATGTATGTATACTATATATATTATATTTGGATTAGTTTTATTAATATCTTTTATTACAGGTAATATTGTTTTAATAGTAGAACATATACAAAATAAAAATAAAGAAGTTAATAAGAAATGAAATTATTATCATATATATTTAATACTACTGAATTAGGATTTTATTATATATGTTTAATTATATCTAAAGGATTCTTTTTTTATTTTTATTTATTAGCCTCTATATTATATAAAATATTTCCTATTAAGATATTTAATAGTTTAAAGAAATTTTTTAAAGAAAAACAAGAAGATACAGTAGCTATACTTTTATTAATACTTATATTTTTATTTTTTGCTTGTGCTTATACATATTTTTATAATGATAATGAAGTTAAACATGTAGATAGTAAAGTATTAAGTGGAGAAAAGAGTAATAAGAAAAATATTCATTATATTAATTTATATAAGAGTTATTCTAGTATGGATATTAATAGTATTAAGTTTAGTGAATTAAATAAAAATGTTGTTTTATGGTTAATGGTAGATGGTACTAATATTAATTATCCTGTGGTTAAGGGTAAGGATAATAGTTTTTATTTAGATCATGATATTAATGGTAATTTAAAGACTAGTGGTTGGGTATTTATGGATTATAGAAATGATTCTAAATTGAGTGATGATAATACTATTATTTATGGACATAATTTAGCTAATAAAACTGCTTTTGGTAGTTTAGATAATTTATTTACTGATAAATGGTTTAAGGAATCTAATCATTTAATAGTAGTTAGAAATAGAAAGAAAAAATATGTTTATAAAGTATTCTCAGTTTATGAGAGTAGTCCAGAAACTTATTATTTACAAAATAATGTTTATGAAGAGTATTTAGAATTTCTTAATACTTTAAAATCTAGAAGTAAATTTAATTTTGATGTAGAGTTAGATAAGAATAGTAAAATAATTACTTTATCTACTTGTACTAAAGATAATAAAAATAGAAAAGTAGTTCATGCAGTTAAAATAAAATAATGTGATATAATAAATATTGGAGGTATATATGGTAAAGTTAGAAGAGTTAGAAAATTTAGTTATTTCTGAAACAAATAGACCTATACCTATAAAAGAATATAGTCTTTCAGAACTTACTAATATGAAAAAAGTTTATTGTGATGAGATGATAAAATTAGTTAAATTTATTGAAGAAAATATGGTTAAATTAAGTAGTAATGAAAAAATTGAAAATTTAAAGATTACTTTAAATTTAATTAAAGCTAATGATTTAAGGAAAGCTATGGATTATAATCCTGAAGAAAAATATGATTTTAGAAGGGCACCTAATTTTGGTTTTGATTTTCGTGATTCATTTTCATTTTCTTATATAATAAAATTAGCTCACGAGTTAAATACAAAGATGCGTGTATCATTAAAAAAAGAAGAATTTAGTGATTATTCAATATATAAATCTATACTTAATGAAACTAAAAATGCATTAAAAAATATGGGTGTAAAAACATTTGATAAGGAATCATTATATCAATCTTATTTTAATCCTAGAAGTGATAGATCATCATCAGAAACTTTAGGGATAATACTTGATGATAGTGGAGAATTAGATAGTAATATAGTAATAGATGCAATACCTTATTTTATAACGATGCCAGAATTTAATGTTGAAGGAAAAATTTACAAGTATTATGATGAAAAGGTAAATAAACCTAGTTGTTGGTATAATAAAGAATGGTATCTTAAATTATTTGAAGAAACAAATTATGATATATCAACTGTAAATACAAATGATGCAAAAGAATTAAATCGTATGTTACAAGAAGATACAAGTAATGTAACTTTTAATCCAAGACAAATGTAATATAAATATATAAAATAAAATAATCCACAATATTTGTGGATTATTTTTTATTGTATATTTGATATGTTAATAATTTCATTCATATCATCATCTTTAGCGATAATATTTTTATGATCTTGATGACACTTTTCACATTTATAAAGTATTTTATAAGTATCTTTATATTTTTCTATACCTATAGGTTTTAATAACCCTCTACAAGTATTTTCTCTATCTCCAGGATTAATGTCTACATGTTTTGAATATAGGCAGTATGGACAGTGATCTCTAGATGTATATCCAAGTGGTGTAACTTCTTTTCCACAATGTTCACAGATAAATCCCTCATCTAATTCATTAAATCTTTTCATAATTTCACCTAGATATATTATAACTAAGTAGATAGTAAAAAACAATTGAAAAAAAATATCTTTATGATATACTTTACTTATAATAGGAGGACTAATATGAAAAGAAATAAAAAACAAAATATAAGACTTCTAGCTTTAATATTAATATTATTATTAGGAATAGGATTTGCAGCCTTAGCTGCTAATTTAAAAATAGATGGAACAGTAAATGTTGCGAAAACTTCTTGGGACGTACATTTTGAAAATGTAAGTATTACAGAAGGAAGTGTAACAGCAAATCCAGCACCTACAAGTGATGACGCCACTACAACAGAAATGTCTTATACAATTAATTTTACAAAACCAGGTGATTTCTTTGAATTTACTGTAGATATGGTAAATGATGGAACTATTGATGCCATGGTAGAAGATGTATCAAACAAAGTATATTCTTCAAATGGTACAACAGAAATAACTCTACCAGGTTATTTAACAAGTACAGTAACATATTATGAAAGTGGCGCAATAATTGAACCGAATCATTTGATTGCAAAAAACACTTCAGAAAAAATAGTAGTAAGAATAGAATTTAGACAAGACATAAATGCATCAGATTTACCAAGTAGTGGAGATACAACAGTAGTATTTAAATTTAAAGGAGATTATAAACAAGCAGACAGTAATGCAGTAAAACCACCATGTCCTAGTAGTTCATGTGTGTATGCTTATCCTGTATATACCAGTTCATATGTATATCAAAACACTGGTTCTACAGAAGAAGAACAAAATGAATATGAAACATCTTATAATAATAATATGTTGTTAGAAAGTTTACCTCATACTTGGTGGTACAATACTGGAACACATGTAATAGAATATGAATCATGTACTCATAGTTGTACTGCTAAAACAACTGCAACTCATGAACCAACAACATTACAATCAACAAATTATAAAACAGATTATAATGAATTAATTCAAGAAACAGGAAAAAACTATTTTATAGCTATGCAATTGGATAGCAATAATAAAATAAGTAAAGGTTACGTTTGCTATAAAGATTCTAGCAGTAATAAAACTACATGTTGGAAACCAAATACTGCTCTAGCAGAAACTATACCTGTTTATCAAATGATGGTTGCCTATATACCTAATACAGATGTGATCCTTATTGGAATGACAGGTAGTTCAGCTAGTATTGCAATTGTAGAAAATGGATATTCACCAACAGAACCATTTCAATTAACTTACAAAAATACCTGTGTTATAGGAGAAGATATTGGTATGCATTGCGTACACCAAAATTTCTAATGATAACACTTGAAAGAACAATCTTTCTATCTTTATAAAAGTTATAATAATATTTTGTTAATTTTGTATTTTTAAATTAAAAATGATAATAAATTTTAAAAATTGACTAAGAGAAAAAATAAATTTTCTTAGTTTTTTTGTTTAAATTGATATTTTTCATGGTTTGCAGGTATTTTTCTTTTGTTGTATAGTGGTTCAGCAAAGGAGGAGTTTATGAATTTAGAAGATTTAAATGATACTATATTTGAAAGTATTAAACATGTAGATGAAGAAGGGAGGGAGTACTGGTTAGCACGTGAATTACAGAAGGTGTTAGGATATTCACAATGGAGAAGATTTAATGAAGTAATTGAAAGAGCAAAAGAAGTTTGTAGAAGCAGTGAAATTGACATTAATATACAATTTGCCAATGTCGGCAAATTGTCAAAAAATGTAAACGGTGGTGAAAGACAAATTAATGATTATAAACTAAGTAGATATGCTTGTTATTTAATTGCGATGAATGGTGATTCTAGAAAAGAAGTAATAGCTTTAGCTCAAACTTATTTTGCAGTTAAAACTAGATTACAGGAAATAAGTGAGAAAGATTATAGTGAGTTAACTGAAAATGAAAAAAGACTATATCGAAGAAAACAAGTTAGGGAAAGTAATAAATCATTAAATAAGATAGCTTCAAAGAAGGGTGTTAAGAATTTTGATAAATTTACTAATGCTGGATATAGAGGATTATATAATGGAGAAACTGCAGATGATATAGCAAAACGTAAAGGACTTAGATATAGAGAAGATATACTTGATAATATGGGTAGTGTAGAGTTAGGAGCTAATATATTTAGAATTACTCAAACTGATGATTTACTTCAAAAACAAGAAGAAAAAAGTGAGAAAAAAGCTACAGATACTCATTATGAAGTAGGTGTGAAAGTAAGAAATGCTATTAAAGAAATTGGTGGTACTATGCCTGAAGAGTTACCTACACCAAATAGAAGTTTGAAAGAGTTGAATAAAAAATAATTTTTATGGTATAATTTTTATAGTTCGGAAGTGATAAGATGGATATGGAATTTAAAATTAATGACTTTGAAGGTCCACTTGATTTATTATTACATTTAATAAAAGAATCTAAGATGGATATAATGGATATTAAAATTGAAGTTATTACTCAACAATATATAGATTTTTTAGATAAGCAAGAAAAGATGAACTTAGAAGTATCTTCTGAATATTTAGTACTTGCTTCTGAACTTATAGAAATTAAATCTAAGTTATTACTTCCAAGTAACAAATTAGATGAAGATGAAGAAGAAATTGATCCTAGAGAAGAACTTGTTAATAGGTTATTAGAATATCAAGCATATAAAGATATTACTAGTGTGTTAAAAGAAAAGGAATTAATAAGACGTGATATTTATACTAAGATTCCTGAAAATATAAATAATTATGTAGAAGAGACTACTGAAATTAATTCAGATGTTACTTTAGATGATTTATTAAGTGCATTTCAAAAGTATTATCAAAGAAAGTTAGCTAATAAACCTTTAAATACTAAGGTAACTATTAATGAAATTAGTGTTTCTTCTAGAAGACATGATATTAAGAGAATATTAAAAGAAAAAAAGAAAGTATCTTTCTTTGAATTGTTTCCTATTGTTAGTAAAGAATATGTAGTAGCAACTTTTTTAGCGATACTTGAAATGGCTAAGAAGAAAGAATTAAAAATTACTCAAAAAGATAATTTTGATGACATAATATGTGAGGTGTGTAAGGGTGAATAAAGCAGTACTTGAAGGTCTTTTATTTGTAGTTGGTGAAGATGGATTAACTCTTGATCAAATAGAAGATGTTTTAGATATAGATGAAGAAGCTTCTAGAAGTTTAATTATGGAATTAAAGAAAGATTATGAAGATGAGAATAGAGGTCTTAGAATAGATTTTTTAGGTAATAGGTTTAAATTAACTACTAAGTTTGAACATAAGGAATATTATCAAAAGTTAATTGAAAATCCAGCTACTAATACTTTATCTCAAGCAGCACTTGAGACTTTAGCAATTATCGCATATAATGAACCAATTACTAGAATGCAAGTTGATAATATACGTGGAGTTGGTTCTGTTTCTATTATTCGTAAATTAGTTGCGAAAGGATTTATTAAAGAAAGTGGTAGAAGTGATTTACCTGGACGTCCTATTTTATATGAAACAACTAATGAGTTTTTAGATTATTTTGGACTTAGTTCTATTGAAGATTTACCTGATATTGAGTCTTTCATAGAAGAAGCAGAAGAGGAAGAAGACGAAAATAGTGATTTATATACTTCAAAATATATGGAAATAGATGAAGAAGAAGTTGAAGTATAAAAATAGGTATGATATAATTTTTTCGTACCTTGCTCCCATGGCGGAATTGGTAGACGCGGCAGACTCAAAATCTGCTTCTAGCAATAGAGTTCCGGTTCAAGTCCGGATGGG